>CALKIU010000119.1 GCA_937995745.1 uncultured Bacillaceae bacterium | reverse complement strand
TTTGTCCAAATTCACCCGCTTTTTGGACAAACTCACCGTTTTTTTAACCGCTTTTGTCCAAATTTACCTGCTTTTTTGGAACAAAAAACCGTTCCCGGCCTCTTCCGGATGCAAAAAGCTCTCCGTCGCGCACTACCGGGCCGCTTGAACAGAAAGCAACAGCCGCCGCATCTTTTCATTTTGTCTTTCATTTATCAAGGCGAGAAAAAAACAGCGGCTTTTATCACGGAATCCGCAAAGTTTGCGTTTATCCGCGAAAATTCGTGCTTTTCCGCGAATTTCCAAATTTATCCGCGGCTATTCCCGCATTATCCGCAATTATCCGTGAAACGCAATATTTTGTCTGTGCAAACAAAAGAAAAAAGGCCGCCCAAATAGGCGGCCACGGAAACTCCATCTATTGCATAAACCGGATTTGCGCTTTGCTGAGCAAACGGTTCACGACAAAAAATCCGCATTTTTCCGTGATCTTTTATTTTCCGTTGAGTTCCTCCAATATCGGGAACAGTTCATTCAAATTGCGGATCTCATAATCCGGTTCGACGCCGTTCCGTTCTTTTCCGTTGCGGTTAATCCACACGTTTTTGATGCCCGTCCGGCTGGAACCTAATATATCCGTGTTGAGATTGTCTCCCACCATGATGACTTCATCTTTATCCAGGCCCATCAGAGACAAAGCATATTCAAAAATGGCCGGATCCGGTTTTCCTTTTCCGAAAGCGCCGGAAATGACAATTTGTTCAAAGTAAGGAACGAGTTCCGGCGTCATTCTCAATTTTGTCGTTTGCAAATCCGGCGAACCGTTCGTCAACAAAAGAAGCCGGTATTTCTCCTTCAGCCTGTCGAGCACGGGGAACGTTTCCTCAAATACATACGGCAGCTTGCGGCGGTTTTCCGGGAACAACTCTCCCAATTCCGCGCCAAAAGCCGGGTCATCAATGCCCAACGCTTTCAACCCCCGCGTCCAAGCTTCCCGGCGGTATTCGGGTACAATCTCTTTCATTTTCCGGAAGTCTTCCGTATCATCCAAAAAATTACCCCACAATCCTTCAAACGGATTGATACCGATCATTTGCGTAAACGGATAAATCTCATAAGAAGCGTAAAGCTCCCGTGCTTCTTTGCGGACCGCTTCCTCGAGAAGCGCCGGATCAATGCCGTATTTTTGCTCAGCCACTTTGCATGTTGCCACAAACGCTTCTTTTACGCTTCTTTGATCCCATAAAAGCGTATCATCGAGATCAAAAAAGATTGCTTTAATCATCCATATCCCCCTTAAAAAATACACGCTGCAAAAAAATTTCTCTCTATAACTTCCCTGGTCTTCAAATAAAGAGTAACACGGAATGAAAACATAGTAAACAGAAACACCTGCTGTTTTTTGAAAAAATATAAATTTTTGAAAGCTTGCCCATTTATTTTTTTAGGCAGGTGAGTATATTCCTTTATCCTTTCATCTTTTTCCGATATGATCATAATCAGGAGGCCATTTGTACAATATGACGAATTTTAAAATACACACTGCCAAACGGAATTTGCTGATTTTGTGGTTTGCCAACTTTCTTGTCGGCGGAAGCATCACGATGGTTCTGCCTTTTATTTCTTTATATATTGAAACGTTCGGTGATTTTTCCGAGCGTTACGTCCACAATTGGTCAGGTCTTATTTTTGGAATCACGTTCGTTACCGCGTTTATTTTTTCTCCTATTTGGGGAAAAATCGGCGATAAATACGGGCGGAAGAAAATTCTGATTTTGTCCGCATCCGGCATGGGCCTGTCCATTTTTTTAATGGGATTTGCCACCTCTGTCTGGCATTTGTTTTTCCTGCGCCTCTTCATGGGCGTGTTTACCGGGTTTATCCCCATGTCGCAGGCGTTTATTTCCACACAGACGCCGAAGAACATCGCCGGCAGGGTGCTCGGAACGTTACAGACGGGAAGCATTACCGGCCACTTGTTCGGACCGATGCTCGGCGGGATTCTCGCTGATTTTGTCGGCTTTTCCACGACCTTTAAGTTGACGGCCATGTCCATTTTCCTCTCGGCCGCACTCGTTTTGGCCACGAAAGAATACCGGATACAGGACAAAAAAGGGGAAAAATCTTCTTACACCAGCAAAGAAGTGATCAGACATTTGCTCAAGCACCCGGTGCTTCTGAATGTTTTGCTTTTGTCCACGCTCATCCAGATTGCCCATTTCAGCATCCAGCCGATTTTGTCTTTGTATGTGTACGAAATTCACGGCCCGGAAAATCTCGCCTTCATCTCCGGTCTCACGTTTTCCGCGGCCGGACTCGGCAATCTGATGATGTCGAGACAATGGGGAAAAATTGCCGACCGGTACGGATATGTAAAAGTCCTCATTCTTCTTATCATCGGAGCGGCAATCGTATATCTGCCGGGAGGATTCGTCACCAGTGCTTGGCAGCTCATCCTCGTCCGCTTTTTGCTGGGGGTGACTATCGGCGGAATTGTGCCTGTCCGCATTGCCTACATAAGGCAGGAAGCGCCGTTGGCCATGCAGGGGGAAGTCTTGGGATACAACACGAGCCTCCGTTTCTTGGGCAACGTGATCGGCCCGATGCTGGGCGGATTTGTCTCCGGACATTTCGGATTCACGGCCGTCTTTGTAACAACGAGCGCTCTCCTGTTCCTGAGCGGCATGATTCTGTTGTCGGCTGCCCACCGGCATCAGGAGGAACCGAAACACTCCATGTAAAACGGGCGCCAGGCAGTCCCAACAGGGGCTGCTTTTTTCGTTCTTCGTCCCGCCCTTCCTTGCTTGCCCGGCGAAGCCGCCCCTTTTGCGCCGTTCATCAGACTTCCCCTTTTGCGGCAGTTCCCGGCCGGATCAATCAAAGTGGAAACGAGCCCGGTTTTAGTTGTTTTCCGCGATTCTGACTAAAATATTTTGTCCCTGTTCCAACGTATAGTATTGAAAAGTGACATTGACACCGGGTTTCATATTTTCAAAGTTGACGGACACCGTTTCCTGAATTTGCAAGGCAAGCGGACCCTCATCTGTCATGATTTCAATGGAATGGGGATCGATCATGCCCGTATAAACGCCTTGTCCGGTCAGATATTTAATCTCTTCCGAACCGGGGGAGTAGGGCGGAACAGACGCGCTTCTGTTGCCGGAAGGAGTCGGGAGCGGAGGCGATGCCGCATTTCCGTCACTGGAGACGGGCGTGTCCGGATCTCCCGTGTCGATTACAGGCGGCCGTTCATTTGTTCCCTTACCTCCGGCCGTAATTTGCCCTCCTTCTGAACCGGCACTGTCTTCATGATAGATGAGATTTTCCTTTATGCCTTCGTCACTGCCTGCATTATCGGATGTTTCGCAAGCCGGGAGAAACAACAATGAAACCAAGACCAAGATGAAAAACCATTTTTTCATAAAATCACCCCGTCCATTTAGACGGGGATCTTCGCAAGAGGTTACAAGCAACAGAGCAGACGCCGCATTTTATAAAACTTTGCTTAAAAACAATTTCGTCCTTTCATGCTGAGGATTGTTAAACAATTCCTCCGGCGTATTTTCTTCGACAATATAGCCGCCGTCCATAAAGATCACCCGGTCGCCCACTTCACGGGCAAAGCCCATTTCATGGGTGACGACGACCATCGTCATTCCTTCTTTGGCCAACTGTTTCATGACTTCGAGCACTTCCCCGACCATTTCCGGGTCCAAAGCGGAAGTCGGTTCGTCAAACAGCATGATTTTCGGCTCCATTGCCAGCGCGCGGGCAATGGCCACCCGTTGTTTCTGTCCGCCCGATAAAGAATCGGGATAGCAATTTTCCTTTTCCGATAAACCGACTTTTCTCAGCAATTCCCGCGCTTTTTTCACGGCCGTTTCCCGATCCATCTTTTTCACTTTCATCGGCGCAAGGATGATGTTTTCCAGCACGGTCTTATGGGGAAAAAGATTAAACTGTTGGAAAACCATGCCCACTTCGGCGCGGATTTTGTTAATATCCGTTTTCTTATCGGTAATGTCGACACCTTCAATATAAATTTTCCCGTCGGTGATCGTTTCCAATAAGTTCAGGCAGCGCAGAAACGTTGACTTGCCCGAACCGGACGGACCGATCACGACAACCACTTCCTGCGGTTTAATCGTCAGACTGATATCTTTCAGCACTTCGTTGTTTCCGAAACTTTTCTTTAAATTTTCAACTCTGATCATCGGTCGCCAACCTCTTTTCAAGATGACTCAACAGGTAGCTTAATGTGAATGTCAAAATAAAGTAAATGACTGCCGCCATCAAATACGGTTCCCATACGCGGTAGTACTCGCCGTTGAAGGCGCGGGCCCAGTACATAATTTCCGGAACGGCAATCACCGCCGTCAAGGAAGATTCCTTGATCAATGTAATAAATTCATTGCCGAGCGGCGGGATCATTCTCTTAAAAGCCTGGGGCAAAATGACGTATCTCATCGCCTGCGCATGGGTCATCCCAAGCGAACGGGCCGCTTCCATCTGCCCTCTGTCAATCGATTGGATGCCGGCGCGGAAAATTTCCGCAATATAAGCGGCCGAGTTCAATGACAGGGCCACAATACCGGCAACCACTCCGTTCGTCGTGCCGAGAAAAATCGGGATAACTCCGAAATGGACAATGAGGATTTGCACAAAAAACGGCGTTCCCCTGATAAAAGCCACATAGGCCTTGAACGGAAAACTTAATAATTTATTGCGAATCAACTCTCCCAACCCGATAAAAAGACCAAGAATTAAGCCAATAAAAATGGAAAACAGGGAAATGCCGATTGTGTACAATGTTCCTTTTAAGAACAGCGGCATATATTCACCGATTAAATCAAAACGAAAACCGGTGGATGAAGCCATCTTTTCCAGCAGCCCGCCGGACAATGTTAACATTTCATCCCCCATAAATCGATTTCACCTCTTTATCTGAAACTGCTGCCGAATTTTTCCAGCGACTGCTGTCACCGGCAGCGGACAAGATTTCTTTGTTTTTTTACTCATTTCGCGACATGGTCAAATCATTGTGCAATAGATTTTCTGCTTTCAGCGTATCTGAAGTTCACAAAAAAAGCCGTCCCTTGCAAGGGGGCGGTTTCCGCCGCTGTGAAGAACTGTCCCGGGCAGCAAGCGGCGGAATGTTTCCCCTTTCCGGGGCAGCCTTTCCGGATAAACCATTATTGCATCGACTTCAAATGTTCAATATCCGGCTCTTGGCCAAACCATTCTTTGTAGATTTTTGCATATGTGCCGTTATCAAAAATCTTGTTCAATGCTTCATCGAACTCGGCTTTCAACGCACTTCCTTTCGGAAATGCAATTCCGTAATACTCCGACTCAAAACTTTCTTCAGGAATGACTTTCAATTTTTTCTCCGGATTGTTCTTGATATAAGCGTCAACTACGGCGTTGTCGGCAATGACCGCATCGGCTCCGTTTTTCAGTAGTTCTTGAATGGCGAGGTTAATATCTTCCATCTTTTTAATGTTCGGGCTATTTTCCCCGAGGATGCTTTCAGCGGCATACTGGCCGGTTGTTTCCACTTGCACGGCAATGATTTTGCCTTTTAAGTCTTCGCCGCTCTTAACGTCGCTGTCCTCTTTGACGAGGATTTTGTTGACCGCTTCATAATAAGGAACGGAGAAATCATAAGTCTCTTTTCTTTCATCCGTTATTGTAATTGCGGCAATGGCCAAATCGGCCATACCGTTTTCCAATTCCGTAAACATTGCTTCCCAGCCGGTATGTTTGACCTCCACATCATAACCTGCTTCCGCGGCAACCGCTTTAATCAAATCGACGTCAAAACCGACAACTTGGCCTTTTTCCCTATATTCCATCGGCTTGAAGTCTGCGTTTGTAACAACTTTTAATTTTTTCTTACCGTCCGCATCACCGGTACCGGCGCTGTCGTCTGAATCGCCCTGCCCGCAGCCGGCAAGAACGAGCACAAGTCCCAATATCATGAAAAGAACCAATTTCAAGCGTTTCTTCATCTTTATTCCTCCAACTTTTTATTTTTATGCAATAAAATCCCTGTTTCTATGCTGATTAGCAGGCATTTGACTTGAAATTATTTATTATTATACCTTTGTGTGTTTGTTTATGCAATAGAAAACTATTATTTTAAAATATTTATCCATCTCCCTCTTTTTCCGTACAGAATTGCCGCGTTCGAGAAAAATCGTGGTTTTTCGGCAACGTCTTGACGATTGTCAACGCACAAAGATATACAGTGACTGTTTTTTCCTTTTATTTCAATAATTATTTTGGCAGGATTTTTCTGATTTGCATGGAGAGAAAAAAACGGCTTTGCCATTAATTTTTGAAAAAAACGCGTATTTATGCCCTTTTTGAAACTGCAAAATATTCCCTCCCTGCCTGCCCTCATGTTCATGATTTTCTTCCGGCCGCCCTGAAAATTTTCCGAAAAAAAACCACCGGCGGAGAACACCGGTGGGCCATCTATCATATTTAACCGCTTATTTTGTTTTTGTTTCTTCTTCTTCGGAAGACATGAGCATCGTACCATGTTTAATAAGATTTTCGTGGAAGGAAAATGCTTTTTCAATAACGTGCGGAGTATGCCCGCCTCTTGAGAGCGCCTCGAGATAATAGTTCCACAACTGCTGCTTATATTTCGGGTGAGCGCAGTTTTCAATAATGGCTTCGGCGCGCTCTCTCGGAGAAAGGCCGCGCAAATCGGCATAGCCTTGCTCGGTGACGATGACATCAACGTCGTGTTCTGTATGGTCGATATGGGAACAGAACGGCACGATACTGGAGATGTCTCCGTTTTTAGCCGTAGATTTCGTAACAAAGATCGCCAAGCGGGCGTTTCTCGCAAAGTCTCCCGAACCGCCGATTCCGTTCATCATTTTTGTTCCCGCAACGTGCGTGGAGTTAACGTTTCCATAAATGTCAACCTCTAAGGCCGTATTCATGGAAATGACACCGAGACGGCGGATCACTTCCGAGTGGTTGGATATTTCTTGCGGACGCAAAATGATGCTGTCCTTGAATTTTTCAAAGTTGGCATACAAATACTCTCTCTTCTCATCTGACAATGTCAATGAGCAAGATGAAGCAACCGTTACTTTTCCGGCTTCTATTAAATCCACCACGGCATCTTGCAAAACTTCCGTATACATGGTCAAATTCTCAAATTCGGAATCCAGCATTCCGTACAGAACCGCGTTCGCCACAGCTCCAACCCCGGATTGAAGCGGAGGCAGCTGCTTCGGCAAGCGTCCCGCTTTTACTTCCTCACGAAGGAATCTCATCAGATGGTTGGCCATCATTTGTGTTTCTTCGTCAGGAGCAACCAACGGAGCGCCTGTATCAGATTCATGCAGGAACACGATTCCTTTGATTTTTTCCGGATCTACAGGAATGCCGACCGTTCCAATCCGGTCTCCGGGATGAGTAATTTGGTACGGAGTACGCTCTCCTTGCGGTTCAGGAATATACACGTCATGGATTCCTTCCATGGACTCAGGCATGGCCGTGTTGATTTCCACAATCACGTTTTTCGCTTGCTGCACAAACGACGGAGAGTTTCCGAGAGAACCTGTCGGGATGATCATGTTATCTTCCGTGATTGCAACCGCTTCAATAATGGCGTAATCAATATCGCCCCATACGCCTGTGCGCAGCCAGTCTGCACAGTGTGAAAGGTGTTGGTCCACATAAAGAATCTCGCCGCTGTTAATTTTATTCCGCATGGGTTTTTCGCTTTGATAGGGCATTCTCTTTTTCACAATGCCGGCTTCTGCCATTAGGGAGTCTATATTTGAACCAAGGGAAGCGCCTGTGTAAAAATTGATTTTAAATTCTTCTTTTTCAGCCCTTTTTGCCAATGCTCGCGGAACCGCTTTTGCTGTTCCTCCGATTGCGAAACCGCTGATTCCGATCGTGTCTCCATCCTTAATCCAAGATGCGGCCTCTTCCGCTGAAACGACTTTGTCCCATAGTTGTTTATTTCGAATGCGATGCAGTTCTTTTTCCATATCCCATCCGTCCCTCTCTTTCTATTAATTCTAAACATCCAAACTGATTTTAAAAAAGTGATAAAAACTTAAAAAATATTTTAACTCATTATTTTTTGAAAATTATAATATTCAGACAAATTTCTCTTTTTTTTGACCAAAAAAGACATTTTTGGACACAAGACAGAATATTCGTTAAAAAGCCAGCAGTTTTCTGAAATAGCTGGAGTATGATTGGCTGACCGAAATCATGTCGCCGTTTTTCATCAATAATTGGAAAGTAGAGTGAGTGTCAGGGTAAATCTCTTTAATATGATTGACATTCACGATATATGAGCGATGGCAGCGAATAAAAGAATCCACTGGCAAGATGCATTCAAATTCCTGCAATGAATATTTGTGGGTTCCCGAAGTTTGCAAGCCGTGAACATGGGTTTTGCGGTTTTTCGCTTCCAAATACATGACATCAGAATAAGGAATCGGCACCCAGCCATCCGGCGTTTTTACGGTGACAACCGCTTTGCCGTCCGTTAAAGCCGGATATATGGCCGTCACGCATCCCAGCAATTCATTGCCTTGTAAAAAAGGGACAGCCACACCGTGGTACGGTACGCCAAAAACATCCCTGTTGATGAATTCGGAAACCTTTTGTTTGGAAGCGAGCGCTTTATAGGCGATCGTGCCCTCTTTCACCGGGTCCCCGGGCTTGATTTTCAAGTCTATCCGCTTGCTCGGCCGGTAAAAAATATATTCCTTCGTATTTGAGACAGCGATCGATATTTCGTCAGAAAACAAATCCCCGATGACATTCAGAAAGGAAGAGTAAGTCAGAAAATCTTGCAAACATGTTGCACCTCCCTTGCCGTCAAGAATCCTTTAAAAATTATTCTACACTTAATGTACAGAATCTTCTATAAAAAAACAAATTTTTTAATAAAATAAACTTTCAATTCTTTCAAGAGGTTTGCCTCTTATTCCCACAGTTTACTAATTTTGAGAGTTGTCGAATGTTTCTTTATTCGACAAATTAGGCAGCGTTTCGCATGGCTGGATTGAAATTTTTGTCTGTTGCGCCGAAAATCGTGTACACGTTTGTTTCTCAAAAATATATGAACACTCTTTATTATAAATAAAGTCAAACTATTTTAAAAAAGAAATGTTTTATAAACGTTTAACCGCTGCCGCACCCGGTTATTCTCTTTATACCGTCTTGGACAACAATGCAGAACTGTGATTATGTGCCCGGAAAAATATCGAACGCAAATGAAATTCGTCTGATTTTTCAAAAACTTCCTCTTTCTATCTCCCGCTGAGGGCGGCCGCAGAATTCGCCAAAATTTGCAAAGATGTTTTGCCGCGCTTTTTTTGCAATAAAAAATGAGCCTGTCAACGAAACAGACTCATTTAAATTTTGCGGACATTTTCATATTCGGTTTTAAAACCGGTCCGGCGGAACTTTCGAAACAAAAGCCGCCGGGATATCTAAAACAACAGATGACCCGCCGCCACAATGATCGGCAAAGTAATCACCGTGCGGAGCAAGAAAATGAGAATCAAGTCTTTTATTTTTAACGGCAGATTGGATCCGAGAAGCAATCCGCCCAGCTCGGACATATAAATCAATTGGGTAACAGACACGCCGGCAATCACAAATCTCGTCATTTCGCTTTCAATCCCGCTTCCGATTACGGCCGGCAAAAACATGTCCGCAAAACCGACGACCATCGTCTGGGCGGCTTTCTCCGCTTCAGGCACCTGCAAAAGAGCCAGCAACGGTTCAAACGGCTTGCCAAGAATGGCAAACAAAGGCGTATATTCAGCGATCATCAAAGCGGTCGTCCCGATCATCATGACCAGGGGAAGAACGCCGAGCCACATATCGAGCACATTGCGGCAGCCTTCTTTAACCGTGGCGGAAATACCGCTGTTTTTTCCCGCCCGCTCCAACGCTTGCTTGAGACCCCATTTCAAAGGCGAAAGCGAATCGGGAATGGCTTCTTCTTTGATTAATTCCACTCCTTCACACGGCAGATCCGGTTTCTTTGACAAAGGCGGGATGCGGGGCATGATCACAGCCGCGGCAAACCCGGCGATGACAATGGTGAGATAGTACGGAAGAAAATACTCAGCCAAATCCAAATATGACAAAACGGCGATCGTAAAAGTGATCGAGACAACGGAAAACGTCGTGGCCGCCACGGCCGCTTCTCTCTGAGTGTAAAATCCTTCCCTATATTGTTTGGTGGTCAGCATCACGCCGATCGTCCCGTCCCCGACCCATGAAGCGATGCAATCAAGAGAGGCCCGTCCCGGCAGCTTAAAAACAGGACGCATCACCTTGATCAACTGGGCGCCGAGAAATTCCATCAATCCGAAATTCAACAGCAAAGGAAGGAAAAAACCGGCCAAAAGAAAGACAGAAAAAAGAATGGGAATCAGATCATACAGCAAAAGCCCTCCCGTATTCGCCGAATGCACCGCATACGGGCCCGCTTCAAAATAGGCCATTATGACGAAAACCATGCCCAAGAAGCGGACTGTCAGCCAAAATTTGCTGACATGGAACAATTTATAAAGAAACGGATTTTTCATAATCAAAGCCGGTTTGAAAAAAACAGCCGCCACGGAAAAAAGGACGGACAGCGAAATTAAAACCACGGCCATGGCCGGAATGACTTCCCCCAATACATCGCCGATCACCCCTGCCAAATAGGCAATAGGAATGGTCACCCCGCCGGATGCAGGGATCGGAGTCAAGATCATGAACACCCCGATAAGCGATGGAACAATGAATTTTGCATAATTTATTATGGAAAAATCAGCGGAACGCTGCTGTTTTTCTATTGCCTTTGTGAAAAAATCGCTCATAATTTCACCTCATGTCATAAATGCGGTTGGGAAAATTATTTTTTTACAAAAATATAAAACGACGCAAAAAACCGCCACGGAAAGGATACATCAAAATCCGATATTTTTCAAGAAAAATTTGTATAAATAGTATAATATTTAAATATTTATTCACAAAATCACCGAAAAAAGCAAAAAAGAGGCGACAAGCGCAAAACGCCTGTACGCCTCGTGATTTATGCCAATCCGTCACCTGTCTTCCCGCAAATAGACTTCATCGGGAACCGGTTCGCAAAAATAGTCATACAAATCATCAAAAAGGTATCCCCGTTGTTTTAATGTGTTTAATTGGTCTATATTGATAACATATTGTTCACCGTCATAAACAGCACGAATTTTTCCGCTCTGGATCAGTTTCAAGATCTCCGTTTCCGGAATTGCCAAATATTCCGCCGCCTCTTGAATCGTCATATACATGATATACTCCCCCTCCATGAGAACGTTGATTTCCACCAAAGCGGTGATTGCTTCAGACATTGGCGAATATTTGTGCCGCAAATCCTTCAACTGCTCGTCCTGTCAGGGAAGTACTTACTAACCGAACCTTTCTCTTTCTATATACATTGTACCCCAAACAGATAAGCAAAAAAAATAAAATGATGCCATTCTTCACAAAATTATCACAGCTAATAAGACCGGTTTAACACTTTTTATGATATGAAATATTGCAAAATATATTCATGTGCTGACATATATCGATAAAGTTCTTTTCGGTTTCCGGGGATTTTTTTGGACATTGCTTCGAGCCGCCCCATTCAGCGATTTTTCCCAACCATCCGGGTTTTCCTTCTCCATCATAATGGCAGTGTCCAAGCAAAAAAAAACGCATCCGCCGCAACGGATGCGCTTCCCCGCCAATCCTCCAATCCGCCCTTAAAAGGTTCATTTTAAATCTTCTATTGAATTTGCTTCAACATAAGAAGGCACGACCAATCCGGTTTTAGCCCCTTCCAAATTCGGGCCGAGAGCGACGAGCCGGGCTCCGTACTCTTCCAAGTAACTGGCATGCGTCAACGGCACCCAACCGGAAATTGTCGCATCCGCATCTCCGTTGGCAACGGCCGTATACATCGGTCCTGCATCAAGCTGTATTAAATCAACCTTGTAGCCGAAGTCCTCAAGCACTTTGCCGACCACATGGGTGCTGGCAATTTCCGAATCCCAAGCCACATAAGCGAGGGTCACTTTTTCCCCGTTTCCCTTTTCCGCACCTTCCACCCAGCGGGCCACCTTATCTTTGTTATTGTTAATCCACTGTTCCGCCGCTTCTTCCGGCTCGGCGCCTTCATAAATCGCAACCATCACCTGCTCCATATCGGCCGTTTCCCAATAAAAATTGTCCAACACCGTAAAAACCCCGGGAAGATCCTCCTTTAAGCCTTTGCGGACAAACGTCTCAATATTTTCCGCTTCTCCGTACACCCCTTTCGGATCTTCCAAAAATTTCAAATCAAATTTGGCAAACTTCCAATGGGGAGACCAGCCTGTGACCACAATCGGCTTCCTTCTTTTTATCGCTTTTTCCAATTCGGAGGCCATCGCTGCAGACGAAGACTCGATCAGTCTCCAGTTATGGAGATTTTCATATTCCTCCATCGCCTTTCTCGTCGCCTGCGTCACTCCCGCCCCCGGCTCTATACCGATAATTTCTTTTCTTTCGTAATTCGCACATGCCGCAAGCCCTGCGCTCAGGATTAACACGGCAAAAAGAAACAGATGCATTTTCCGCACGGCTATGCGCTCCTTTTCTTTCGTTTTAAACCGATATTTTGGGACAGACGGTCGAGAATAATGGCCAAAATCACGATCGCCAACCCGGCTTCAAAACCGAGGCCAACCTTCACTTGCGTTACTGCCCGGTACACATCGGCGCCTATCCCCGGTGCACCGACGAGGGAAGCGGTCACCACCATGGAAAGAGACAGCATGATGCTTTGATTGATACCCGCCATTATCGTCGGCATTGCCAACGGAAGCTGCACTTTAAAAAGCTTTTGCATTTCCGTCGAACCAAACGCATCCGCCGCTTCCACCAAATCTTCCGGCACTTGGCGGATGCCGAGATTTGTCAGCCGGATCGTCGGCGGCATGGCAAAAATCACCGAAGAAATAATCCCCGGCACAAGACCGATTCCAAAGAAAAGAATCGCCGGAATTAAATAGACAAAAGCCGGCATCGTCTGCATGAAATCCAAGACGGGCGTGATCACCCTCTGTGCCCCATCACTCTGCGACATCCAAATTCCGACCGGAACGCCGACTATGATCGAAATGACCACGGATGTGAGCACGAGCGCGAGCGTATCGATCATTCCGGTCCAATAACCGAGATTATAAATTAAAAGAAGGCCGGCCGCTGTAAAAAGGGCCGCTTTCCAACTGCTCAACGCATAAGCAATCAACGCAATGGCGGCAATGAGGAGAAGAGGGTGAACAGCCCCGAGCGCCAAAACAAAAAGGTCCACAAACCAGGAGAGACAGAAAGAAATAAAATCAAAAAACAGTCCGAATTTCACGACGAGAAAATCCACACCGGAATCAATCCAATCAGCTAACGGAATTTTCGGGATATACATGATGTTTCACCCCGCTTCCGTTCACTTGCAAATCCCCGCCGGCCAAAGCCGCCAATACCGCTCCGCGGACTAGAATACCTTCCAGGCGGTTTTCCCCGTCGACAACGGCCACCGGCAATTCCGCCTGGGCAACCATTTCGATGATGTCCGAAATCAACGTATCCGGGGTGACCGTTTGAATGTTGCGGACCATCACTTCTGCAAGCGACTTGCCGCTTTGGATCGCCTCGCTGGCGGCTTGCGCGGTCACAGCGCCCATCAGTCTCTGACGGTGGTCGACGATATATACACTGGAAATTCCGGCATTTTTCATGATTTTTAATGCCACCCGCGGACCGCGATCGTACACAATCCGTTCCGGTTTTTTCATGATGTGGCCGGCGGTCAGCACTTTGGAAACGTCCACGTCTTCGACAAACCGCTCCACATATTGGTTGGCCGGATTGATCAAAATTTCCTCCGGCGTGCCGATCTGCACGATCGAGCCGTCTTTCATAAGCGCGATCCGGTCGCCAAGGCGCAGGGCTTCGTCAAGGTCATGGGTAATGAAAATGATCGTTTTCTCCATTTTTTCTTGGAGAGTGAGCAATTCGTTCTGCATATCCTTGCGAATCAACGGGTCCAAAGCACTGAACGCTTCGTCCATCAACAAAACATCCGGATCGTTGGCAAGAGCCCTGGCCAGGCCGACTCGCTGCTGCATCCCGCCGCTCAGTTCTTCGGGATAGCTGTTTTCATACCCTTCCAGACCGACGAGTCTCAAGGCACGCATGGCTTTTTCTCGCTGTTCCTTTTTATCTGCCCCTTGGATTTCCAGCCCGTATTCCGTATTGCTCAACACGGTGCGGTGGGGAAAGAGGGCAAACCGCTGAAAAACCATGCCGATTTTTGTTCTCCGCACTTCCCTCAACTGCGCCGGATTCATTTTGACAATGTCTTGCCCGTCTATGAGCACTTGGCCGGCATCCGGTTCAATCAGCCGGTTCAGCATCCGGACGAGCGTGGATTTTCCGCTCCCGGACAAGCCCATGATGACAAAGATTTCCCCTTCCCGGACTTTAAAGGAAGCTTTATTCACCCCGACAGTCATGCCGGTTTCTTTTAAAATCTCTTTTTTGCTTTTTCCTTCATTCAAGAGCTTCATGGCGAGCTGCGGATTTTTTCCGAAAATTTTTGTCACTTCCCGGACTTCGATTTTTGGATCACTCATATTTTCACCTCTGTAAAATTTGAACGGTTGCAGTCCCATTTGCACGAACAACAGCTAATACAACCATCATAAAAGGGGACAAAGCGCCCTGCGCAGACTGACGCAAGCCGGCCGAAATTGCCGGACCGGACAACCGCTTTTTTTAATTCAGGCCACCTGCGCAACAGGAAAATCGCGTACATTTTTAAAGAAAATACGACCGGCAGCAAAACCTTCAACATTCTGGGGGATGCACGGGGAAGATGGCGGGACGGTCTGCAAATCACGTTGCCGGAAAGAAGATTTTGTTTCCTGCACAAAGTTCGTCTGTTTGATAACGTATTCCATTATAGCTTTTTTAAGTTTTTCCAAACAAACACGAAATATACTTATATTTTGCAATTATCTTCTTTAATAAAGATTTGACGGGTCGACAGGCCGGCATTCTTAAAGATCCTCGTAAATCCTCCCCCATTCTCCGGTATGCTGTCCTTTTTCCAAAAAAAACCTTACATTCTTCTTCCGCAAGCGATCAAATGCGCGACAAAAACACAAAAAAAGATTAAATACTTTACATAATGTTATAAATATTAAGAAAAAATCTCCCAAATTTGTCTAAATTGTGATAAAATGTTGTCGGAAAAATATCATCATTGGAAATATAAGAAAAGGAACCGTGGAAAATTTGTACAGAATTGTGATTGAATGCGAAGATGACGTATATTTGGCAAGTTCAATCGGAAAAAGAGTGGCTGAAGAATTCGGTTTTAATAAAAGCCAGCAAACAAAGCTCGTTGTAGCCATCATGGAACTGACTCGGAACATCGTTTATTACGCCAAAAAGGGAGAACTTTACATCAAAGTCATACCTGATAAAGGAATTGAAATTATTGCCGTTGACCAAGGTCCCGGTATTCCCAATCTCAAACAAGTCTTAAATTCGGAAATCCGCTCAAAAACGGGCTTGGGACTGGGATTATCCGGGGTGAAACGTTTAATGGATGAATTCGAAATTACGAGCACCGTCAATGTCGGAACAAAGGTAAGGGCCGTAAAATGGCTGAACGAAGGGAAGGCAAATCACATTGAGTAAGCTATCATCTGCCAACGAAATTACATACGGAGTCATGGAGCTCAGCCCCGAAGGAAATATATTGAAAGTCAACTCCGAAGGAAAAAAGCTGCTCACCGATGATAACGATTCGATAAATATTTTCCACCGGATCAAATGCAAAGAGATAAAAGCCAAACTGCATGAGTGCTTCATGGGCAAAATAAATGAGTTTATGGTAACCATTGACTCCCATCCGTACTTTTTCTTATTTCACCGGACGTTTAATGACGACAAACTCAAAAAGATTCATCTTTACATGTTTAATATTTTTAATTTGCAAAATTTTCATGAACATAATAACTGGAATAATCACTTATTGTCATCCATCGGTGAAATGGCAGCGGGAATTGCCCACGAAGTGCGAAATCCTTTGACAGCCGTCAAAGGATTTCTGCAATTGATGGAGCAGACGAACAGCCAGGAATATTCCAAAATCGCGCAAAGCGAATTGGATCGGGCCATCAAAATTTTAAATGACTTAATGAGCGTGTCCAAACCGGAATTTGTGCAAGAAAAGAAAACATCTTTCAACATTTGTTTTGAACTCGAGTCAGTTCTCCTCTTGTTCCAAAACCAACTGTACGATATCCAGGTTGTCAAAAAGTTCGAAAATGAAACGGCCATCATTTACGGCCGGAAAGATCAGATTAAAAAAGCCTTGTTCAATCTGATTAAAAATGCCATTGAAGCGATGTCCAAAGGAGGCACGCTCTCCATTGAACAGCGGGACCTTGGTCCGGAAATCCAAATTACGATTTCCGATTCGGGGGTCGGGATTCCAAAAGACAAACTCCGTCTGCTCGGAACCCCCTTTTTTACATTAAAACGGGACGGAAAAGGAATGGGGCTGGCCCAAGTATTTAATGCCGTGCAAAGCAATAACGGCAAAATACGCGTGACCAGTGAAGAAGGCGTCGGAACCACCTTCACCCTCACCTTCCCGAAACCAATCGACCATTCGACGCAAAACATAGGAGGGCAAAATGAGATGCAATCAATCGATTCCAGAGTGGAGCTGTCCAAATTTTTAAAGGAAAACTTGATGTTTTACACGGAAGAATGGCTTGAATATATGGAAACGAACAAGCCTTATCTCGTCTCCGTGCTGAAAGAAAACGACGAGTTTGAACCGTACAGAAAAGACGGGAACCCGATCATCAAGCTCGTCGCCCAAAACATAGTGGAAGTCAGAACAGAAGCGATTATGGATGTGGCCCGGGAAAGGGGAGTGAAAAGCGCCAAAATAGAATTCCCGATGCATCTCGCCTGGGAATTGTTCCAATCGAGCCGCGGCATCATTTGGAATGCGATCAAAACCTTTTACATTGAATCCAATGAAAAATTGTCGATGGACGAGTTCTTTATTCTCGAACGGACTGTAAACGATATCATTGACATTTATATCGATGCCTACACGGCTTATTATGTGAATTATAAAGAAGAATTGTTGAAAAGCCACCGGGAGACAGTGGACGAATTGTCCGTGCCCATTATCCCGATTACGGAACGGGTCGCCATTCTGCCGGTCGTCGGAAATGTGGACACGTACCGCGCCAAAAAAATCCGCGAAAAAACGCTGCTCCGCGTAAAAGAACTGAAAGCGGAACAACTCATCATCGACATCTCCGGAGTGCCGTTCATTGACACAGCGGTCGTCAACCATCTGTTTAAAATCGTCAAAGGAATCAAGCTGTTGGGCTGCTCCACAATCTTGACGGGCATCAGTCCGGAAATCGCCGACACGATGATCGAACTGGGCATTGAAGTGGACGATGAATTGAAAACGATGTCAGACTTGCAGCAAGCGCTGCGCTCCATCCAGCACTATTTAATTGATAAATAAATGGAAAAGGCCGGAAATTCCCGGCCCGGAAACCTTGCTGAAAAAAGAGGAGAAACACGGTTTGTTTTCTCCTCTTTTTTATGTTTCATTTTGCCGCCGCCCCGGTGACCGGGCCGGCCGGCAATCGTGCGCAGCCTTCCCTTAACGCCCCCTGTTGTGTGAAAAATGACACACCGCCTCCCTATACAGCGGACAGGGGGGCAAAACGCCGGCCGTTATGATAAACGTTTTCCCCGCCCGGAGAGCCGTCCGTACCGGCAAACCGGCTTTTTCAAAATCAAACGGAGGAGGCTTCGAAGAGCTCTTTTTTCCGCCATTTGCCGTAGCGGTAATAAAGAAAGGAAATCATGCTGCTAATCATGAAACTGACGCCGACGCCGTAAGCGATGCCGATTTCGCCAAAAATGCCTGACAATAAATATGTCAGCGGGAAGCGGAGAATCCAAAAAGAAACAAAATTGAGCACCAATACTTGAAACATCGCCCCGGACGCACGGACAATCCCGTTCAACACAAAATTGATACCCAAAAAGGGGTACATAAAGGCGATAATCTGCAAATATTCCGCGCCGAAACGGACGGCTTCCTCCTCCCGGATGAACATTTGAATTCCGTAACGGGCGGAGAGAAAGACGACCACGGCGATGGAAAACATAATGGCAAGATTATAAAGAACCCCGTACAGACCGATTTTCCGTACCCTGTCCCACTGGTTGGCGCCGATATTCTGCCCCGCCATGCTGTTGACCGCCGTTCCCAGCGCGCTGGCCGGGAGCATGATCAAACTGTCAAGCCGCTGCGCCGCCCCGTAACCGGCGACCACATCACTTCCAAATGAGTTGACGACACTCATGATGGCCATCACGCCGGCGGAAATCACCATCATTTGCAATCCGGCGGGAATGCCCAATTTTAAAATCAGACGGACTTCTTTGCCCGCCGGAATCCAAGGAATCGAAAACGGCGCCAATTTTCTTTGCAAAACAATCCATAAACCGAGCAAAAAGGCGGCCCCCTGCGAAACGAGCGTGGCCGCCGCAGCCCCCGCTATTCCCAAGCCGAGCCCCGCTATGAAGAGCGGATCAAGCACGGTATTCAATATGACGGCCGCAAGAACGATCCGGACCGGCGTCTTGCTGTCGCCCAGCGCCCGCAAAACAGTGGAAACAAAATTATAACCTATCAGAAAGACGATCCCAAGAAAATGGATTTGCAAATAAACAGTTCCCCCGGGAAGCATATTCTCGGGGGTGCCCATCCATTGCAAAATCAGCCCTGACAAAAAATAGCCGGCCGTCCCGAGAATCAACGCCAGCACGGCGAGGATCACGACGAAAGCGTTTAAATACGTCCGTAGCCCTTCCTCGTCTTTTCTCCCTTTTTGCTGGGAAAGAATCGTCAATGTGGCGTTATTGATGCCGATAATGAAAGAAAGCACGGTGAAAATGACCGTACTTGATACGGCCACAGCTCCCAACGCTTCCGCTCCCAACAGATTTCCCACCCAAAGACTGTCAATAAATTGATAGGAGGTTTGCAAAAGGTTGGTCAGCATAATGGGTGCAGAAAAAAAGACGAGATGTTTAAAAATGCTCCCGTGCGTAAAATCGTAACCGCTCATAAACCATGCACCTTTTTCTATATATCCCTATCTATCATTATTCCGAACTTCGGGTGAGAATGCGAATAATATGTCTTTGCAAATATTTAAAAGAATCATGTCTTGGCCCGGTGTGCGGGGCTGGTTGCCTCCCGCGCTTTGACCAAAAATGAATTTTACGCCTTTTTGTCCGGCGCAATTTCAAATATGTCCGCGAAAATCACAATTTATCGGCGCATTCGCTCATGAAGCCTGCAACAGGCGCGGCGTTCCCTCATTATGATTTCTGCCCCGCTCCATCGAGGGGAAGTGAAATCGTGAAAACGGTGCCATGCCCAAGCTTGCTCTTCACCGTGACAGAGCCGCCGTGCGCTTCCACAAACCCCTTTGCGATAGACAAGCCGAGCCCCGTGCCGCCATCTTTGCGCGAGCGGGACGGGTCTCTTTTATAAAAGCGTTCAAATATAAAAGGCAAATCTTCCTCCGGTATTCCCGGTCCCGTATCGGCAATGTGCAGCCGCAAATAGCCGTCCTGTTTTTCGGCGGAAACATCGACGCGTCCCCCGGCCGGCGTATGCCGCAGGGCATTGCCAATCAAATTGACGAGCACTTGGGTCATCCTGTCCGGGTCGATGGGAAATTCCACCCGGGCGGGCACATCCTCATAACTTAAAGTGATGTTTTTTTCCTCGGCCAGCCAGTGAAGATTTCCGCAGACTTTGGATACAAAGTCCTTTACATTGATCGTCTTTTTATGGAGGGGCAGTTTTCCCGCTTCGGCGAGGCTGAGCTGCTGAAGATCCTGGACAAGCCTTTTTAGCCGGTATACTTCATCGGTCAACTCCAAAATCACTTGTTCCGACGGTTCGGCAGCCCCTTCCTGTATCGATTCCAGTTTCCCTTGCAAAATGGTCAACGGGGTCCGCAGTTCATGGGCGACGTCTGCCACAAGCGACCGTCTTATTTCTTCTTGACGGGCCAACTGGGCGGACATGTGATTAAAAGCTTCACCCAGTTCCTGAAATTCATCGCCGCTTGCAATTTGCACCGGTTCCGCCTCCCCGTCCCGCGCCAATTGTTTGATGCCCCGCATCAATTTCCGGAGGGGGCGGGTGATGCTTTTTGCTATCCAGATGCTGATAAAAACGGCCAGTCCCGTCGCAAGCAATGTGCCAAAGAGGATGGCGTTTTTCGCCGCTTGCAAATACTCTTCTTCCAGTTGCTGAAGCTTGTATTCATAAAAAAGCGCCGTCCCGACATGCTGTCCGTTGACGGCCAGCGATTCCCGGATTCCTTTCAAACCGGCTGCCGATTCGCCGATTTTTTCGCCCTTTGTATCGGCTATAACGACCCCATTCTCATCAGCCACCAAAATCTCATAACGGGAATGAGCGCCTTGCATCATCATTCCCCGTCCGGCCATCATTTTTCCGCGGCCACGGCCCATGGCCCCGTCACGGCTGTTGTAACTGTTTTGGCCGTCTGTCAATACTTCTTGGAGCCCTGCGAAAGAACCGTTGGTTGCGTAATAATCCTCCAAAAACGATTTGACATTGTTGATGAATCCGATATTGCTTTTTTCCAAATAGTTTTCAAAAGAATTTTCAATTTTTGCTTGCAGGAAAAAAGAAGCGACAAGCGCCATCAAAAGAACGACTGCGGTGAAAGACAAGATTAATTTCGTTTGCAGTTTCATTCCCTTTCACCAAACCGGTAGCCAATGCCGTACACCGTATGAATGTATTCCGGATTGGCCGGATCTTTTTCAATCTTTTTGCGCAAATTGCTGACATGGGTATCGATGGAACGTTCGTAATGGACAAATGCCCCGCCCATGGCCCGCTCCATCAATTGCAGACGGCTGAACACGCGGCCGGGCTTTTCGGCAAGAGCCGCCAATATTTTGAATTCCGTCGGGGTCAGGTTGACCGGCTCCCCATCAAGCCGCACTTCATAGGCGTCCAAGTTTATTTCGAGCGCCCCCCGGACGAGTATTTCATCCTCATCAGCGCCCTCGTCGTGAAAAGAAGCGCGCCTCAGGACGGCCTTGATTCTGGCGGCCAATTCCCTCATGCTGAACGGCTTCGTAATATAATCATCCGCGCCCATTTCCAGCCCGAGCAACTTGTCAATTTCTTCCGCTTTGGCGGTCAGCATGATTACCGGAATTCTTTTATTAATCGTCCTTATCTCCCTTAATACCTCATAGCCGTCTTTTTCCGGAAGCATAATATCAAGAAGAACGAGGTCAATCCTCATGTTTGCGACAAGTTCCACCGCTTCGGCCCCGTTCTCCGCTTCCGCAATTTCATAGCCTTCCTTTTGCAAAAAGTCCCGAATCATGGCGCGAATCTTTTCTTCATCGTCGACCACGGCGATTAGTTTTCCCACGTTCATTCCTCCCTGCAATGATGAACAGCCGCACCGCGCGCCGGCAGTTCCCGCTTCCCGAATAAATTACGACAACAAAACGGAACTGCTTGTCTTAACAAACAGGCGACCAGCGGTGTTTGGTTTGAAAAATAAAGGCCCGTCTGCCGGAAGAAAGAAACAACGAAACGATGTTGCCCGCGTCCCCCATTCCTTCCGGCACAGCCTGGTATTTCGCCCTTCAATATCAGGAAAAAACGGCGGCGAAACAATATCAACCAAAAATCGAATTATATTGCAATAACATTTTATATTTTTATTATACCAATGAAACGCCCTGTAAAAGGTTAAGAACGGCTGCTTTCAAAAAACAGGGAACTTTCTCGCTGGGAAAAAAAGAGGAAAAAGCGGAAAACCTGCCGCGGCGGGAGAGTCAAAGGCTACAAGGCCGAAACCTGTCAAAATGCCTTGTACCCCGGTCAGCGGAAACAATTGCCGCGGCGGTTTTGCCGGAACGATTGATCATCGTCCGCGCCCGGACGGCCGTATCCTTTCATCTCTCCCAATCCCCGTCCGTTTGCCGGCGCCGTTTCAAATCTTTCCATCGCCGTTTCGAGACGGCTTTCCATGAGTTGTACCAGGGCCTGTTTTTCGGCTTCCGAAATTGTTCCATCCTTGACCAATTCTTCAAGGACTTTTTCCCGGTTTTTCATAATTGAGGCTTTGAGTTCTTCCAATGACATTCCTTTTTCCTCTGCAATGGTGCCCAAAGATTTGCCGGCAAACCGTTCCGCGCGGAGCTCCACCCATGTCATTCCCAGCTCTTCGGCAATCATGTCCATCATCGTCCCGGTAAAATTCCGGCATATACCTGCCGCACCGCTGCCGGCGGGCAAACCTGAAATCGGGCAAATCCAACCGTCATTTGCATTTTCCCTGAACCCCGGTTTCACTCCAACTCCTTGATCCGCGGGGGCAGGAACTTCTTCCGTTTCCGCATCCGCCCTTGCATCAGTCTTCATTACGGCCATGTTTTCCCCGGGTTTCACCGCTTCCGGTTGAAGCTTTTGTCCCGCTTGGCCGCTGGCATTCAAGAAAGCAAAGCCGGAAATGAACAGCGCCAATACTGCGAATACGACAAGAAAGGTTCTTTTCCTCATCCGTCTTCCTCCTCGCTTTTGTCCTTTCATCTTCATTGTAAGACGGAGATTTTCAGAACCTTTCTTGAAAATGTCAAGACAATGTTAAGATTTTTAGTTTCGTTTAAACGGTTTTTAACAACTTTTTTAACATTATGTTAATTTAATCACAATCAACTGGAATAATGCTAAAATGGATTTAACGAAAAAAGCTTGAAAATTTAAAAAACTGTTTAAAGAACAACTTAAAACGCATATATTAAATTACAGCCTTTTTTGTTTCCTCAGTCTTTGCCGGCAGCGAACTGTCAATGTCTTCCGCAAGCCGGGGCCGCTTTCCCGGCCTGCAAAAGATGGACAGGACAGTAAAATAAATGCACAGGAGTGATTGCCATGACAACGGCAAGAGAAAGATTGCTCAACTGGATAAATGAAATGCCCGAGGAGGAAATTGAAGAACTTCTCTATTTTCTCGAACATTTTAAGGAGAAAAAGGACAGAAATTTAGCCGACATGGGAGAAATCAAAATTGAATATTGGGACAGCGATATTTACGATGAAGTTTGGAAAGAAATATAAACTCCTGTTTCCCTCCAGAAACAGTTGAAATAAATGATTTGCCACACTGGCCAACCTTTAAGGTTGGTCTTTTTTTATCCAAAGTCGCGCATCTTCAGTCTTCCTCAGGCAGTAAGGCATTCCTGCAATATTTTCAGATTGGCTTGTTCATTTTTCTTGATGGTTCTCTGTGAATCAGGCAACAAATAAGTGTGCGGAGTTATTTTTGTCTCTCCGCAAATATCGACTCCGGCGACATTTTTTGTTCGCAACAGAGATTGCAAGTACTGAATCAAAGTTTCCAGATCCATGGCTCCCTGATCCCAATTCGTTTCCACTTCGAAAATATTAAGTACGTCTTTGTCGATACTGATATAAATATAGTCGGTGTCAATGGACGAAATGATAGATTTTAATGAGTGGCTGTGTTTTCCGTCAAACGGATAAATGGCTACACGGGAGATTTGTTTTTGATGAGACTGTACTGAGGTCGGACCGATGATGATGACATGCTTCAAATTCGGTATGCTGGCCAAAGCAAAACTCACCCACGATCCGCATGAGAGAAGGGCTTTTTCCTGCTGTTCCACAGCAAGATCAGTGTGATTGTCAAATAATACTAGAGTAAAAGGATGATCGATTTCCTGCAAGAGTATATAACTCACATAATGATAGTTTCCGCTACCGATAAAGGTAATCCCTTTTCTTTTTCTTTCGCGGAGACGCGCACTAATCGTCTGAAACGTCCTTTGCCCGCAATATAAATTGGCCTCTTGCAGCCGGAAAAAATCGATATTTTCGTGGGCGTACCGGCTGAGAGCTTTTTGCAAATAATATGTTTCGTCGAAATGGAGCATGGTAACACCTTTATTTAATAAAGGCATTTTCATCATCTCCTTCTTTGTCGGCCGCCCGGACGATTGGCGCCCGCCCCCGGCGGCCAATCAAATGTTACATTTATTTCCTATTATATCATTTTATTCATTATTTTTCTAAAATATTTTTTAATGTAAATTTAAAAACTTTTTTGTCTGATAGTGAAAATTGCGTCTCCTTGTTGCCGGGAAATCACCGTGCCCGCCGCGGATATCTTCCATTAAATTTCTCTCTTTCTGCCTTTGCCATTTTCATAGTTTGAAAAAACTTGCTTCATAGTTTTTCAAAATTTCGGCGGAAAACGTCGTAAAAAATCCTCGCAGAAGAACAAAAAAGACCCTACTCCAAATTCTCCTGAGAGGTGTCATTTGGAATAAGATCTTTTTACCGTTCTGCCAAAATTACGATTTATTCATCCAGCATCCATTTTTCCAGTTCCAGCGGTTCAACATATTTTCCGTCCTTATATGCCCGCATGTTGCCGCCGGAAATTTCGTCAATCAGGGCAATCGTGCCGTCTTCCAAACGGCCGAATTCAAATTTTATATCATAAAGTTCGATTCCTTTTTTGGCCAATTCTTCTTTGACAAACCCGGCAATTTTTTTCGTCAAATCTTTAAGCGTTTGATATTCTTCCTTGGACATAATGCCAAGCATTTCCAATGCGTCCTCGCTGATCGGAGGATCCTGGCGTTCATCGTCTTTAATGGTCACTTCAACAAAAGCATCAAGGGGTTGTCCTTCTTCCACATACAAACCGTACCGCCGGTAAAAACTGCCGACTGCCCGGTAGCGGCAAATCACTTCAAGGCCCTTTCCAAACATTTTTGCCGGTTTGACGGTCATCGTCGCATCGTCAATATTGGCATCAATATAATGCGTCGGAATGTTTTTCTCGGCCAGTTTTTCAAAAAAGTATTTCGTCAACCTCAAGCCGGCCCGGCCCGCTCCTTCGATCGTCAGTCCGACCTGGTTCGCTCCGGGATCAAAGACGCCGTCTTCTCCCGTCATATCATCTTTAAACTTGAGCAGATAATTGCCGTCTTCAAGCTCAAATACATCTTTTGTTTTGCCTTTATAAATAAGCTTCATTGCAAAATCCCTTTCTTCATTGAATGATTGCCAATTTTATTATGGGGAAATTTTCTCAAAGGATCAACCGTCAGAAATCTTTTTATATAATTTATTGTAGCGGAAATTTTTTTTTTATGAGATTTCGGCTGCTGGAAAGGGATTTTTTGCAAATTTTTCTTTCCGGTTGTTCACCGCCGTGCTTCCCGCATCTTCCGTGCTTTTCGGACACCGCTTTTGCATGGCAGTGAAGATAGACGGAAGGTTCCGAAACCCGATGCCGGCCGGAAAAACCCACCATTTTTCCGAAAACATATAAAAGCCGGCGTGAATTTTCCCTCTATCTGATTGGAACAAAGGATATTTCCCCCATATAATAGAATTGGGTGCATTCATTTAAGTTTCCCGGCAGAAACAGAGCAAAGACGCGGATATTCTGAAACCATCAAGAACGGCAAGCAAGATACATATTTCTGTTTTTGCAGACATTTTCTTCGGCGGATTGCCGGCACCCGGGCAATTTTTCCGGCGGATTTTTTTATTTGTT
>CALKIU010000118.1 GCA_937995745.1 uncultured Bacillaceae bacterium | reverse complement strand
GAACCCTCGTTCCAGACAAAACCGACGAGAAAGCCCAAACTTTATCCGAACAACACTCTTTGAAGGAACAAACACGGACATACAAAAGGACAGCAAAAACGCAAGGAACTGGAATATATTGAAGAATGATTGTCTTACTTGCCCGAACGGAAGGAAAGCGGTCTAAAGAATGAGTATGGCTAAATCTGCGGAAAGACCGATTGCCCTTGATGTGACCGGACGCACTTTTTACCACTGATTTCAGAAAAATATCCTGAAAAAAATACAAGCAAGTGGAAAAACGCGATTCGGCTTCTCCACCTTGCTTGCATTTTTTACGCTATCTTGGATCCTTTTCAGACAACCCCCTGTTTTTATGAAAATGCCCATTTTTTTATGGATTCCGACCAAATATTCCAAGGATAGGCGTCGGGCGGAAGCGAGTGCACAACCATTTTTTCTTTCTTTACCGGGTGCAAAAATGCGAGAGAGTATGCCCACAAGGCGAGCTGCTGCCCCGGTTTGTTTACCTTTTG
The DNA here is from genome assembly GCA_937995745.1 of uncultured Bacillaceae bacterium. GTDB lineage: Bacteria > Bacillota > Bacilli > Bacillales > Cytobacillaceae > CALKIU01. The sequence continues at coordinate 13,474 of CALKIU010000118.1, read as the reverse complement.
GCCGTATTTTTGATCCCCGTACAAAGGACAGCCGATGGCGGAAAGCTGGACACGGATTTGGTGGGAACGCCCCGTGTACAGTTTGACGCGGAGCAAACTCAACCCGGCGGCGGAGGCCAAAACCTCATACTCCAGCTTGGCATATTTGGCGCCTTTTTCCCGGGGAGGCACCACAAACACTTGGTTTTTTCGGCGGTCTTTTTTTAAATAATGTTCCAACACGGCGTGTTTCTCCGGAGGCACACCGCGGACAACGGCCAAATAGCCGCGGTCAAAATCCTGTTTGCGCAAAGAATCGGACAAGCGGGAAGCGGCCTTGGACGTTTTCGCAAAAACGATCACACCCCCGACGGGCCGGTCAAGACGGTGGACAAGCCCCAAAAACACATTTCCCGGCTTTTGATAGCGTACTTTCAAATCCTCTTTTAAAATCGTCAGCAAATCCTTGTCCCCCGACGCATCCTCCTGAACCGGAACATTCACCGGCTTTTCAACCACAAGCAAATGGTTGTCCTCGTATAAAATTTTTATCTCCAAAGTTTTTGGCTCCTTTTTTATGATTGGTGCGGGCGCTTCGAATTTGACGCCGGCACCCGCCAATGAACAGTATAGCAAACATGGGGGATTTTTAACCCGCTTCAGGGACGGTTGACGAAGAAGAAATTGTCCGGACTTTCCCCTTTTCTTTTTAAAAAAAGCCAATAGCAAAAGTTCAGCGCGGGTATTTTTTGTACGGCGCAGGCCCCCGGCAAAAACAAAAAGAACCCCCCCCCCCGAACGGAAGGAAAGCGCCCGGCCGGCCATAAGGATCGTCTCTTTGGACAGACGTACTCCGCCGTCATCCCCGGCAAAAATGATGTCCGGCGCCCGGCTTTTCCCTTCCCACTCTTCCGGCGGGAGGCTAAAACATGCTCAACTGATAATTTCGGGACATCAGCTCAAGCAGTTTGATTCCGGCAATACTGTTTCCCTTTTCATCGAGAGCGGGACCAAATATGCCGATGCCAAATCTGCCGGGCACCGCTCCCAAGATCCCGCCGGAAACGCCGCTTTTGGCGGGAATGCCGATTTTAATGGCAAACTCCCCGGAAGCATTGTACATTCCGCAAGTAACCATGAAGGTTTTGCAAATGCGGGCAACATCGGAGGGTATCAATTTTTTCCCGGTGGACGGATCGGTTCCGTTATGGGCAAAAACGAGGCCGATTTTCGCCAAATCCAGGCAGTCCATCTCAATTGCGCATTGTTTCGTATAAAGTTCCATCAACGATTCCACGTCTTCCGCAATGACCCGGTGCTGCTTGAGAAAATAGCACAAAGCCCGGTTCAAATCGGCCGTTTCGAACTCCGACGCGGCCACCCGCTCGTTATAACCGATTTCCGGATTGCCCGACAATTCGCGGACAAAATCGAGGAGGCGCTCCAGCCGCTCTTTTACGGAACGCCCATTGATCAGACTCGTGACAACCAACGCCCCGGCATTAATCATCGGATTTAGCGGTTTGCCCGGTGAAATCGTCTCCAGTTTGTAAATGGAATTAAAAGGGTCACCGGTCGGTTCCATCCCGACCCGCTCGAACACGGGCTCCATTCCCCGTTCCATAAGTACGAGCGCAAGACTGATTACCTTTGAAATGCTTTGCAAGGTGAACTTTTTATGTATTTCCCCGGCTGAAAGAAAGCGGCCGTCCGGATAGGCGAGCGCCACAGACAAATCATCACGGTCCGCTTTCCCCAGTTCGGGGATATAATCGGCCACTTTGCCATCCTTCGTATATTGTTTCGCCATGATAACCAATTTTTCCAAATCTTCATTTGTTTGACACGGCATCCCCATCACCTTTTGTTAGTATGGACCGGGAAGCGTCCGTCCATTCCGCACAAAAGCGTTCATGGTTCTCTATCTCGGCCTTGGGTTTCCACAAAAAACGCCCGGCACAAAAAACCGGATCCGCTTATTGCGGATCCGGTTTGCGCCGGACACAGGACAAAAACCGCCGCCCACCTTGGCAAAAGCACCCGGCACTTGACCACCGCACCCGAATCAAGAGCTCTTGCCTTCGATTGGAAAAGTCCGGCATCCAGTCCCCGGCACCATGACAAAAGTGCCTGCGATATGAACGGAGACACCCGGCACGCTTTTATTTGTCAATGGTCATGGTGAATTCTTTCCACGGGATGTTGACTTCCTTCCCTTGGTTGATGATTTCGTCCACGTGCATCAGGAGAGGGAAATCCTCGAGGTTGACAATATTCCGTTCCGCCAGTCTGCGGACAGCCCGGGCCGTCCTTGTCGAAATGACGATCGATTCGAGGGTTTCGCCTTTCAGTTCTTCCATTGCTTCTTCAAAACTCAAGCCCCGGCCGAGCAATGTGCCGATTTTCCGCGTCCGGCCGCCGAACACGGTCACATACAAATCTCCGCCGCCGAAAATGATGTTTTCCGGACCGCCGCCGGCCAGTTCAATGAGCTTGATCATTTCCCTAAGACCTTGTCCAAAGAGGGCCGCTTGGGAATTGTAATGAACGGCGCCGATTTTGCCGTCCCGTTTTTCCGCCAGGCCGACTGCCAGCGAAACGCCCAAAGCATAAGCGTTTTTCATCGCCACGGCGCATTCGACGCCGATGACGTCGGTGGACAGGCTGATATGATAATAATCGGTCTCAAAAGTTTCTTTCAGTTTTTTCAACACTTCCATGTCTTCGCCGCAAAAGGCCACGTGGCTGTCGTCATGATCGGCCAGTTCGTAGCTAGTACAAGGGCCGCCGATGGCATTCAACGACAGTTTCTTTCCAGCCGGCATCCTCTCTTTGAAATAATCGAGGTAAGTAATCATCGTGCCGTCCTCTTGATCCAGCATCCCTTTCGTCACGCTTAAAACAGGGGCCGATTCGGGCAAAATGGGGATAATTTTTTCAGCAAACCAATCGACGCCGAAACTGGAGACGCCGCATACCACCACGTCGGCTCCTTCCAATGCCTCTTCCACTTCTTCAATTTGATAAAATTTGATTCCTTCCAGCAATGTTCTCTTCAACGTGATGTGGTATCTGCTTCTCCTCAGTTCATCAATAATCTCCCGGTCCAGATGCGTACCCACCAATCTTACTTCATGGCCGTTCTCCACCGCGGGAAAAGTCAGGGCCGAAGCCATTTGTCCTGCACCAACATAAGTCAATATGCTCATCGCAATCCCCTTCCGTTTAGGATAAATGTAATCGCTTTTTAACGTTATATGGGAATAATATCATGCGATGAAAAAAATTGCAACTTACGGCCTGAATCTATTGTCATCCCCGCCGGCGTTGTTATATCATAAAACAAAAGAAAATCATGCAGATTAGGGAGAAAAAATGAACACAAAAAAATTGCAGCAAATGATCCGAATTGCCAAACTTTACTACGAGCTCGGCTGGGGGCAAGCGGAAATCGCCAAACATGAAGGGATCTCAAAATCCACCGTCAGCCGCATGCTTCAAAAAGCCATCGACATGGGTTATGTCAAAGTGTCGATCGAATTTCCTTTTCAGACGATAGATTCTCTGAATGAAGAAATAAAAACGGCTTTTTCTCTGGAGGAAGTTTTTGTCAACCCCGTGATCGTGGAGAACGACAAAATTATCATGAACGACACGTGCAAAGCGCTCGCGGCGCGCATTGAACAATACCTGGAAGACGAGATGATTGTCGGGGTGTCCTGGGGCCGCACGATGTCTTGCCTCGCCGACCATTTGCGCCCGATGAAGGTTAAAAACATCAAAGTGGTCCAGCTGAACGGGGCCATTTCCCAGCGGATGTCGGCCACAGGGGCAAGCAAAATCGTCGACTCGCTGGCAAAAGCGGGCAACGGAACCGGTTATCTCCTCCCCGTTCCCGTCCTTGTCGACAGCGAAGAAATCGCCAATACATTGAAACGGGATTCCTACATCAAATCCATTTTGGACTTGGCGGAAGCCGCTCCCGTCACCATTTTTTCCGTCGGTTCCATTGCCAAAGATTCCATTTTGTATCAGGAAGGCTTTTTTACGGATGAAGAATACCGGTATATGCTCGAACGGGGCGCGGTCGGCGAAGTGTGCAGCCGCTATTTTGACATCAACGGACAAATCATCAGCCGCGAACATGACAAACGGACAATGGGCATCCCGCCGGAAAGCCTCAAAAAGAAACCGTGCAAAATCGCCGTCGTCAGCGGAAAAAGCAAAATCCGCCCCTTATTGGGAGCGCTCAGGGGCGGATTTATCGATATTTTGTACACGGACGAACTCACCGCCAAAGAACTGTTGAAAATCAGTGAAACTGCCGGCTTCTGACCGGACCGGTCGAATTGCGGACAACGAGGCGCGGTTCATACTCCATTCTTAAAATCGGCCGGCCCCTCCGTCCCCGGTCCGCCGACCGGCCGTATCGATGAATAATATCAACGGCGTCCATCCCCTTGGCTTCAACGGAGTGATCGACGCTTGTCAAAGAAAAACGCGAAATCGACGACAAAAAATTATTGTCAAAACCGCAAACGGAATAATCTTCCGGCACGGAAAAACCCCTTTCCGACAAAGCTTCCATGATCCCCATCGACACCATGTCCGTCGTGCCCACAAAGGCTGTAACCGACGGATCTTCGTTCAAAACCTCCAAAGTGAGATAATACCCCGTATCAAAATATCTCCGCCCCGGCGCAAACAGTTCCAACTGCTGCGGGGAAATTTCTTTGACGAGCACCTGCCCCGGGTCCAGCCCGTGGCGCCGGAACGCTTCTTTTATGCCTTCCAACCGTTTGACCCGCGGGATTTCTTTTTCATTCAGCGGCGTCGTCAAAAACGCAATGCGCCGGTGGCCCAAAGAAATGAGATGCTCCGCCACCATCATCCCCGGCTTTTCGCTGTGAAGCTCAATCGTATTCACCCGCAACTGCTCGTTCGGATCGCTAATCAACACGATGGGCACTTCCCCGGCCACCTCATTGAGAAGCCGGTATGACTGAGGCGGATAAGTGAAGATGACGCCCGCCATTTTCATTTGCCGGGCCATTTCCAAATACTCCCTTTCCAATTCCTTTTTTCTCCTCGTGTGGGCGGTCAACGTCGTATAGCCGAACTTTTCCCCATAGGCGGCAACCGACTCCAGCAAAGTGATGTAGTATTGCGACGACAAAGCCGGACAAATCACGAGAATCGTCTTTTCGCACGCATTGTCCCCATTTTTTCTGTTTGGAAATTCGTAGCCCAGCGCCATGGCCGTCTCAAACACTTTCTTCCTCGTCTCCTCGGTAAAAGAGACCCCTTTTTTGCCGCTCAAAATCATGGAAACCGTCGACTGGGAAACCCCGCAAGCCGCGGCTATGTCCCTCGTCGTCACCCGCTTTTTCTTCCGTTTCGCCATGGGAACACCGTCCTTTCCGCCGTTTGGCAAATATTTTTTTGATTAATAAAAAAACGTCCAGATCCCCAAGTTTCTGCCATGATTAACAAAAAATTATTAATCATATTATCTCTGATTAATAAAAAAGACTCAATGATTAATAGCCGGAATTTGGGACTTATTGACGAAAAAAATCAACAATTCTATAATGCAGATGAAAGAATATGGAAAGGACGGGAGAAAATGAGCCCGGGAACTTCGATTCAAAACTACTTGCAAAAAGACATCGTCTGCCATTGCGGCCGGACGCACAACTGCCAAGTGAAAACAGTGGAAATCGGCCGGAATGTATTGGAAAAACTGCCCGCCCTGCTCCGGCAAGAACGGAAACGAAAGGCTTACATTGTCGCCGACCGCAATACGTACCGAGCCGCCGGGGAAAGACTGGTACAAATTTTTGACAAAGAAGGGGTCGAATACTCCGTCTGCATTTTAAGAGAAGAAGAAGTCGTCGCTGACGAAACGGCCCTCGGTGAAATAGTCCTGAATCTTCCTTCCGGCACGGACATCATGATTGCCGTCGGCGCGGGAACGATCAACGACCTCTGCAAATTTGCCAGCTTCAAGCTCGGTCTCGACTACATCATCGTCGCCACCGCCCCTTCCATGGACGGTTTTGCTTCCGTAGGCGCAGCTCTCATTGCCAATCATTTAAAAACAACGTATGAAACTCACAGTCCGCTTGCGATCATCGGAGATACGGACGTGCTGAAACAGGCGCCGATGGACATGATTGCGGCCGGATTCGCCGATATTCTCGCCAAATACACTTGCCTTTTGGATTGGAACATTTCCCGCATCATCAATGACGAATACTACTGCGACAAGGTCGCCGGCATGGTAAAAGACGCCATCCGCAAAGTGGTGAGCCTGGCGGACGGAATCACGCGCCGCGACGATGAAGCGATCGAAAGTATTATGGAAGCGCTTGTATTGACCGGAATTGCCATGAGCTTCGTCGGAAATTCCCGGCCGGCGTCCGGAAGCGAACATCATATGTCGCACTACTGGGAAATGAAATTCCTCTTCCAGGAGCGGAAAGCGATTCTTCACGGCATTAAAGTCGGCATCGGCACGGTGGCCTCTTCCTACATGTACCATCAACTGATCAACGAACAGCCCGATTTTGCCAAAGCGAGAAAAACCGCGCGGCAATTTGACAAAGAGCAGTGGGAAAAAGAAATGCGCCGGGTGTTCGAACTGGCAGCCGACGGAGTCATCGCCCTCGAGAACGAGGTCGGAAAAAACGATCCGCAACAACATGCGGAGCGTATTCAAGTCATTGAAGAAAAATGGCCGGAAATTGTGGCCGCCGTCAAAGAATGGCTGCCGAAACCGGAGGAAATCGAAAAGATTCTCCTTTCCGTGAACCTGCCCATCAATCCGCTGCAGGTCGGCGTCGATGCGCAAATGATTTACGACTGCATCCGCTATGCGAAAGAAGTGAGAAACCGCTATACCATTTTGCAGCTGTTGTGGGATTTGGGACTCGCCGAACCGTATGCCGCCATGGTGCGGGACTACTTCACCGCGGGCAAGCAAGCCAATTACCGCAAATTGCTGCAAGAACAGACGCAAGCGCAAATTGATAAAATCAAGCTGTTTGTCCTCGACATGGACGGAACCATTTATTTGGAAGATCAGCTGTTCCCGTTTACGAAAAAAGTCTTGGAAGCTATTAAAAACAGCGGCCGGGATTACTGCTTTTTCACGAACAACTCTTCCAAATCGAAACAGAGTTATTTGACGAAGTTGGAAAAATTGGATATCCCGATAGCAGATGACCGGATGTTTGTATCGACGCACGTGATCATGGAATATTTACAGGAACATCATCCGGGAGAAAGCATTTACCTCCTCGGCACAGAGAGCCTTCATCAAGAGTTCAGGGACAACGGCTTCCTCCTGACCGACGAGGAACCGGATATGGTCATCATTGCGTTCGACACCAGCTTGACATATGAAAAACTCCGCAAAGCGTGCGATTACATCCGGCACGGCGCCGTCTATTACGGAATCAACCCGGATTTAAACTGTCCGGTCGAAAACTTGGAATACATCCCGGACTGCGGCTCGATTGCCAGATTAATAGAAGCCTCCACCGAGCGGTATCCGGAATTTTTCGGCAAGCCGTCCAAACGGGTGCTTGACCACATCGTGAAACATACCGGCTACCGGGAGGAAGAAATCGCTTTTGTCGGCGACCGCCTGTACACGGACATTGCCGTTGCCGACGGCACAAAAGCGGTCTCGATTCTCGTCCTGACCGGCGAAAGCACTGTGGAAGACATCGAAAAATACGGCGTCCGACCGGACATCATTTTCGACAGTTTGGAAGATCTCCTTCCTTACTTGTAAAATCCGCCGGCGGCTCCCAATCTTGAAAAACAATATCAAGATCGCGGGCATCATCTTGCAGAAACGGCATCCCATTGACGGGAGCAATCGGAACAAAGCCCGGCCGGAAAAAGGTAGTCTTGTTGAATGGGGCCATACTCCGGCCGGCTGGCCTTTTTTCAAAAAAACGGTACAGCCTGCCTGCGGCAACATGCCGGGCAGAACAATACAAGCGGGGGCGGGAGAATTCCCGTCCGGCAGCAAAACTTGGAATCTATCATTTTTTGAAAATACTCGGAGGTGCAAATTGATGGCTAAGTATGCGATTGGATTGGATTTTGGCACATTGTCCGTACGGGCGCTGCTTGTGAACGCCGAAACGGGCGAGGAGTTGAAATCAGTCGTCTATGAATATCCCCACGGTTCGATGGAAACGAACATTCCCACCGGCAAAAAGCTGCCCATCAACTGGGCTTTGCAGCACCCTGCCGATTATGAAGAAGGATTGGTTTACGTTGTGAAGGGAGTCATGAAAAAGAATGACGTCCATCCGGAAGAAATCATCGGCATTGGCGTTGATTTTACTTCTTCCACCATTTTGCCGGTGTTGAACGATACGACTCCGCTTTGCTATTTGCCTGAATTTAAAGATGAGCCCCATGCTTATGTGAAACTTTGGAAACACCATGGCGCCGAAGAATATGCCAAGGAGATTGAACGGATTGCCAAAGAGCGGGGCGAAAAATGGCTCGATTTATACGGCGGGAAAGTGTCCAGCGAATGGATGCTGCCGAAAATTATGGAGACGGCCATTGAAGCGCCGGAAGTATATGACAAAGCGGACCGGTTCCTTGAGGCGATGGACTGGATTACGTGGAAGCTGACCGGCGTGGAAACGAGAAGCGCCTGCGCTGCCGGTTACAAAATGTTTTACCATCACGAACACGGGTATCCGGATAAGGCATTTTTGAAAGCGCTGCACCCGAAATTGGAAAATCTCGTGGAAGAGAAACTTGACGCTCCTGTCAAAGGAATCGGAGAATGCGCCGGCTATTTGACGGAAGAATGGGCGGAAAAATTGGGTCTCCGGCCGGGAATTCCCGTTGCCACGGCGATCATCGATGCCCATGTCAATGCGGCCGCGTGCGGAATTGACGGTCCGGAAAAATTGCTCATCATCATCGGAACATCTTCCTGCCATATGCTGCAATCGAAAACGGTCGGCGCAACGATCGAAGGCATCCAGGGCGTCGTGAAAGACGGCATGATCCCCGGATTTTACGGTTATGAGGCCGGACAGTCTTGTGTGGGCGACCAGTTCGCTTGGTTTGTGGACAATTGCGTCCCTGAAGCCTATGCCGTCGAGGCAAGGGAAAATGGCATGAACCTCCATCAATATTTGACGGAAAAATGTAAGCGGTTAAAGCCGGGAGAAAGCGGACTGATCGCCCTCGACTGGTGGAACGGCGTCCGTTCTCCGTTAATGGACTTTAATTTAACCGGCATGATGGTCGGCATGAACTTGCTGACAACACCGGAGGAAATGTATCTGGCTCTGCTTGAATCGACAGCGTACGGAACGAGGCTGATCATCGAAAACTTTGAAAAGAACGGTATTCCCGTCAAAGAAATTGTCATGGCCGGCGGAATCGCCAACAAAAACCCGCTGCTGATGCAAATTTATGCCGATGTCTGCAAGAAAAAAATCACCATCTGCGGAAGCGATCAATCGGGCGCTTTCGGAGCCGCCATTCTCGGCATCGCCGCCGCAGGACCGGAAGTCACCGGCTACAAAGATGCCAATGAAGCCATCCGCAAGCTCGGAAAAGTAAAAGACATCGAATATATTCCGAACCCGGAGAATGCCGCCATTTATGACAAACTTTATGAGGAGTACAAAATTTTGCACTCTTATTTCGGACGCGGGGAAAACGAGGTCATGAAACGACTGCTGAAAATCCGCGAGGAACAGCGGGCAAAGTCACATTGAGCCGGCGGCATTGCCGGAGTCCATGGCTGAAAATGACCGGACCCGTTTGCCGTAAAGAAATCATATGAATAAAACCCTGATGCCGCACGTGCTTTTTAGGGGAAAAAACGCATCCGGCGCCGCCTGCGCGGGTGCGTTTTCTTTTCTATTTGAATTTTATAAAATGCTGCTTTGTCAAAAAAAATGCTGAATCGACAGAATCTTCGACCTATTCGATCTAATTTGTTGACTTTATACCATGTGGGGTATATAATTAGAATCACCATTAGATAAAAATAATTATTAAAAAGGAGAGGTTGTTATGAGCAGCAACGAAATCCATCAAGAAACCCAAGTGAGATCCTTGCCCCGCATCGGGGAAAAGGCGCCGCAATTCGAAGCCGACACGACTCAGGGAAGAATCCGTCTTTCCGACTACGAAGGAAGCTGGCTGATCTTGTTCTCACATCCGGCCGATTTTACTCCGGTATGCACAAGCGAATTTATTGCCTTCCAAAAAATTTATCCGGAATTGCGGAAGATGAATACTGAACTTCTCGGCTTGAGCGTGGACAGCATCAGCTCGCACATTGCCTGGATTCGCAACGTGAAAGAAAAATTCGGCGTAAAACTGGAATTCCCAATCATCGCCGATTTAAATAAAGAAGTGGCGCAAATGTACGGCATGATCATGCCTGAAGAAAGCTCTACGGAAACAAGCCGGGCTGTCTTTGTCATTGATGATAAACAAGTCATCCGCGCCATCATCTACTATCCGAAGTCAACCGGACGCAATATGCAGGAAATCTTGCGCCTCGTGAAAGCTTTGCAAACAACGGACGAACATGGCGTAGCGACTCCGGCCAACTGGCAAGAAGGAGACGACGTCATCGTTCCGCCGGCCGAGACGGATGAACTTGCCGAAGAAAGAATGAACGATGACAGCCTCAACTGCATCGATTGGTACTACTGCACGAAAAAATTATCATGATAAGGAATGAAGGACATGGCTTGTGTAAATGCGAAAGGCCAATTGACCCAATCGGCAAAAAAGCTGTTAAGAGCCGTCGGCGATGACTCTTTATCGCCCCAGGATATTTCCAAAAAAGCCGGAATTCCCCTTTTCAAAGTGCGCAGCAGTCTGCGGGAATTGAAAGATGCGGAGTACGTCAGCGAAGAAAATGGCAGCTGGCAGTTGACTGAAAAAGCGAAGAAAGTTCTTGAAGAAGATAATTGAAAAAATCGCCGGAAATTCCGGCGATTTTTTTCTTCTGAAAATCAAGCTCATCCATATCGGCAAGAGGTTGTCTGAAGAGTAGTAAAATGAACATTCCCAACAAAAAAGAGCCGTCCAAAATCATTGCGATTTTTCGGACAGCCCTATTTTATACGAGATATTATATTAACATGACAACACCCGCCGTGAACGGACTGAGAACCATGGCGCTTTTCAAAATCATTTGCGGGGCAAGTCTTGTAAATTTGGCCCCCACGTAGGAACCAAGCATTGTTCCGGCCACGACTTGCAGCAGAAGAAGAAAATCCAAGTTGCCTTCCAGATAATACCCGGTTCCGCCGGAAAGAGCGATTGGCAAAATGACAAGCATCGTCGTCCCGACAGCTTGCGTAAGCGGGAGACCGAGCACCATCAACAAACCGATTTGAATAAACGGCGTGGAGCCGATTCCGAACGTACCCGACAGCAAACCGGTCATTATACCGACGGCCGCCGCTTTCTGTATGCTAAAACCGGCCGCTGAAAACGATTTGCCGTTTTCCTGCATTTTTTTCACAACAAATAAACGAATGATGAGAACAACAGATGATAAAAAAAGCATTCCCGCCGTCAACCATTGCAATGTCTGCACATCGATTAACGCGGCAATTTTCGAGCCAAAAAAAGCGCCCACGGCACCGAAAATTCCCACATATATTCCCGTCTTCACCGAAACATTTCCTTCCCGGAAATGGCTGTAAGCGCCTGACAAAGTCGAGAATACCATGGCAGCCAGTGCCGTTCCCAAAGCGAGGTGGATCGGCACGCCAAATACCGTTGTCAATATGGCAATGATAAAACCGGAGCCCCCTGCTCCGACAAATCCCAATAACATTCCCAACGCAAACATCGTCAGGGTGATGACCAATTTTTATCCCTCCCCCTTTAAAAAAGACCGGATATGATCCGGCTGCATGCGGCAAGGGGACAATGCGCCTGCCGTTATGATTAATATTTTAATAGATTTTGTGCAGAAAGGAAGGAAAAGGCGCTTTTTTTCCGGATAAAAGTTGTCGAAGGAGGGAATGAACGAGCGTTTTCTATATAAAAAGGCTCTGAAATACGCGAAATCCCAAGTTCCCGGAAAATGTATCTATTGATCCTCTCAAACGGGATGCTTGGACGTCATCCGAAAGACTTTCCCGTAATTATTTCTTGACCAGCTTGTAATTCTTGTGATTCACAACGGTTTTTATCGGTTCGCCCGTGTTTTTGTTTATGCCTAGCTCCACAATGACGGAATTTTCCCGGACGGAGACGACTACGGCTTTCTTTCCTTTGCGCGGACCCCTTTTAATTTCGATCGTATCTCCCACTTTTGCCTTGACGATTTTGGTTTTTTTCTCTTGCCCGTTGTCATTCACTTGATTTTCTGCCATTTCATTCACTCCTTCTGGAATTTATTATTTTGTATGCATCATTTTTCTGAAATATCTCGTCGATCTGTTTTTTATTTTAACTTACGGCAGTGAATGACGGAAATAAAGCGAATTTTCAAAACACGAACCGCAAAAACCGCGGCGTTTCCGGACAAACTCACCGGCGGATGGTGCAATTTTTCGTTAGTTTGAAAATTCCGGAATTTTTGGCAGGCACGACTTTTTAACACCGGCGAACTTTCTTCGGCTTCGGCATACGGCCGGCGTTATTCACCGTCAAATTGTCCTTTGTTCCGGAGGCAGATGGCAAAAAGGAACATATTTTAACAAATGACGCTTGAACGTCCCCTCCTCTTTCAAAAAGTATTCTCTATATACAATTTACCACAAAATTCATCTTTCCATGGAGCGGATTTTCAACGCACCGGAATTTTTGCAGATGCGGGAAAAATAAAGGCCACTCTCCCCGGGGAAAGGGAGTCGGCCTTTTTTCGCGCTGCGATGAAGACAATGAGAGGGCCCTTACCGGCTTCCTTCAATGTTGAGCGACGCCAATTTAAGTGTAACGCCATTTGCAAGGGAGTCGCCGACAGGGCAATGTTCTTCCAAATATTTTACAAATTTCTCGACCTTTTCGCGGGGCTCTGCGGTGTCAATGTGGAAGTTGTAGCGGATCTCGCTGAAGCCCGGGCGGACGCCTTCCTTTCCCATGAACCCGTCCGTATTGAGATCCCCCTCCACTTCGACCCAAAAATCTTTCATTTCGACGCCAAGCTTTTTGGCAAATGTTCTCGCGGCAATCGCCTGACAGGCTCCGAGAGAACACAACAACAATTCGACCGGATTCATGGCCGTATCCGTGCCGCCCAACTCCTCCGGTTCGTCAATGTTTACTTCGAATTTTCTCGCTTTTGCCTTTACTTTCACGCCTTCGAGCAATTTGGCTTCGGCTTTCACTTTCATTAACGGCATCGAGCAAGTCTCCTTTCCAATAATTATGTGCATGGGTTCTAAAAAAATTTAGTGTTTAACGAAAGGAAATATTTATGGACTCAATCATTCGTTGCAAACACATTTTTATTATGTACGTT
>CALKIU010000117.1 GCA_937995745.1 uncultured Bacillaceae bacterium | reverse complement strand
ATTATATTAAAAATTATGCCATAAAGCAATGAAACCTGAAAAAAAGCGGAAGCGCTTTTATTGAAGAAATATCATGCGCCTGCCTCATTTTTCCGGCCGTACCGGCAAGATTCCCGGAAAATATCCGGCTGCAAACATTTCTATTGCGCCAGAAACACATTTGCGCCGCATTTTTGTAAAAAACGAAATCATTGTCCGGGTTTTGCAAAAACTAATTCAAAAAAGCGGGGCTGCCTGAAGTCATCGTATCGGACTTCCAAAACAGCCCCGCGGTTCTCATTGTTCATCAAAAGGAACCGTTGCATCCAAAATGGCTTTCTCCAATTCTTTGGCGTATTGTTCTTTGGCCGCGTCGTCCCAGGAGAAATAATCGGCCATATAATCAACAACCGCTTTCCGGTATTTTTTCGCCTCAGCAATATTGAACAGAATCATCCCTGTTCTCCGGTTTAAAAAATCAACTGGTGTCAATGCCATTTCATGATCAAGGGCATATTTCAGTTTGGCAAAAACGGGAACAGGCAAGCCGTATTTTTCCGCCGTTTCCCCTTCTTCTTTGATGATGGAAAACAAAAGAGGAACATTTGAACCGTAAGATGAAGCAAGCTCCTTGGCATCCTTTTCCGCCAGTCCCAATTCCATTCCTGCTCTTGTTTGCTCTGCGACATACTTTTTGTAACCGGCAGAACCGCCGACAGCGCCGCCTGAAATGGGAAGATTGGCCGTTTGGCAGCCCGTGAAGGTTCTGTATCCTTCTTTGGCAAATTTTTTGCAGACTAAATCGACGACAGTTTCGGCCATTTTCCTGTAACCGGTCAGTTTGCCCCCGGCAATCGTGATCAAACCGCTCGGAGATTCCCAAATTTCATCTTTCCGGGAAATTTCCGAAGGATTTTTTCCTTCTTCCCAAATTAGCGGCCGTACCCCGGACCAGCTTGATTCCACATCTTTTTTGGAAATTTTAACATCGGGAAACATATAATTAATGGCAGCAAGCAGATAATCCCTGTCTTCAGCCAATATGCTCGGGTTTACGATATCTTCGTCGTAAAAGGTGTCCGTTGTCCCCACATATGTTTTTCCCGCGCGCGGAATGGCAAAAACCATCCGGCCGTCGGGGGTATCAAAATAAACCGCTTGGCGCAAAGGAAATCTCGATTGATCAATGACGATGTGAACACCTTTGGAAAGCCTTAATACTTTCCCTTTTTTGGAATGATCCATCTCCCTGATTTGGTCGACCCACGGTCCGGCGGCATTGACGACCTTCTTCGCCCTGATTTCAAACTGTCCGCCGGTGACGAGATCCCGCACTCTCGCGCCTGCCACGATACCGTTTGCATATAACAGTTCTTCCACTTTTGCGTAGTTGGCGCATACCGCTCCGTGTTCAAAAGCCGCTTTCATGACTTCAATCGTCAGCCGGGCATCATCGGTCTTGTATTCGACGTATTTTCCCCCGCCTTTTAATCCTTCTTTTTTAATCAACGGCTCCCTTTGCAGCGTTTCCTCCGCCGTCAGCATCGTTCTCCTTTCGCTTTTCTTCACTCCGGCCAAGAAATCATATACTCTCAATCCGATGGAAGTTAAAAATTTCCCGTAAGTGCCTCCTTCATGGAAAGGCAGGAGCATCCATTCCGGTGTGGTGACATGGGGCCCGTTTTCATATACGATCGCCCGTTCCTTGCCGACCTCTGCCACAAGCCCGACTTCAAAACTTTTCAAATAGCGGAGTCCGCCGTGGACCAATTTTGTCGAACGGCTCGATGTGCCCGCGGCGAAATCCTGCATTTCCACGAGCGCCATTTTCAGCCCTCTTGTCGCGCCGTCCAGGGCGATGCCCGCACCGGTAATCCCGCCGCCAATGACCAAAACATCAAAAGTCTCGGACTTCAACTTGTTGATCCATTCATTTCTGTTTTTGTTGGAAAATCTCATTTTGTTTCCCTCTTTCCCCCTGTGGATATAGTGTTAAATGTATAAAAAAGGACTGCAAAAAGACATTATCGTGCGAATCATCTTTTTGCAGTCCTCCTAATCCATGGACGATGATTAACTTTTCTATTTCAGTATAACATTTTCTTTAATTATTTAAAAGTTCTAGCTGTTGCAACGGCCTTCTTCCAGCCTTCATACAGCTTGTTGCGTGTTTCTTCGTCCATATCCGGCTCAAACTTCCGGTCGATCTCCCATTGCTTGGCAATTTCATCTTTGCTGTTCCAATATCCTACTGCAAGACCTGCCAAGTAAGCGGCACCCAAAGCTGTCGTTTCGATCACTTTCGGTCTTTCAACAGGCACATTGAGGATATCGGATTGGAATTGCATCAAGAAGTTATTCTTAACGGCTCCACCGTCAACGCGCAGTGATTTCAATTTAATACCGGAATCCGCTTCCATGGCAGTCAAAACGTCTTTTGTTTGATAAGCGATGGACTCCAGTGTAGCGCGGATGAAATGTTCTTTCGTCGTTCCGCGTGTGATGCCCACCACTGTTCCTCTGGCGTCTTGATCCCAGTACGGAGCGCCCAATCCGACGAATGCAGGAACAAGGTAAACTCCGTCTGTGGAATCCACTTTCGTGGCATAGTCTTCACTTTCCGGAGCGCTCTTGATCATTCTCAAACCGTCACGGAGCCACTGGATAGCGGAACCTGTCACAAAGATACTTCCTTCAAGAGCATATTCCACTTTGCCGTCAATGCCCCAAGCGATGGTCGTTACCAGTCCGTGTTTGGAAGCAACCGCTTTTTCGCCCGTATTCATGAGCATGAAGCAGCCGGTTCCGTAAGTGTTCTTGGCCATACCTTCGCTGTAGCATGCCTGGCCGAACAGTGCAGCTTGCTGGTCTCCGGCGATTCCGGCTATCGGAACTTCCTGGCCAAAGAAGTGAACAGGATTTGTTTTGGCATAAATTTCAGAAGAAGGACGAACTTCAGGAAGCATCGATTTCGGCACTGTCAAAAGATCGAGCAGTTCTTGATCCCACTCAAGCGTATGGATGTTAAACATCATGGTGCGGGAAGCGTTGGAATAGTCCGTCACATGGGCTTTTCCGCCGGACAATTTCCATACGAGCCAAGTATCGATGGTTCCGAAAAGGAGCTTGCCTTGTTCAGCCTTTTCCCGTGCCCCTTCCACATTATCCAAAATCCATTTTACTTTCGTTCCGGAGAAATATGCGTCAATTTCCAGACCGGTTTTCTCTCTTACGAAATCGGTATAGCCTTTTTCTTTTAATTCATCGCAGATATCTGCCGTTTGGCGGGATTGCCATACAATTGCGTTATAAACAGGTTTCCCGGTCTCTTTATCCCATACAACCGTTGTTTCACGCTGGTTGGTAATACCGATTCCGGCCACTTGTTCAGGCTTTATATCTTTTTCCGACAAAACACCGGCAATACATGCAAGGATGGAACTCCAAATTTCATTCGGGTCATGCTCCACCCAGCCCGGTTTCGGGAAAATTTGTGTAAACTCTTTTTGAGATACGTGTACAATTTCACCTTGCTTGTTAAACAAGATAGCTCTTGAACTTGTGGTGCCTTGGTCCAACGCCATAATGTACTTTTCCATAAAAAAGACTCCTCCTTAAAGTTATTATATTCCTATATTAATTAGTGATAGGAATCACAAATTATATGAAAATCTGCAGTATAGGTGTCTATTCGGCGTAACGCCGGGAATAAACTGCAGATAATTTCCGAAAATTCACAAAAGGAGATTATGCTGCTGAAAACACACCGGCAAGAATCCCCGGAACGGGCGTAAAACCGCACTCCGAATACATTAAGACGGGGATTCTTTTAAACGGTATGTTTCAAAAAACGGTGCAGGAGGAAAGTTGATTCATGAAAGATGCGCTCATAGATAGAAAACGTTTTCGTAAAAAAGTAACACCTTAA
>CALKIU010000116.1 GCA_937995745.1 uncultured Bacillaceae bacterium | reverse complement strand
TGTTCAAAAAAATTGGTGCTGGTTTTTACTCACCAACACCAAATATTATAGAGCCTTTTTTTAATATACATAAACACAAATATGTTCATGAGCATGGTGAATATCCACAGGCAATATAGCTGAGGATTTTCAGTTGGCTAATATTTCACTGAGAATGACTGAATTGTCCCAAATTCAATCAAAATGCTATACTAAAATAACTGTAAAAATTTTTAGCAAACGGATTGATTAATTCTAAAAAAACTTGTATACTAAAATTAAACGTAACATACCAACCGGTCAGTATGAAAGGAGTTGATTAAAATGGATTTTTCCTTTTCTCCAAAAGTGGAGGAATTAATCAAAAAATTAAACCATTTTATGGAAGAGTACATTTATCCAAACGAAAAAGTATATGAAGAACAGCTAACTCAACAAGAAAACAGGTGGAGTGCCGTGCCGCCCATTATTGAAGAATTAAAGGAAAAGGCAAAAGAGCAAGGGCTTTGGAATCTGTTTTTGCCAGACAGTGAATATGGAGCAGGACTAACCAATTTAGAATATGCTCCTTTATGTGAAATTATGGGCCGTTCGCTAATAGCGCCGGAAGTGTTTAACTGCAATGCGCCGGATACGGGAAATATGGAAGTGTTAGTGAGATATGGTTCTGAACAACAAAAGAAAGAGTGGCTTATTCCATTGCTCAATGGAGAAATACGCTCATGTTTTGCAATGACAGAACCGGATGTGGCTTCATCGGATGCGACAAATATTGAAGCGAGCATTGTGCGCGATGGAGATGAATATGTAATTAACGGAAGAAAATGGTGGTCTTCAGGCGCAGGAGATCCACGATGCAAAATTGCCATAGTGATGGGAAAAACAAACCCGAATGCCAACCGTTATGAGCAGCAATCCATGATTCTTGTTCCCCTTGATACGCCAGGTGTCAAAATTGAACGAATGCTTCCAGTGTTTGGATATGACCATGCTCCACATGGCCACGGGGAAATTACCTTTGAAAATGTTCGGGTGCCAGCAGAGAACATCATCTGGGGAGAAGGGAAAGGATTTGCCATCGCCCAAGGAAGGCTAGGGCCAGGAAGAATTCATCATTGCATGAGATTGATTGGTGCTGCAGAACGCGCCCTTGAAATCATGTGCAAGCGAGTATTAAATCGTGTGGCTTTTGGAAGAACATTGGCAGAACAAGGAGTCGTTCGCGATTGGATTGCCACATCAAGAATTGAAATTGAACAAGCAAGACTGTTGACTTTAAAAGCTGCCTATATGATGGATACAGTTGGAAACAAAGAAGCAAAGACGGAAATTGCCATGATTAAAGTGGTTGCGCCGAATATTGCATTGAATGTCATCGACCGGGCGATTCAAGCATTAGGGGCAGCAGGGGTTTCTGATGATTTTCCGCTCGCTGCGATGTGGGCAAATTCTCGCACGTTAAGAATCGCTGATGGGCCAGATGAAGTGCATAAAAGACAAATTGCAAAACTGGAACTAAAAAAATATCAATAATGAAATAGAATTCCAGAATCGAACATCATTTTATGTAAGCGTTTTATTTTTTCAAAAGAAAATAAAGAAAGAAGGGAAAAGAATGCATGTTAAAGAGCTTTTTGATCTCACTGGAAAAACAGCCATAGTCACTGGCGGAGGACGAGGACTTGGAGAACAAATTGCAACAGGCCTTGCTGAAGCGGGTGCCAATGTCGTTTTATGTTCGCGAAAAGTGGAAGCTTGCCAAGAAGTTGCTAATGAATTAGAGCAGCTTGGTGTGAAAACGTTGGCATTACAATGTGACGTAACGAATCCAGAAGATGTACAGAACGTGGTGGAGCAAACGCTCAATCATTTTGGGAAGATTGATATTTTAGTCAACAATAGCGGAGCAACATGGGGAGCGCCAGCCATTGATATGCCTTTGGAAGCATGGCAAAAAGTGATGAATGTAAATGTTACCGGAACCTTTTTAATGAGCCAGGCGGTAGGCAGGGAAATGATTAAACAAAGAGCGGGAAAAATTATTAACATTTCTTCCATTGCAGGGTTTATTGGAACAGATCCGAAGCTGATGGATACAGTTGCATATAACGCCAGCAAAGGAGCAGTCAATACATTAACAAAAGATTTGGCAGTTAAATGGGGACAATATAATATCAACGTCAACGCCATCGCTCCGGGATTTTTCCCTACAAAAATGTCAAAAGTCATCATTGAGAGAGGAAAAGATGCCTTTTTAGAAGCAACTCCATTAAATCGCTTTGGCTCAGAAAATGATTTAAAAGGTGTCGCGCTGTTTCTAGCTTCAAAGGCTTCTGATTATATTACAGGTGAAATCATCATCGTGGATGGCGGAATGCATGCAAAATAATAAAGGATTGACACTGAATCTAGTCCTCCAATCTTCTGGGATGCTCATTTTGCATGAAAATTTTATGATATAATTACGACAACAATATTGGAAGATTGCGGGGATTAGAGAGTGAAAGAAAAAATTATTGAAGCAAGCATCCGATTATTTGAGAACAAGGGGTATAGTGAAACTTCCATTCAAGATATTGTAGATGAGTTGGGAGTAACAAAAGGAACATTTTATTATTATTTCTCTAGCAAAGAAGAATTGTTGATGGAAATCCATCAAAACTATATTGACCATATTTTAAAGGTTCAAGAGGACATCATTTCCGACGAAAGCAAAAATAATCGAACAAAGCTTTTTGAAATTATTTATATGTTGCTTCGAAGCATCAAAACCCATGGACCAAGTGCATTAATTTTCTTCCGTGAAATGAATAATTTAAGCGAAGCAAGTTTAGCAGAAATCATTCCAAAGAGAGATAAGTTTCGTTTCAATATTGAAAAGGTAGTCCAAGAAGGCATAAGTAGTGGAGAGTTTCGTTCGGATTTAAATCCATCCATCATCACTTTAGGTATTTTAGGAATGACGAATTGGAGCTATAAGTGGTTTAAACCAGATGGTCCGCTTTCAGATAAAGAAGTATCAGAAATTTATACGGAAATCATTTTACATGGTATAGAAAAAGAAGAACGTTAAAAAAATTTGTTCTCGCTATTTTTTATATACTAGCCATCACATACCAACCGGTTAGTATGTGATGGCTGGATGAAAAAATCGGAAGGAGTGATTTTGATGGCGGGGGTTTATAATGAAACGATTCCTGTGCGAAAAGGAGAAGAATTAAATTTAGAAGTTCTTGAATCCTTTTTGAGAAAAAATATTGACCATCTCCCAGATGCCCCTTTAGAATTGCTGCAATTTTCAGCTGGGCATTCCAATTTAACGTATCAAATTAAAATAGGAGATTGGGAGGCTGTTTTAAGAAGACCGCCATTAGGACCTGTTGCACCAAAGGCCCATGATATGGAAAGGGAATTCAACATTATTTCTGCCATCCATCCATTTTTTGATGCTGCACCAAAGCCAATCTTGTTTTCCAATGATGAGTCGATTGTTGGAAGCCCCTTCTTCTTAATGGAAAGAAAACATGGAGTCCTTCTAGACACAGCTTTTCCGAGCCATATTCAACCAACTAAAGAGTTAGGCAGACGGTTGTCGGAAATTATGGTGGACCAGCTTGTCAATCTTCATTCTATCGATTTTAAACAAACGGAATTAGTGAAGATGAGCAAACCTGAAGGCTTTATGGAACGGCAAGTCCATGGCTGGATTTCTAGATTTCAGAAGTCTAAAACAGATGAAATTGAAGAAGCAGAATTGGTAATGAAATGGTTAGCAGAGCATATACCGTTACGGCATGAAGCGACGATTATTCATTATGATTATAAATTCAACAACGCCATGTTTAATGAAGAATTAACGAAAATGGTTGGATTATTTGATTGGGAGATGACGACAGTAGGCGATCCGCTTGCCGATCTTGGGGTTGCCATGAGTTATTGGGTGCAAGGCGATGACCCGAAACTGTTGAAAGTAATGTTTGGGGAGGCTCCTATTACAGTAATGGAAGGGTTTATGACAAGGGATGAATTTATCGAAGCCTATGCAAAGAAAAGCAAACGCGATGTGGACAATATGCAGTTTTATATGCTCTTTGCTTATTTTAAATTAGCGGTCATTGCCCAGCAAATTTACTATCGCTACAAGAAAGGGCAAACGAGGGATGAACGTTTTGCCAAGTTTGGTCAATTAGTGAAATCTCTTATCGTTTATATCAATGAAAAGCTAAATTCATAGGAAACATTGTCAAACAAAGGGGCGGCATAATGGGAAAAATTCACCTTCTCTTAACAAAGGAAGAAATTGATGAGGAAAAAATAAAAGAAGGAAATAAAATTGTTGTAGTTTTGGACGTCTTGTTAGCAACGACCACCATCACTTCTGCTTTGCATAATGGAGCCACTGAAGTCATTCCGGTGATGAATTCTTTGGAAGCATTGGAAGCGGCAAAAGCATATGAAGAGGGGCAATATATCCTTTCCGGTGAAAGTAAAGCAAAACCCATTGAAGGATTTGTTTATCCAAGTCCATCCATCCTTCGGGAAAAAGTAAAGGGAAAAGCTTTAATTTTATCTACGACGAATGGTACAGTTGCGATTCGAAAAGCCTCTGGTGCAAAAAGGACTTATGTTTCGTCTTTATTGAATAATCCTTTTGTGGCGGAAAAGGTGAAGGAACAAGGATTAGAAGAGACGATTCTTGTGATATGTTCCGGTACTTCTGGAAAGTTGAGTTTAGAAGATTTTTATGGAGCAGGGCATTTTCTTTCCTGTTTGTTGGAGCATGATGATGGACAGTTGAAATTAACCGATGCGGCAATGGCAGCCCTTCTATTTTATAAAGGAAATGCTGGTGATGCCTTTGAAATTTTCCGTTCTTCTTATGTCGGGAAATTATTTGAAAAAAATCAGTTCATTGATGAATTAGCCTTTGCAGCGCAGCAAGGGACGATTCCCATCGTTCCAATTTTAAAAGGGCAAAAAATTGTTGCAGAACATTCTATAAAGCTATAGTACAAAAATTATTTTTTGAATATTCAAGATTTTGAAATGGAGGTATTGCGTTTGAACACAGTGCATTTCAAATTTTGGCCAAAACGGCTCACAAAAACATTAACGACGCCTAAAACAACGCTATATGATAATCTCGTGGTGACGGCAAGAAGATATCCCGATAAAACGGCAGTCTACTACTATGGGGCGCAGTATAGTTATCAAGAAATCTTGCAGCAAGTGAATAATTTAGCCGGTTACCTTCAACAAAAATTGGACGTTCAACCTGGAGACAGGGTGATTTTATATATGCAAAATTCCCCACAATATCTCATTGCTTTTTATGCGATATTGCGGGCAAGAGCGATCGTTGTACCAATTAACCCGATGAATACGACGAATGAACTTTCTTATTATATTAAAGATTGCGAAGTGAAAACAGCAATTGTTGGGCAAGAGCTGTTCCCTCAAATTGAACCGCTCCAAGGAAGCACTTCGTTGAAACATATCATTGTAGCAACTTATTCTGATTATTTGCCGGAAGAATTGAAGATTGACAATTTATCAAGCGAATTAACTGCTCCTAGAAAAGAAAATCTCAAAGAACATCAGTTTTTATGGAAAGATGTTTTAGAAGAAACAATAACGGCTTTTCCTTATGAAGGGAAAAGCGATGATGTAATAGTTTTGCCATACACTTCAGGCACTACCGGTTTGCCTAAAGGCTGCATCCATACAAATGAAACAGTTCAAGCCAATGTCGTAAGTGCAAGCTATTGGCTGAATACTACATCTGATGCCGTTCATTTAACGACTTTGCCTTTATTCCATGTAACAGGTATGGTGCATAGTATGCATGCGCCAATTTTTACAGGGTCTGCAATGGTTATTTTAACAAGATGGAACCGAGAACACGCCGTTCAATTTATTCAAGATTATAAATGCACCCACTGGATTAATATTAGCACAATGGTGATTGATTTCTTGGCGAATCCCAAATTAAGAGAATACGATTTATCTTCTCTTTCAGTTATTGCCGGGGGAGGCGCTCCTTTGCCGGAAGCGGTGGGCGAAAAATTATTTGAGGCTACTGGCTTAAAGTTTGTAGAAGGCTATGGGCTATCTGAAACCATTTCCCATACGCACTTTAATCCGCCTGATCGACCAAAACTGCAATGTTTAGGAGTTCCTGCTTTTGAAGTAGATGCGCGAATCATAGATCCTGTGACTTTGAAAGAACTAGGAGTAGGTGAAGTAGGAGAAATTGTTGTAAACGGTCCTCAAGTATTTAAAGGATACTATAATCAGCCTGAAGAAACAGAACAAGCTTTTGTTGAACTAGATGGGAAAAAATTTTTCCGCACTGGCGATATTGGACGGGTGGATGAGGAAGGATACTTCTTTTTTGTGGACCGTGTCAAACGGATGATTAATGCATCTGGCTTTAAAGTGTGGCCTACGGAAGTGGAGTCCATTTTGTATAAACATCCAGCGATTCAGCAAGCTTGTGTTGTCGGTGTTCCAGACCCAAAACGAGGTGAAACGGTAAAGGCATTTGTCATTTTAAATGATGACTATGTTGGAAAGGTAACGGAAGAGGAAATTATTGAATGGTCAAAAGGGCAAATGGCCGCTTATAAGTACCCAAGAATTATAGAGTTTAGAAAAACATTGCCAACAACAGCAAGCGGAAAAATTTTATGGAGACAACTGCAAGAAGAAGAATGGAAGATGAAAGCAAAATAATTGTGAGTGCAATTAAGCTTGTAATTCCCAAAACCTTCTCCTAATAAAAAAGAAGCAGGGCGCACGTTGCCCTGCTTTCTATATTTATAAGGAAGTTTCTATGAAGGTTTATGGCGGATTGAAAATTATTTGATATAACCTTTTTCAAGTAAAAACGAAATTAATTGATTTTTGCATTCTTCAATAGAATATGCTTCACTGTCTACGATAATTTCCGGATTGTCTGGCGCTTCATAAGGGGCGCTGATGCCCGTAAAGTTTGGAATTTCATTGTTTCGCGCTTTTTTATACAACCCTTTTGGATCTCTGCGTTCACATTCTTCAATGGAACATTGTACATACACTTCGATGAATTCATCAGCTTCCACAAGGGATCTGACTAATGCCCGGTCTTCTTTATACGGGGAGATGAAAGCCGTCAATACGATTTGGCCGCTTTCTACAAAGAGTTTGGATACTTCGCCAATGCGGCGGATGTTTTCCTTTCTGGATTGTTCGTCAAAGCCCAAATCTTTGTTCAGACCGTGGCGGATATTGTCACCGTCGAGCACAAAGGCTTGATTGCCCCGTTCAAATAGTTCTTTTGCCAGTGCATTGGCAATGGAAGATTTTCCAGATGCCGAAAGTCCTGTGAACCATAGAATGAAACTGTGATGGCCATTTTTCTTTCTGTAGTCTGCTTTTGTGATGGATGTATCATGCCATACGATGTTTGAACTCATTATAACAACTCCTTATGAATGAACTTCTTCCCGAAGTCCGCGGATTAAGACTTCTACCACTTCTTTGCGGCTGAATGTGCTTGGCGGGATTTCTCCGTTGTGCAACATTTCCCGCACTTTTGTACCGGATAAGATGATGCGAGTGGATGCATCGTGCGGGCACGTTTTTGTTGTGGCCATTCCGTCGCAAGCTGTGCAATAGAAGCTATGTTCAAATTTAAGCGGCGTGATGCCGATTTCTTCCGGTTTGAATTGGTCAAAAATCTTTTGGGCGTCGTAAGTGCCGTAATAGTTTCCGACACCGGCATGGTCACGGCCAACAATGAAGTGCGTGCAGCCGTAGTTTTTGCGCACCAATACGTGGAAAATCGCTTCTCTCGGTCCGGCGTAGCGCATCGCTGCAAGGAACACGCCTAAATGCACCCGATCTTTCGGATAGTAATTATCGAGCAATACTTCATAGCTTTCCATGCGAATTTTTGCTGGAATATCGTCTGACTTTGTTTCTCCTACTAAAGGATTTAAGAAAAGGCCATCCACGATTTCAAGAGCTACTTTTTGAATATACTCATGTGCGCGATGAACTGGATTTCTTGTTTGGAAGCCAACAACCGTTTTCCATCCTTTTTCTTCAAATAAAGCGCGTGTTTCTTTCGGATCGAACGTGTAGTCAGGGAATAATTTTTTTGTTTTCTTCACAAGCGTTACTTTTCCGCCAACATATACATTTGGACGTTCAAATAGTTTTTTCACGCCAGGGTGGTTTAAATCATCTGTTCCATATACTTTTTTTGCTTCAATTGATTTATCGGGTGTGTAAATTTCATAAACTTCAATCGTACCGTATACTTCTCCATTAAATACTAATTTCGCTTTTTCACCAACTTTTAATGTAGCAGCAACTTCTTCTGTAACAGGTAATGTGATTGGAATGCTCCAAACAATTTCGTTAGCTAAACGCATGTTTTCGACAACACTTTTATAATCTTCTTGTGATAAAAATCCATCTAATGGACTGTAAGCACCTACTCCGATTAACTCCAAATCACTTAATGCAATTCCATCTAGAGGAATTTCTAGTTGCAGATGCTCGTATTTTTCATTTGGGTTGAATCGATTAATTAATTCTCCACCGTGGGGTTGAATTGTCATTGTTCCATCCTCCTAATCAACATGTAATCCACATTCTGTTTTATTGAGACCGGCCCATCTTCCTGAACGTAAGTCATCCATTTTATAAGCTGGTTTTGTACAATGAGCGCAACCAATACTCGGATACCCCTGGTCGTGAAGAGGGTTGTATGTTAGTTGATGTTTGCTTACGTAACGCCATACATCTTTCCATGTCCAATGAATGAGTGGACATATTTTTATCGATTGAAATTTATTATCTTTGTTAATAAACTCCATATGTCTTCTCGTTTCGGATTGTTCACGGCGCAAACCAGATATCCATGCTTTTGCTCCTGTTAACGTTTCATGGAGAGGGATTATTTTTCGTATTTCACAACATTTATTCGGGTTAGTTTTCCAAAGTTCATCCCCGTATAATTTTGCTTGTTCTTCTAAGGAAATAGAAGGTCTCTTTAACTCAATATTTAATTGGGGATATTTTTCTTTAACTCTCTCAATTGTTTCATATGTTTCTTTAAAATGAACATCCGTGTCTAAAAACACAATGTTCGCATCAGGCTTTACTTTTGAGAT
>CALKIU010000115.1 GCA_937995745.1 uncultured Bacillaceae bacterium | reverse complement strand
TGTCAGCATGAAAAGGCCGATGAATTAATCAAAATAAAGACAATTGGTTTTGTTCCGGCAGGTCGGCGAGACAACCGTGATTCTCGAGGAATTCCATAATTGTTTTGGACACTTTGCCGCGGATTTGCAAATCTTCTTTTGAAAGAAATTCTCCTTCTTCCCTTGCTTTAACGATATTAATCGCGGCGTTTTTTCCTAAGCCCGGAATGGTTGTAAACGGCGGAATGAGAGAATTGCCTTCGATCAGAAACTTTGTTGCATCGGACTTGTACAAGTCCACTCTTGCAAAGGAAAAGCCTCTCTCCGTCATCTCCAGGGCCACCTCCAGGACGGTTAACAAAGCTTTCTCCTTGGGCGTTGCATCAAGACCTTTGGCATTAATTTCTTCTATCCTGGCCCTGATGGCGTTCGCTCCTTTGATCATCGACTCGATGTCGAAGTCCTCCGCTTTTACGGTAAAGTAAGCGGCATAATAATAGAGCGGATGATGCACTTTGAAATAAGCGATTCGGAGGGCCATCATGACATAAGCGACGGCATGCGCCTTCGGGAACATGTATTTAATCTTTTTGCAGGAATCAATATACCATTCAGGGACTCCTTTTGCCCTCATCTCCGCTTCCATTTCTTCCGTCAAGCCTCTTCCTTTCCGGACCGACTCCATGATTTTAAAAGCAAACGACGGTTCCAATCCCTGATAAATCAAATACACCATGATATCATCCCGGCAACCGATAACTTCGGACAATGTGCACACATTGTTGCGGATTAATTCCTGGGCGTTCCCAAGCCACACATCCGTCCCGTGGGAAAGTCCGGAAATTTGCACCAACTCGGAAAATGTCGTCGGCTTTGTTTCTTCAAGCATTTGCCGGACGAAACGCGTTCCAAATTCGGGAATGCCCAATGTCCCTGTTTTGCACATGATCTGCTCTTCTGTCACCCCAAGAGGTTCCGTGCTGCTGAACAACTTCATAACGTCCGGATCATCCGGCGGAATTGATTTCGGGTCGATGCCGCTCAACTCTTGGAGCATCCGGATCATCGTCGGATCATCGTGTCCGAGAATATCAAGCTTCAACACATTATTATCAATGGAATGGAAGTCAAAATGCGTCGTCCGCCACTCGGCGCTCCGATCATCGGCCGGATATTGTATCGGCGTGAAATCATACACATCCATATAGTCCGGAATGACGATAATGCCGCCGGGATGCTGGCCGGTCGTACGCTTCACCCCTGTGCATCCCGCCGCGAGACGCTCTATTTCCGCACTGCGCAGGCGCAAGTTGTGTTCCTCTTCGTATGCTTTAACAAAGCCGTACGCTGTTTTATCCGCCACCGTACCAATTGTCCCGGCCCTGTACACATTGTCTTCACCAAACAACTCTTTGGTGTAATTATGTGCCCTGGCCTGGTATTCTCCCGAAAAGTTCAAATCTATATCCGGCACTTTATCGCCCTTGAAGCCCAAAAACGTCTCAAACGGAATGTCGTGGCCGTCTTTTTTGTACTTTGTTCCGCACTTCGGGCATTCTTTGTCCGGCAAATCGAACCCTGAACCGACCGAGCCGTCCGTGAAAAATTCCGAATGCTTGCAGTTCGGGCATACATAATGGGGCGGCAGCGGATTGACCTCGGTTATTTCTGTCATCGTTGCGACAAAAGAGGAGCCGACCGAACCGCGGGAACCGACCAAGTAGCCGTCTTCCAGCGATTTTTTCACAAGTTTGTGGGAAATCAAATAAATGACCGCAAAACCGTTGTCAATAATGCTTTTTAATTCCTTTTCCAGACGTTTTTCAATCAGTTCGGGAAGCGGGTCTCCGT
Source organism: uncultured Bacillaceae bacterium (assembly GCA_937995745.1). Lineage (GTDB taxonomy): Bacteria > Bacillota > Bacilli > Bacillales > Cytobacillaceae > CALKIU01. The sequence goes on along the minus strand of CALKIU010000115.1, from coordinate 147,873 downwards.
AAATGCTTTTCGCCCGCTCATAGCTCATCGACCGGATCGCTTCGTCGGCCCCTTCAATTTTCGGGGTGTACAATTTGTCTTTAATCGGCTTTACATCTTCAATCATATCGGCAATTTTATTCGTGTTGGTCACCACGATCTCTTTTGCCTTTTCTTCCCCCAAAAACTTGAACGCTTCAAGCATTTCATCGGTCGTCCTGAAATGAACATCGGGCAGTCTGTGGCGGTTGAGAGGATTTGCCCCTCCTTGTGAACTGATTAAAATCTTGCGGTAAATTTTGTCTTTCGGGTCCAAATAATGGACATTTCCCGTCGCGACAACAGGGATTCCCAATTTGTCACCGAGTTTGACCAAATTTTTGATGATGTCCTCGAGGTTTTCCTCATCCCTGACAAGTTCCTGCTCAATTAACGGGGCATACACTTCCTTTGGATGAACCTCGATAAAATCATAAAACTTGGCGATTTCTTCAACTTCTTCAAACGATTTTTGCATCATACCTTCAAAAACTTCGCCTTTATCACAGCCGGAACCGACGATGATCCCGTCCCTGTGCTTTTGCAAAACGGACCGGGGAATCCGGGGAACCCGGTAAAAATATTCAATATGGGCTAGAGAGACGAGCTTAAACAGGTTTTTTAAACCGGTCTGGGTTTGGGCAATCAATGTGCAATGGAACGGACGGGCCCGTTGATACGCATTGCCTTTCCCGCTGTGTTCGTTCAATTGGTCGTGGTAGACAATTCCCTTTTTAAAAGCATCTTTAAGCATGATCAAAAACAAGTAGCCGGTCGCTTCCGCATCATAAATGGCGCGGTGATGCTGTGTTAATTCCACATTGAACTTTTTGGCCAATGTATTCAAACGGTGATTTTTCAGTTCCGGATACAGGAACCGGGCCAATTCCAGCGTATCAATAACAGGATTTTTCGCTTTTTCAATTCCCGCCTTCCGGAAGCCGACGTTCAAAAATCCCATGTCAAATGATGCGTTGTGGGCCACTAAAATCGCGTCACCGGCCCAGGCATGAAAATCTCTCAATACCGCTTCCGGTTCGGGGGCTTCTTTGAGCATATCATCGGTAATTCCGGTCAATTCTACCGTCGATGCCGACAGCCGGTGGCCGGGATTTGCAAATGCCTCAAATCTGTCAATAATTTCACCGTTTTGAATCTTTACGGCCGCCAATTCAATGATCGTGTCATAAACGGCCGACAAGCCGGTCGTTTCCACGTCAAACACGACATAAACGGCATCTTCCAAAGAAATGTGCGCTTCATTATATGCGATCGGCACGCCGTCATCAACCAGGTTTGCTTCCACTCCGTAAAGAATTTTAATGCCGTGTTTCTTTCCAGCGCTATAGGCCTCCGGAAAAGATTGCACAACGGCATGGTCCGTAATGGCGATAGCTCTGTGCCCCCATTTTTTTGCTTGCGCTACGAGCTTTTCGACGGGTGTGACGGCATCCATCTGGCTCATCGGCGTATGGAGATGAAGTTCGACCCGTTTTTCGTTCTCGGGAGCGGTGTCTACTCTTTCAACAGGCGCCACTTCGGTGATGTCGGAAGCGATCATGACCAAATCGCGGACAAATGTATCGTTTTGCACGCTTCCTCTCACCCTGAGCCACATGCCCTTTTTCACCCGTTCATACAAGGCAGGGTCTTCTTTTTCTTTGGAGAACATTTTCACCATGATGGAACTGGTATAATCCGTGATTTTAAAAGTCAAAAGAGTCCTGCCGCTTCTTAATTCTTTCGTTTCTGCGGAAAAAACATAGCCTTCGATGGCAACCCTTTTTTCTTCATCGACAATGTCAATCAGCCGGCGGAATTCCACATCATCTTTTATGGGCATTCCGATCATGAGAGGACCTGAATCGCCTTCACCGTTATTGGAGGCCTCTTTGTCCTTCTCCTGTTTTTGCAGTTCCGCCAATGCTTGTTGGCTTCGCTCTCTGTCCTCTTCTTCTTTCTGTTTGACGAATTTTTCGAATTGTTCGTTTTGTTCATTGGTCAAATCTTCATGAATGCGGGCGCCGATGGTTAAATCCGGGAAGCCAAATTGACGGTAAATTTTTGCGATAAGGGAAGCGTATTTTTTCTTAATCGTCATTTCTTCCAACTCATTGCCTACCGTAACCGTTACCCTGTTCCCGGACACAACGGGAAGCTGCTCATGCAAACGTTTGGCTATCGGCGGGGCCATTCCTTCTATTTCGCGGATGCAGAGCGGCCAATAGCCCGTAATCAGCGTTTCAGATACTTGCGGATTTTTCACCCGGATGGTAAAAGAGACTTTCACTATATGGGAAAAAGCTTTTTCCAGTTTAGCCGAAAAAACATCCAACACCTGAGGCGGAAGTATATCATTGAATAAAAAATGAAAATGCCATTTTCTCGCTGTTTTCTCGACAATGACTTTTTCAATTTCCGCATCATGAAAATGAGAAACAAACATACTGTCTGTTAATTGAATTTGTTGAAGCAAAAGCAGAAAACGCTCTTTCCTTCCCCGGGCATCGCTCATGATTCTTTTCTCCTTCCTGTTTCTGCTTTGCACTACTGCACTATAAATGTAATTATAACACACGAAAAATGCCGTTGAATCTTTGACAAAATCGGCAAATTTTCATTCAAAACCCGAATGGGGCCGTATCTGCCGTTTTTTCGGCTTCTAAAAAAAGAGAGCGGGAATTTGCAAAATTCCCGCATAACCGGTCCAAAAACTTTTGTTGCACAGTTGCCCGAACACCCTTAGAAAAGAGATACAATAACCAGGTTTCCGCATACAGAAACCTGGTTCACTTTTCAACATATTCCCCTTCCGGAAGCAGGCTGATTTTCATCGCAAATCAGCCATCAATTCCTTTAATGCGGGCAACAGCTGTTTCACTTCCGTTTCGATCGTTTCCCCTGTTTTTCTGATTTTAATTTCAACAATTCCATCCGCCGCTTTTTTGCCGACAGTCACACGGACAGGAATGCCGATTAAGTCGGAATCGGCAAATTTCACTCCGGCCCTTTCTTGCCTGTCATCCATGAGAACCTCAAATCCGTTTTCCTTTAACTGTCCGTAAATTTCCTCCGCCGACTTCGCTTGCGTTTCATCTTTCATGTTGACAGGTATTAAATGAATGTGGAACGGAGCAATATTCTCCGGCCAAATCAAACCTTTGTCGTCGCTGAATTGTTCGGCGACCGCTGCGAGGAGGCGGGAAACGCCAATTCCGTAACAACCCATAATCATCGGCTGTTCTTTGCCGTTTTCATCCAAATAAACGGCGTTCATTGTTTCGCTGTATCTTGTGCCAAGTTTAAAAATATGTCCCACTTCTATCCCTTTGGCAAACTTGATTTTTCCTTTTCCGTCCGGAGAAGGATCGCCTTCTTGGATAAAGCGGATATCTTCATAACGGTCCACTTTAAAATCGCGGCCGGGATTTACATTGACAAAATGATAATCCTCTTCATTGGCCCCGCATACGCCGTTCACGATTGCTTTTACCGCATGATCGGCAACAATTTCAACATGTTTGACATTAACAGGTCCGAGAGAGCCGACGGAACATCCCAAAAACTTTTTCGTTTCCTCCGCTTCTGCCAGTTCAACAACTGAGGCTTCGTACAAATTCTTCAATTTTACTTCATTGACGTCGTGGTCTCCCCTCACGAGAACCAAAACATATTTGCCGTCAATTTTGAATAACAGTGTCTTGATGCATTTATCCGGTTTCACCTGAAGAAACGAAGAAACTTCTTCAATCGTTTTTTGATCTTTTGTCAACACTTTTTCCAACGGTTTTTCCGGCTCCCCGCCCCGCTCATATTTCGTGATGACCGGAGCCATTTCAATGTTGGCGGCATAATTGGAAGCATCAGAATATGCAATCGTATCTTCGCCCACTTCAGACAACACCATAAATTCGTGAGTATCTTTGCCTCCCATGGCTCCCGAATCGGCAATGACAGCACGGAAATCCAATTTCAAGCGGCGGAATATGTTCGAATATGCTTCAAAAAATTTATCATACACTTCATCAAGACTCTCTTTGGAAGAATGGAAAGAATAAGCATCCTTCATGATAAATTCTCTGCCCCGCAAGAGGCCGAAACGGGGGCGTTTTTCATCGCGAAATTTTGTTTGGATTTGATATAAAATTAACGGCAATTTTTTGTACGATTTAATTTCGTTGGCAACCAGTCTGGTTATAACTTCTTCATGAGTGGCGCCGAGGGCAAAATCTCTGCTATGGCGATCCTTTAATCTCATCAGTTCCGGTCCGTATGTATACCATCTGCCCGATTCCTGCCAAAGTTCCGCTTGCTGCAATGCAGGCATCAAGAGCTCCACGGCACCGATTTTTTCCATTTCTTCCCGAATAATCGTTTCTATTTTCCGCAACACCCGATAAGCAAGAGGCAAGTATGTATAAACCCCGCTGGCATGTTGTCTCATATATCCGGCCCGCAGTAAAAGGCGGTGGCTTCTGATTTCTGCATCCGCAGGATCTTCCCTAAGTGTGGGAATAAGCATCATACTTTGTTTCATAAACATTGACACCTCTCAATACAGTGTTTTTTCAATAAAAAATGCCGGTCCGCTTCATTTTTTGAAAATGTCGAGGCATGAAAGTGCGCCGGTTTTTTCCGGCCGCAAAAAATCAAATCGCGGGAGCGGCCCGTTTGCCCGGCAAACAGCCTCAACTTGAAGACCGGCATTTTACGGCGTCCTTATTTCAAGAAAAATCGCTGTATGTCATTCCACGTTACGACAAGCATCAACAACATCAGAAGGGCAAAACCGATAAAGTGCACCAAACCTTCCTTATGTCTGTCAAGCGGCTTTCCTCTTAACGCTTCAACGGCAAAAAACATCAGCCTGCCTCCGTCCAATGCCGGTATCGGCAGGAGGTTCACGATACCTAGATTGATGCTCAACAGACCGGTCCACTTCATCAAATAAAGGATACCTCCATCTTTGGCCACCGTATCGGTTGCCGCGTATATACCGACCGGCCCTGCCAGGGCGTCAATGGAAAATTGTCCGGTCACAAGCTTGCCAAGAACTTTAAATATCTCAACCGTCATCACGTAAACTTCTTTTGCCCCGTTGGTTATCGATTGAAGCACCGACATTTCCGTCGGCGTATAAACCCCGATTAAACCGATTGTCTCACCATTCACTTTATGTTCCTTCGGGGTCACCGGAATAACCATTTCCTTTCCGTCCCGTTCGATAAAAAACTCCACTTCTTTGTTCGGGTTCTTTTGCACTATTTCTACAATATCTTCCCAGCTGGATACCTCCGCACCGCTGATTGAATGGACGATATCCCCTTCTTGCAGTCCCGCTGCACGGGCTGCGCCGTCCGGTGTCAACTCTCCCAGCTTCGGTTCGTTCGTGGGAATTCCCTGAATCAGCCCAATTAAGACAAAAAGAACAAAAGCAAGGACGAAGTTGGCCGCCGGTCCGGCAAAAATCGTAGTTGTCCGTTGCCATAATGTCTTGGAGTGGAATTGTCGATCATACGGCGCGATAAGAGTTTCAACGCCGTTTTCCACAATGCAAGCGTTTCTGCTGACCGAAAACGTTTTAAGGGTTTCCCCGTCCCCGTCTTCGTAGCCTTTAATCATTAATCCGCGTTCCAAATCAGCTTCTTCGACTTCAATGACCCGCAAATCGGGGTATTTGTCTTTGTTGTTCAAAATAATTTTATTTACTTGTTCATTATCATCAAACATTAAACCGATCCTATGTCCGGGCTTCAGTTCGACCATTTCAGGGTCTTCCCCTGCCATTCTCACGTAACCGCCAAGTGGCAACAGCCTTACCGTATATAGGGTTTCCCCTTTGCGGAACGCTAACAGCTTGGGCCCAAAACCGATGGCAAATTCACGGCAGAGAATGCCCGCCCGTTTCGCAAAGATAAAATGCCCCAATTCATGGAAAAACACCAACGCTCCGAAAATAATGATAAAGGCTATAACTGTACTCAAGACAAAACCACCTTTTACTGAATAAGTGAATTCACAAACTCGCGTGTCTCCCGGTCAATTTCTTCTATTAATGAAAGATCAGGGTTACTCATATTATTATGGGAAGCCAAAGATTTTTCAACTAAATCTTCAATTTCCAAAAATGTAATCCTTCCTTTCAGAAACGCCTCAACCGCAACTTCATTGGCGGCATTCAGCACAGTGGGCATCGTTCCGCCCGCTTTTCCCGCTTCGTAAGCAAAACGGAGACAAGGATAACGGTCAAAATCGACTTTGGAAAAATGAAGTTGCCCGATTTCAGCCAGATTTAATTTTTTTGCCGAACGTAACGGCAACCGCTCCGGATATGTGAGGGCGTATTGGATGGGAACGCGCATATCCGGTGTGCCAAGCTGGGCAATGACACTGCTGTCGTGGAATTCGACCATGGAATGGACGATGCTTTCCCGATGCAGCAATACTTCTATTTTTTCGTATGGAACGGAAAACAGCCAATGGGCTTCAATTACCTCCAGTCCTTTATTCATCATGGTTGCCGAATCTATTGTTATTTTAGCACCCATCGACCAATTCGGATGGTTTAATGCTTCTTCAACCGTTACATTTCTCAATTCTTCTCTTGTACGGTCGCGGAAACTTCCTCCGGAAGCAGTGAGAATTAATTTTTCGATATGTTTTCTGTTTTCACCTTGCAACGCCTGGAAAATGGCCGAATGTTCACTGTCAATCGGCAACAAGTCAACACCGTGTTTTTTTGCGGCCTCCATGACCAAATGGCCGGCTGTTACCAATGTCTCTTTGTTGGCCAAACAAATTTTTTTTCCTTCGGCAATGGCCGCCAATGTGGGCGACATGCCGACACTGCCGATGACGGCATTGACCAAAATATTTCCTCTCTGATAAACGGCAACCTCCGTCAGGCCTTCCGAACCGTAAACAAAAGATGTACGGGGAAATTCAGCCTCAAGGGTTTCCGCATCTTCTTTGGACAACACGGATACTAATTCAGGCTCAAACTCGGAAATAATTTTTCTCGCCAATGTTATGTTTCGGCCGACAGACATGGCGGCCAATCTGAAATGTTCCGGGTGTTCCCTGATGACATCCAACGTTTGCGTTCCAATAGAGCCGGTAGCTCCCAATAAATTAATATATTTCAAATTATTCACTCCGATTCAAACTGAGAAGTTTTTTGCAAAAATTACGGCCAAATGCCGAAAGAATTCGGGACAAAAGTCCTTACCTACATTATATAAAGAAAATAAAGAAGCGGCCAAACAAATAACAAGCTGTCAAAACGATCCAATATCCCGCCGTGCCCGGGCAAAATCCGCCCGGAATCTTTCACTCCGTAATGTCTTTTAAATGCGGATTCGGCCAAATCGCCGACTTGTCCGAACACAGACAAGACGACAGTCACGACAAGCAGTTTGGCCAATGATAAACCCAGATCGGCAAAGAAATAAAAAAGGAGTGCTACCACAAGGGCCGACAGAATTCCGCCCAAAGAGCCTTCAACGGTTTTTTTCGGACTGATTTCGGGCCAAAGTTTCCGTTTTCCAAACGCCCGTCCGACAAAATAAGCGCCCGAATCCGTGGCCCAAATAACAAACAGTGAGTAAAAAAGCAATTGAAGACTGATTTCACGAATTTCCATAAAGTATAAAAAGCCCATCCCAACGTAAACGATTGACAAGAGCGAGAAAGAAACATCATCAAATGTAAATTTGTTCTTCGTTGCCACGGTGTAGGCCAGGAAAATTAAGATGGCTATGAAAACGATCTCAGTTTTATAAAATTTGTCCGGCAAAAATGAGTTTTCCAAAGAACCCGGCAACAAAACAACCCATAAAACCAGCAGGGAGAGAATTCCCGGGACGGACAGGAGCTTGAGTTTCCGCATTCGCAACAATTCGAACAACCCGACGGTTGCCAGTAAATACGCCACAATAATAAAGGGGGCGCCCCCAAAAATGATGACCGGCAAAAAAGCGGCCAAAGCAATAACAGCTGTAATAATCCTTTGCTTCATCTCATTCTTCAACCCTTCACAACTCTTTTAACGTGCCGGTAGATACCGGCCGTTTGCCGCCGTTCATTGTCGGCTGGAAAATATATAATGTTGCCGGAGCAAGGATCAGACTCCTCCAAAACGCCGCTGCCTTTTTTGATATTCTTCAATCGCTTCAAGAAAAGAAAATTCATCAAAATCCGGCCATAAAACATCCGTAAACCAAAACTCAGTATAAGCCAGCTGCCAAAGCATAAAATTGCTCAACCGGATTTCCCCGCTCGTGCGTATTAACAAATCCGGTTCCGGCAAATCCTTGCTCATCAAATACTGCCCAAAAAGCTCTTCATTGAGATCTTCCTCTTTGAGCAAACCTTTTCGGCTGTCTTTCAAAATCTGTTTAATGGCTTCTAAAATTTCCGCACGGCTGCCATAATTGAGCGCAAAATTCAAAATCAATCCATCATTGTTTTTCGTCGCGGAAATAGCTTTTTCCAAAGCATCCTGTGTATGCTTGGGAAGATTGTCCTTGCTTCCCATCATGCGGACTTGGACATTTCCATCCACCAGTTCAGGCAAATATTCATCCAAGTAATCTTGTGGAAGTTTCATCAAAAAGTCCACTTCCGACTTTGGCCTCTTCCAATTTTCCGTTGAAAAAGCGTACAAAGTCAACGCTTTGATTCCAAGTTCCCCAGCGATTCGGGAGATTTTTCTAACAACTTGCATCCCTTGCTTATGTCCCGCGACTCGGGGAAGGTTTCTCTTCTTTGCCCATCTTCCGTTTCCGTCCATGATGATGGCGACATGATAAGGGATTTCTCCCTTTTTTACATTTTCTATCCGTTCCCGGAGTTTGGAAGAATCTTTTTTCTTCCAAAACTTTATTTTTTCTAACATTCGTCGGATCCTCCAAAATGAGATTAATGACATCCCCGATGATCTACTTAACTCGTTGATAGCGAAAAAATATCCACCGCCTGGGGCAACGGGGTTTGCTGCCCGCCCGCGATGTTCCTATTCCATATTCTGACCGGAAATGTTGCTTCAGATGCCGGAACGATAATTGATTCCGCTACTATCATACCAAAAAGAAAAAGCATATCTCCATTAATTTTTACATGAATAAAAATTTTTTGCCGCAGGATGCAGCCTTCATACGGTAAAAGAAAAACCCCCTATAAAAGAGGGTTTGTGCTGTTTATAAAGAATGGAATTATTGAAAAAGGCCTCCGTGTTTCCGAACGGATTTCCACCTTAAGAATTTATTCATCAACAGCAAATTTCTTAAACTTCCATAATTTCCTTTTCTTTTTCTTTTGTCAGCTGATCGATTTTTCCAATATACTCATCTGTCAGTTTTTGCACTTCATCAGCATATACACGCAATTCATCCTCGGAAATGTCGCCGTTTTTCTCCATTTTCTTTAATTCATCATTGCCGTCGCGGCGAATATTGCGGACGGCGACTCTGGCCTCTTCCGCTTCTTTTTTGACTACTTTAACCAGTTCTTTCCGGCGTTCTTCCGTAAGCGGCGGAATGGCAAGACGGATCACGCTGCCGTCGTTTGAAGGGGTCAAGCCAAGATCAGACTTTAAAATCGCTTTTTCGATCTCATTAATCACCGTTTTGTCATAAGGTTGAATCACGAGAAGTCTCGGTTCGGGCACTGAAACCCCGGCCAATTGATTCAACGGAGTCGGAACGCCGTAATAATCAATCGTGATTCTGTCCAGCAAAGATGCGTTTGCCCTGCCTGCACGTATGCCTGCTAATTCCCTCGTATAAGCTTGTACTGCTTTCGTCATTTTTTCTTTGACATTTGCAATGACTTGCTTCGGCATATTTATTTCCCCCTAACTATCGTACCGATGGCTTCACCTAAAACGGCACGTTTGATATTTCCTTCTTCCGATATGGAGAATACGATCAGCGGGATATTATTATCCATGCAAAGTGAAGATGCCGTAGAATCCATTACTGCCAAACCTTGTTTTAACAGATCAAGATAGGAAAGTTCGTCATATTTCTTTGCATTCCGATCAATGTTCGGGTCTGCAGAATAAATGCCGTCGACATTATTTTTAGCCATTAAAATAACATCCGCTTCGATCTCGGCGGCCCTTAAAGCTGCTGTCGTATCTGTTGAGAAATAAGGATTTCCCGTTCCCGCAGCAAAGATAACCACCCGGCCCTTTTCCAAGTGGCGGATCGCCCTTCTGCGGATATAGGGCTCGGCAACTTGCCTCATTTCTATCGATGTTTGCACCCTGGTTTCAATTCCCAATTGCTCAAGGCTGTCTTGGAGCGCGAGGGAATTCATGACCGTGGCGAGCATGCCCATGTAATCGGCGGTTGCCCGGTCCATTCCCATTTCTTCACCGGTTTTACCCCGCCAAATATTTCCTCCTCCAACAACTACTGCGACTTCTACGTCCAATTCTGCCAATTCCTTGATTTGGATGGCAATGGATTTTATCACATCAGGATTGATACCAAAGCCTTTATCTCCTGCTAAAGCCTCTCCGCTAAGTTTTAAAACTACACGTTTGTACTTAGGACTGCTCATGAGAACCTCCATATGTATCATCAGATGTCAGAAAAAAATCGTTACGTCCCCTGATTCAGTTCTCGTTTCCGACATTCTATTGAAAATATTTGGAAATAGAGGGAACACAAAAATGAGTGTTCCCCGCTGTCTTGCAATCACATGTAAGCCACTTGGAGCCGATATTATTTTCTTATTTGACTCATTACTTCAGAGGCAAAATCTTCTTCCCGTTTCTCCAAGCCTTCACCGACTTCAAAGCGGACAAATTCACGGATTTTTGCCCCTTTTGATTCGACGTATTTGCCTAGTTTCACATCAGGATCTTTGACGAAAGCTTGTTCATTGGCGCACATTTCTTCAAAAAACTTGCCGAGTCGTCCCTCAACCATTTTTTCAACGATTTTTTCCGGTTTGCCTTCATTTAAAGCCTGCTGCTTCAAAATTTGACGTTCATGCTCTACTTCTTCTTGAGGAACATCGTCCCGGGAAACATATTTCGGATTTAAAGCGGCAATATGCATGGAAACATCTTTTGCAAGTGTTTCATCTGTTGTTCCCTCAAGCACGGAAACAACACTGATGCGGCCGCCCATATGGACGTATGCGCCAAAAGCGTCATTGTCTGTCTTGGTTAAAATCCGGAAACGGCGCAAAGAAAGCTTTTCGCCGATTTTGGCAATTCCGGCTTTGATAAACTCTTCCACAGTGGAACCGTTGCTCATTTTTTGTCCGAACGCTTCTTCAAGTGTAGCCGGTTTGTTCGCCAGCAAATGTTCTGCCAATTCATCAACCAAATTTTTAAATTCCTGGTTCTTGGCAACAAAATCCGTTTCTGAGTTTACTTCAAGAATACAAGCATCGTTGCCTGAAACTTTAATTGCGGTCAATCCTTCGGCAGCGATGCGGTCACCTTTCTTGCTTGCCTTGGCAATTCCTTTTTCACGAAGGTAGTCAATCGCTTTTTCCATGTCGCCATTCGTTTCTTGAAGGGCTTTTTTACAATCCATCATTCCGGCCCCGGTTTTTTCACGAAGTTCTTTTACCATTTGTGCAGTAATTTGCATAATAAAAAATTCCTCCTTATTTACCTATGTATTATATTTTTACTCTCCGCCTCTATAAACAGTTATATCCATTTTTTCTCTTTATTGCAAAATTTTTTCCAAATATTTTCTTTAATGGGAGGAGGCGATGCCGAAACAAGGAAAGATTGTCTTAAAAAAAGGTGATAAAGGGAACAACCCCTAATCACCTTTATTTTCACTTCCGTTAAGCAGTCGGAGCTTCTTCTCCACCTTGTTTCGCTTCCAAAACAGCATCTGCGATTTTGCTCGTTAAAAGTTTGACTGCACGAATTGCATCGTCATTGGCCGGAATGATCACGTCAATTTCATCCGGATCACAGTTCGTATCCACAATTCCGATGATCGGAATATTTAATTTTCTTGCTTCAGCGACGGCAATTCTTTCTTTGCGCGGATCAATGACAAACAAAGCATCCGGCAGTTCTTTCATTTCTTTGATTCCGCCGAGGAATTTTTCAAGACGCTCTTGTTCCTTCTTCAATTGAGCAACTTCTTTTTTCGGCAGAACGTCAAATGTGCCGTCTTCAGCCATTTTTTCAATTTCCTTCAAACGGGCAATCCGTGTTTGAATCGTTTGGAAGTTGGTCAAAGTTCCACCAAGCCAACGGTGGTTGACGTAAAACATTCCACAACGTTCCGCTTCTTCTTTCACCGATTCTTGAGCTTGTTTTTTCGTTCCGACAAAAAGAATTGTACCGCCGTTTGCAACAAGCTCTTTCACATAGTTGTACGCCTCTTCAACCTTCTTCACTGTTTTTTGAAGGTCAATGATATAAATCCCGTTTCTTTCTGTGAAGATATATTTCTTCATTTTGGGATTCCAACGGCGTGTCTGATGTCCGAAATGGACTCCGGCTTCCAGCAATTGTTTCATTGAAATAACTGACATACATCTTCCTCCTGTTTGGTTTTAATTCCTCCGCCCAAGTCATCTTTAAACAAGACTGTCGCCCGCCGGCAACAGCACCTTTGTTTAAATCCTCGGACGTGTGTATTCACACCAACTGTAAATATAGCATATGTAAAAACGACATTCAAGTAAATCTTAAATCTAGTTTTGGCGAAATTTAAAAAGCAGTTCGATTTCTGTAATTCCTTTGTTTAATTTTTTGGCGATTTCCTCCAAGGAGAGACCTTGTTTTTTCAAGAAAAAAGCGTATTCCGGCAATGACGGCCCGGAAACTTCGTCCGCATAAAAAACTTTTCGCCCGTCCCGTTGTTCATCATCCCGGGCATTCGAAGACGCAGTTTTCAGAAGCGGTTGCGATGCTTCCCCTCTCTTTTCTTCGGGCTGCGCGGTTTGTTTATAAGCTTGCACGGCTTGATAAAAATTAACTGCAGGAATTTCGTACTCGGTTGTCTTCAGGGCGTCAGATTCAGGCTTATTCTCGTCTGCCGCGTACGGTTTTTGGACGTCTGGACTTTCCTTCTGAAAGCGGTCAGGCGGGAGTTTTTTTTCCGCCTCCTCTTCTTTTTTATCCATCTTTTTCAACTCTGCTATAAAACGGGCATTTTCTTCTTTGAATTCGAGCAAATAAGCGGAAAAGAACTCTTCCATTTCCCTCATGATCTGGTCCTGCCTTTTTTCCAGGCGCATAAGCTTTGTTTGTCTTAAATAAAGAAGAACGATGGCAAATAAGGCTGCAAAGTGCAGGGCAAAACTCATCAAAAACAAAAATGTTGTCATGGAAGCCCGTTAACCTCTAATATCCACCATGTTTCCTTTATAAGGATGGTTTAAACGTTTACCCTTATTTGCCTTCGTTTTGCTCTTTCCCCGTTTATCCCGCTTCCTGTTTCCTTCCCTGTTTTCACTGTCAACCTTATGATGGTGAAAACGGGCCACATCTTTTTGTTTGTGGCGAGTGACACTGCTTTTCATAACTTGCTCTTCCTTTTTCATATCCCGGACCGCCAAATCATGTTGCAATTGTCCCCGTTGCTGTAATTGTTCCTGCAATTTTCCCGCATCGTGCGTTCTAGGAAGTGCAATTTGTATTTCCACAGATTTCATCGACATATCATGTCACTTCCTTTTAAATTAGGAAATTGTAAAATCGGAAGTCTCCTATAAATAAATTGTGAGGGGCAAATAATCTTTCGCCTGATTTACAACAATTTCTGCAAACTTTGCCGGAGTTTTGCCAGACATTTCGAATGGATTTGAGAAATTCTGGATGTAGACAAATTTAAAATTTTTCCAATTTCTGTGAAAGTTAATTCTTCTTTGTAAAACAGGCTCAACACGAGCTGCTCTTTCTCGGATAATTGGCTTATCAACTGCGACAGTTCGTCAATCAGCTCATCTTTGATCACTTTTTCTTCAGGCAAATCAGCTTTCGTGTCTTTTATATTGTAAGCGGGACAATCGTTTTCATCCTGCTCCCGGGGCTTTTCATTGATAGAAAGAACTGACGAAAAGAAATGCTCATTTCTGATGAGATTGACTTCCTCTTCCGAAATTCCCAGTTCATCGGCAACCTCTTTGGCGGTTACCGTCCGCAACAATTTTTGCTCCAACTTTTCAAAAGCGGCTTCTATTCTTTTCGCTTTTTCCCTGGTGTTTCGCGACAACCAATCTTCTTTTCTTAACCCGTCCAAAATAGCCCCGCGGATTCGGAAGGAAGCATATGTGTCAAACTTCAATTCCCTCGAGGGGTCAAACTTTTCCAAAGCATCATGCAAACCCATTAATCCGAGACTGTATAAATCATCCCTGGAGACATTCCTCGGAAGACCGGCGGAAATTCTTTGCACATGGTAACTCACAAGAGGCATATATTTCTTGACGAGCAAATCGCCGGCTTCCGGGTCCCTCGCTGAAATCCACCTGTCCCACAATATTTGTTCATCGGCCGCTTGTGTCCCAAACATTGTATCCTCTCCAAAATGAGCATTTTCTAATGATATTATACCAAAATAGCAATCTCCTATTGCGCCCGCCCGAAAAATTTCTTTCCGCAGAACGCAAATTTTCAGTCAATCTTTTAGCTTCACAACTAAGAATCCGAAAATGAACCGCTGATGAACCATATCAACAAATTTTTCTACAATTTTTTGATCCCTTTTTGAACCGTTTTGACCGTGAGGACCATCGATTGTGTATCAAACTCCACACTTCTGCTGCTTTTCCCGCCTACATCTTCAGCAACAATCGGTATGTTAAAAAGCGATAAATGGTTTCTCACCGCATCGATATTTTTTTGTCCGATTTTTAACAAATTTTCTTGTTCCGGCAGTTTAAACATTTGCGCTCCTCCGGCAATTTTTGCTTGAAAATGTTGCATTCGCGCCCCCTTGCTCGTCAGCTGCGCAATCAGTTCTTTTATTGCCGTGTCAGCATATTTGGCGCTATTGACTCTTCCCGATCTTGCCATTTTTGAATCGGGAAGCATAATATGCGCCAATCCGGCCAATCCGCAGTTGCGGTCAAACAATATGACGGCAACGCATGAGCCGAGTCCGGTCGTCTTTACAATTTCCGGGGCACGTACTATTGCCATTTCTGCTATTCCGACATGTATAATTCTTCGTTTGTTATCAGATTCAGTCATAACAGCGACCCCATTGTTTCTAGGTGATTCTGAAAAGTTGGAAGTTCTTTCGTGCCAGGACAAGCAATTCAGATTAGTTTGTCTCGACGCAGCTGCTTTCATTACCTTTATAAAACCGGCCTTCTCCCAAAATCAAAAATGCACCGCCATAGTCTCATCTGGCAAAAAGAAATCGTTTCAGCCTGTCCGCAAAAGATGTTAAACCGGCGGCACCGGGCGTGTCCTTGATCAATTTCTGCTCATAGCGGAAAGCCATTTTTTTGATCGCCCTGGATGCCGGCGACTTTTTTTCAAATATAAACGGAACTTGTGATAAGACAGCCTGTTGAACAGCCTTGTCTTCGGGGATGGCCCCGAGGGCAATCACATCCCTGTTCAAAAACTTTCTTGCAGTCATGCGCAGTTTTTGAAATGTTTTAATACCGTCATGTTTCCTCCTCACCCTGTTAACCACAATCAAAAAAGGAAGACTCGCGTTTTGCAAATGGATGTGCTTCATAATCGAATAGGCATCGGCAATGGAAGTCGGTTCCGGTGTCGTGATCAAGACGATTTCATCCACGGCTAGAATAAAATACAAGCTCTCTTCATCTATTCCCGCACCCATGTCAAAAATGACATACTCGTATGTTTCAAAAAAGGCGGTCATATCCTGCAAAAATTGATCCAATAAAGCGGCATCAAGTTTTATTAAACGGGCAAGGCCCGTTCCTCCGGCTATATATGAAAGATTGCCCGGACCTTCCGTAACAATGTCTTTTAAGGGCATTTTGCCTTCAAAATAATCGACAATTGTTTTTTCGGCGGTTTTTCCCATTAAAATGTCGACGTTTCCCATGCCGATATCCATATCGAATAACAATACTTTGTGCCCGATCTCTGTCAAAGAAAGGGCAAAATTCAAAGCAAAATTGGATTTTCCCACTCCCCCTTTGCCGCTGACAACAGCAAAGGTTCTAAAACGCCGGCGGTTTGTTTTTTCCATTACTTCTCTTAATCTTGCAGCTTGATCTTTCATTGCCGCTCAACCTCGAGAATTGATTTTACAATCCCTTCTGCCGAAGCAGTCATAATGTCATCCGGAACACTCTGCCCGTTCGTGATATAGGCCACGCCTTTCTGATACTTGGCAATCATGTTGTACATCGGACCAATATTCGACGTTTCATCCATTTTTGTAAAAATGAATTGTTTAACCGGAATCCCGGCAAACCGGGAATAGACTTCTTCCATATCCCTTTGTTTGCTTGTCAAGGACAGTACAAGGTAAGTGTCCAGCGCTTCATTAAAATCGATAACATTTTCCAATTCTTTAATATAGTAAGCGTTCCGGTAATTTCTTCCCGCCGTATCAATAAAAATGATGTCCAAATCGGAAAAATTCCGGCAGGCGCGGCGGAAATCATCCAAGTCATAACAGACCTCTAGAGGAACCGTTAATATTTTGGCATAAGTTTTAAGTTGATCGATCGCCGCAATCCGGTACGTATCCGTCGTGATAAAACCGGCTTTTTTGCGGTATTTCAACGTACATTCAGCGGCGATTTTTGCCAGTGTCGTCGTCTTTCCAACTCCGGTCGGACCGATCACACTGACAAATTTCTTGGAGAAGTTTATTCCGCCATAACGGCAACCGGCAATCCTTTTTGTTAAAATATCTTTGCACCACGAAAGCACTTGTTCATACGATGCGGAAGCCCCTTGGCGATACCATTCAACAAGAAGTTCTTGAATGATTTCGTCTCTTATTGCCCCGTCTATTTCCTGCCTGATGAGCAAATCATTGATTTTTGCAATGTGTTGCGGGTATTTCACGTTACCGCTCGTAACAAACGATATGCTTTGTAAAAGGTGTTTCAAATCGTGAATTTCCGACATTAGTTCTGCAGATGCAACCTCTTTTTCACCATCCGTTCTGCTTTCCGGATGTGTTCTTTTCTCAACTGATATAGCGGGCGCTGTTCCCGCCTTCTCTGCATGCGAATGTTCTTCTTTAAGAATGTTGCCGGCTGGAGGCGGGGGAGAAACAGACACCCGTTTTTCTTTTTCGTGAAATCCGGATTTTGGAACATGGTCAACGGCCGCTATGACTTCGATGTTTTTTTTTCGGAAAAATCCCAAAAAGCCGCCATGATGGACAACTTTCGAATTCAAAATAACGGCTTCCGAACCAAGTTCGGCACGTATTTGTTTAATCGCTTCCGGCATGGAGGAAGCAACATATTTTTTTATTTTCATTCGATATCCACCACCCCAACACTTTGAACTTCCACATCTGCTTCCAATTCGTTATAAGAAAGGACGGGAATCTGCGGAAAATACCTTTCCGTCAGTTGCCGCAAGTACATCCGGATGGCGGGCGAGCATAATATAACGGGCGCCTGTTCCATAAGAGAAAGCTTTTCAAATTGTTCTTGGATGGCCTGTAGAATGGCATGGGAAACGGACGGTTCGAGCGATAAATAGCTTCCGTATTCCGTTTGCTGAATGCCTTCCGCAATGATTTTTTCAACTTTGCCGGAAACAGTAATCACTTTTAACGTTTGCCCTTCAACGACATATTGGCTTGTAATTTGTCTGGACAAAGCTTGCCGCACATATTCCGCCAGTATTTCGGGGTCGGAAACGACTTTCCCGTAATCGGCCAGGGTCTCAAATATTAACGGCAGATTGCGGATGGAAACATTCTCTCGTAACAGTTTTGCAAGCACTTTTTGCACATCGCCGATTGACAGAGGATTGGGGGTAACCTCTTCAACAAGTATCGGATATGTTTCTTTGAGATGATCAATAAGCTGCTTTGTTTCTTGCCTGCCCAACAGTTCATAGGCATGTTTTTTTAACACTTCCGTAATATGTGTGGAGACGACCGAAGGCGGGTCGACAACGGTGTATCCCAGCATTTCCGCCTGTTCTTTCACTTCTTCGGTTACCCACTTGGCCGGAAGACCGAATGCCGGTTCCACCGTGTCAATCCCTTCTATAGCATCATCTTCCATCCCCGGACTCATGGCCAAATAATGGTCAAGCAAAAGTTCCCCTTTCGCCACTTCATGGCCCTTAATTTTCAAACGGTATTCATTTGGCTGCAACTGGATGTTATCCCTAATCCTAACGACGGGAATGACCATCCCCAGCTCGATGGCCAATTGCCTTCTTATCATCACGATGCGGTCAAGCAAGTCCCCGCCTTGATTCGAATCTGCCAGCGGGATCAAACCGTAGCCAAATTCAAATTCGATCGGATCGACATCTAATAGGCTCATCACACTTTCAGGACTTTTCAAATGATCATCAGATATTTCCTCTTCTTCCGCTTTATCTGGATCTGCCGGGGCGTCCCCGGCGGTCTGTGACATTTTGTACGCACCTAAACAAAGAAGGGCGGCAATGGACATCGTCAACAAATTGCTGATTGGAGTCAGCAGGCCGAACACGACGATCGCTCCCGCCGTCACATAAAGCATTTTCGGATAGGCAAACAGCTGGCTGAGAATGTCTTGACTGAGATTGCCTTCCGAAGCGGCGCGGGTAACGACAATTCCCGTCGCCGTGGAAATGAGCAATGCCGGTATTTGCGTGACAAGCCCGTCACCTACAGTGAGCATGGAATAGCGGTCGACTGCTTCGCCAAACGTCATCCCCTGTTGAACAACACCGACAATTAAACCAAAAATAAGATTGATGATGACAATGATGATTCCGGCTATTGCGTCTCCTTTGACGAACTTGCTCGCCCCGTCCATGGCCCCGTAGAAATCGGACTCTCTTCTCACTTTTTCTCTTCGTTCCTGCGCTTCTTTTTCGCTAATCATTCCGGCGTTCAAATCGGCATCGATGCTCATTTGTTTTCCCGGCATGGCATCCAGGGTAAAACGTGCGGCAACTTCCGAAACGCGTTCGGCTCCTTTCGTAATCACGATAAACTGAATCACTACCAAAATCAGGAACACGACCATTCCGACAAGAATGTTTCCGGCGACGACAAATGATCCAAACGTTTCAATCACTTCCCCCGCTTCTCCGCGGGAAAGAATGGCTCTCGTTGTCGATATATTCAGCCCGAGACGAAAAAGAGTCAATATCAACAATAAAGAAGGGAAAACAGAAAATTGCAGGGCTTCTTTAATATTGAACGACGTCAATAAAACGAGCAGGGCCAAAGAAATATTAATTATAATAAGGATGCTTAACAACCAGGACGGGAAGGGGATGACAAGCATTGCCACTATCAGAATGATTCCCGCCAATACCGGCAAATCTTTTGCTAACGACATAAATAATTCCTCCTACTGACTGAGCAGGGTGCAGCATCACATAAAACAGAACGGCAAAGTTGAAGCCAAAAGCCCGGTTCCTGACCGGGTCGCGAAATTTCCCAAGTCAGATTATTCCTTTTGTTTTGTAAACGTAGGCAAGGATTTCTGCGACCGCTTTAAAAAACTCCTCGGGAATTTCATCGCCAATTTCCGTCTGTTCATACAGCGATCTTGCCAAAGGGCGATTTTCCACAATGACGACACCATGTTCCTCCGCAACGGATTTTATTTTCAAGGCAATGTAATCTGCTCCTTTGGCAACAACATACGGAGCATCTCGCTTTGTTTCATCATATTTTAATGCTACCGCATAATGGGTAGGGTTCGTTATAACCACATCGGCATCGGGAATTTCCTGCATCATCCTTCTTGCCGCCATCTCTCTTTGGCGCTGTTTAATTCTTGAACGGATGAGCGGATCCCCTTCTGTATTCTTAAACTCGTCTTTTATATCTTGTTTTGACATCCGGATATTTTTTTCAAAATCATATCTTTGGTACATGTAGTCCAAAATGGCCAGAAACAAAAGAACAACAGCGGAGATGAGTCCCATCCGAATCGTCAAATCGGCAACAACGGCCAAGCCTTTTCCAACGGGAAGCAAGGACAAGACAAAAATGTCCTCCTTTTTCTTCCATAAAACAGACGCGACAACAAAACCGAGACAGATAATTTTTAAGGAGGATTTTAAGAACTCGACTAAAGCGCGCAGGGAAAATATTCTTTTGAAACCTTTAATCGGGTTGATTTTTTCCAATTTGGGGCGGATCGGTTCTGCGGAAAAAAGAAAGCCAAATTGCAGAAAATTTGCTGCTACAGCGGCGACAACAGCGGCGGCCATGGCGGGAGCCAATGCTCCGGCGACTTGTTGAGTCATATCAACACAGATCTTGTAAATGTTTTCCGGAGTCATTTCCAAAACAAGCAACTCTCTGAAAGAATAACGAAAAATATTTAATAAATCTTGAATCATTTTTTCTCCGGTAAAATAAAGGGTCAAAAAAACCGCCAATAGCACAAGGGCCGTATTTATATCCTGGCTTTTCGCCACTTGTCCTTTTTTCCGCGTGTCCTGCCGTTTTTTCGGTGTTGCTTTTTCCGTTTTTTCCTGGGCAAAAAACTGCAAGTTTACCGAAAGAAACGACATGCTACCCCCTCCCCAAGAGCACCATCAAATCGCGCAAACCGCCAACCATCCATTCTATTAACAGGGAAACTACGCTTAAAATCACGGCCATCACGGCAGCTAACACGATTAAACTCGCCCCGATTTTTACCGGCAGGCCGACGACAAAAACGTTAAACTGCGGGACTGTTCTGGCGATGATTCCTAAAGCGACGTCGACGAGAAAAATGCTGCCCACGATTGGAAAAGCCATTTGAAAAGCGATGACAAATGTCACGCAAAACGCTTTCACGAGATATTCGGCCAAAGACGCGTCAGCAAACGGGAGCGCCCATTTTTCCAAAGGTATAAACCGATAGCTGTAATAGATTCCATCCAAGAGAAGATGGTGTCCGTCCACAGCCAACAAGAGAACTAATCCCAATATATAAAGATATTGGCCTATTAAAGGACTCTGAGCGCCTGTTTGCGGGTCAATGACATTGGCAATCGCAAAACCCATCTGGAAATCGATGAAAGCTCCCGCCGTTTGAATGGCTGACATGGCTAAATATCCGAAAAAGCCCAACAAGAGCCCAACCAATACTTCTTTCATCACGAGCAGGAGAAAAGTTCCATCAATTTCCAAAACCGGTGCTTCCACAACGGGAACCATCACCATTGCGAGAAAAAAACCCAATCCGCCCTTAAAAATGAGAGGAACCGTCCGATAAGAAAACAAAGGCATCATGACAAAAAATGATGTCACTCTTGCAAAGATTAACAAGAACGCCGGAAACAAGCCGATTAAATCTGCCATAATATCATCCTACAAATTTAGTCAAATTCGTGAAAATTTCATTTGTAAAAAAAACCATCTTTTCCAGCATCCACGGACCGAATACGACGATGCCAATCAACACGGCAATAATTTTCGGAATAAAGGCCAATGTCTGTTCCTGTATTTGCGTCGTAGCTTGAAAAATACTGACAATAAGCCCGACAGCCAGGGCCAAAAGCAGCAGTGGCCCGGCAACCAAAAGCACGGTCCATACACCATGTTCCGCGATAGCGACAACCGTTTCCTGTGACATGATCTTTCACCTTCTTAAAAGGTTTCCAACAATGAGGCAACTACCAAGTGCCAGCCATCAACGAGCACAAACAACAAGATTTTGAAAGGGAATGAGATCATCACCGGCGGTAGCATCAACATCCCCATGGACATCAACACACTGGCCACCACCATATCGATAACCAAAAAAGGAACAAATATCATAAAGCCAATTTGAAAAGCCGTTTTCAGTTCACTGATGGCAAATGCCGGAACGAGGGTAGTCAAAGGAATGTCTTCCACAGATTCCGGCCGTTCCGCCTTCGAATACCTTAAAAAAAGTTCCAAATCTTTTTGTCTCGTATGTTTGCTCATAAATTCTTTCAGGGGAACAGAGGCCCGCTCATAGGCCTCTTCCAAATTGATCTCCTCGTTAAATAAAGGAGTCAGTGCTTTTTCATTCACTTCCGAAAATACAGGCGCCATCACAAAAAATGTAAGAAAGAGCGCCAATCCAATGAGCACCTGGTTCGGCGGCATTTGCTGCGTGGCAAGAGCCGAGCGGACAAAAGAAAAAACAACTATTATTCTCGTAAATGAAGTCATCAAAATAAGAATGCTAGGAGCGAGTGCCAATACCGTAAGCAACAAAACCAATTTAACCGATGTTGAAACATATTCCGGCGTACTGTTGTTAAAAAACTCCATAAACTCATTCATCGTAACTCTGACCCTTCTTCGTCAGTTCTTCATAAGCTTCCTTTCTTTCTTTGCCCATCTCCTTAAACTGTTCGTCCAAAACGGATGAAAAAGGGATTTCATCATATTCCTGACCTTTTCCGCCGAACCGGCGGCGCAACCTAGATATAATATCCTGCGGCTTCGCGAGTTTGTCCAAATATTGATCGTATTTGGTCAGCAGTTCCTCGGCTTCTTCACCGCTCAGTTCTTTCAGCAGATTCACATTTTCGCCGACACCGATGACAAAAACCCGCCCTCCGACTTTAATGATTTGCACGGACCGGTTTGCCCCCACTTTAATGCCGCCAATATTTTGCAATAATGCGGTTTGTTGGTATTCCCGGCTCTTCTTACCCAAATAATGAAATAGGAAATATATTAGTGCGACAACTGCAATAGTGGCAAGAATCATTTTGGCAAAATCCCACAGCAAACTGCCCGTACCCGCTTTTTGCGTGTCTTCAGTTCCACCGGAATTTTCCGCCGGATTCTGTCCGCTCTTTGCGCACGCATCCGGATTTTCAAGACAATCTTTCACGCTATCATATTCTTCCGCATATACCGCGGCCATTTCCGAAGGGAACAAAACAAACATCATGAGTAAGACAAACATCCATCCGGCTATTTTTTGCACTGATTGCACCCCAATCCCAAAAACCCTTCCGGCTGCATACATAGAGCGCAGCCATTATGTACAATGTTATAGATTCATTTTCCGCTCATTTTAACACTTTCGTAACTGCCTCTAATACCCTGTCAGCCTGAAACGGCTTGACTATAAAATCTTTTGCTCCAACCTGAATCGCATCAATGACCATGGCTTGCTGCCCCATAGCCGAAACCATGATCACTTTGGCATCCGGATCGATTCTTCTTATTTCCTTTAATGCCATAATCCCGTCCATTTCCGGCATTGTAATATCCATCGTCACCAAGTCCGGCTTTGTCTCAACATATTTTTCAACCGCTTGAACCCCGTCCGCCGCTTCAGCAACAACTTCAAACCCGTTTTTTGTTAATATGTCTTTAAGCATCATCCTCATAAAAGCCGCATCATCTACGATTAATATCCGGTACGCCATACCCTTTCTCCCTCCTGATTATTTCAGATTTTTTATGCGCTCTTTTTGACTAATGATTTCCGTTACACGAACGCCAAAATTTTCATCGATGACAACTACTTCACCCTTGGCAATCAAATGGTTGTTGACAAGAATATCCACCGGTTCCCCGGCAAGTTTGTCCAATTCAATGATCGAACCTTTCGTCAATTCGAGTATGTCCTTGATCGAACGGGTCGTTTGTCCTAGTTGGACTGTCACTTGAAGAGGAACGTCCAGTAAAATGGATAAATTTCTCGGTTCCGCTTCAAAAGCCGGTTCATCTTCAAAATCCGAAAACACTGCCGGCTGAACTTTCGGCTCATCCTCACCGGCCGGCGCAGAAACCGAAACAGGCTCTTGTTTTGCCGATTGCGGCATTTCACCGTCTAAATCCTCTCCGGCGGTCCGCATTGGTTCATCAGGCACAAGATCATCGCTGCTGATTAATCCGCCGCCCGGCTCCAGCAAGCTGGACGCTATTTCTTTGGCAAAATAAATTGGCAGCAGAAGCATGATATGTGAGTCTATGAGTTCTCCGACAATGAGGCGGAAAGACACTTTTATAAGCTCTTCGGCATCAGGAATTTTTTCTTCTCCTTCCCCCCGGGGCAAATCCATGATAGTGATAGATGGCGGTGAAATGTTCACCCGTTTGTTAAATATGGTTGACATTGAAGTGGCGGCAGAACCCATCATTTGATTCATGGCCTCTTGCACGGCGCTCAGGCGGAGGTCATCAAGTGTTTCGGAAGGATTCCGACCATCCCCTCCCAACATCAAATCCGCGATAACAGCCGCATCGTTAAAATTGATGACAAGCAAATTCGTTCCTTTAAATCCGCTTGTATACTTGACCTCAACGGCCACATAAGGGATGGGAAATTCTTCCTCAAGCTTGTTTTTTAACACCATGGATACATGGGGTGTCGTTATTTTCACCTTTTGCCTTAATAAAGCTGATAGGGCAGTTGCGGAATTGCCAAAAGAAATATTTCCGATTTCGCCGATTGCATCTTGTTCAATCAAAGAAAGATAATCCCCGATAACCGGTTCCCTTTCGGACTGCTCCGGGAAACTTGATTCTTCTGTTTCACTGAGCAAAGCATCTATTTCTTCCTGTGACAACATGTCATCTTTCCTCATCGCCATCTCCCACCTTCAAAATTTCTAAAATTTGAACCGCCAATTTTTTATGTTTTTTTCCCGGTTGGCCCAAAAATTTAGGAATATTTCCCACTTTCACAAGCAGGGGATCGTTTATGTTCCGGTCAAGTTGAATCACATCGCCAACATCGAGCATAAGGAAATCTTTCACGGTAATTTCCGTGCGGCCCAGTTCAACAGAAACAGGAACTTCGGCGTTCATTATCTTTTTCTTTAAACCTTCCATTTCCCGGGGGCTTCTTGTTTCTTTTTCCTCTTGCATCCAATAATGAACGGAAAGCTTTGGAATAACAGGTTTCAATACAACATGGGGAATACAAATATTGATCATTCCGTTCGTTCCGCCGATATTCACATTTAATGAAATGACCACAACCGTTTCATTCGGCGAAACCAATTGCAAAAACTGCGGATTCACTTCAAACTCCGTTAACACCGGTTCGATATCCGCAATCGACGACCAGGCTTCGCTCAAATTTTCAAAAGCCCGTTCAAACATTCTGGACATGAGTTTTATTTCGATTTCTGTCAGCCGGTCGACTTTATTTAAATCCGTCCCCGCTCCACCCATCAATCGATCCAGCATGCAATAAGCAATATTTGGATTGATTTCGACCAAAATTCTGCCGCTTAACGGAGGCACCTCAAAAACATTTAAGATCGTCTTTTGGGGAATGGAACGGATAAACTCTTCATACGGAAGTTGATCCGTCGATGAGACAGATATTTCTACATAAGTTCTTAACTGCACGGAAAAAAAGGTGGTCAACAAGCGGGCGAAATTTTCATGAATGCGGGTCAAACTGCGTATTTGATCTTTTGAAAACCGAAGGGCCCGTTTAAAATCATAAACTTTAACCTTTTTCTCTTCCGTTTCCTTCTTTAATAATTCGGCATCCATTTCTCCCTGGGTTAACGCCGACAATAATGCATCAATTTCGCTTTGTGATAAAACGTCTCCAGTCATGATGAACCCACATCTCCATTGCCGTTATTTCTTTTTCACCGATTCCCGTCAAGGGATTTCCGTTATTGGAGGAGAGATTCCGTAATATAAACTTTCTCAACTTTGCCGCTTTGCAAAATAGCGCTGATTTTTTCTTTCAATTCTTCTTCAAGTTTGACCTGGCCGTCTTTTCCCTTCAGATCGCCGCTTGTTTTTTCGGATAAAGTCAGAATAATAATATTTTTCACCTGGAAATCTCTTTTTTCCAGTTCTTCTTTGGCTTCCTTGCTGTCCGTCAAAATTTTAAAAGAGACCCTGATGATCGCATCGTCGGAAAGGTTCGTTGTAATTTCCTCCACATCGACCGTCATTTTCAACAATTCATCAATAGTCTGTTCATTCTTTTCTCCCGTCTCCTGTTGGTTGTAGATGAAAACGATCGCGCCGGCGCCGAACAAGGCGATGATAAGAAGGATAATCAGCATTTTTCCTACCGTTTTATTCATAACCGGGTTCCTCCGGACTCGCTTTTCCCAAAAGATTAACTGATTGATAAAAAGCCTGTATCCTTCTTACTACCTCATCGACCGATTCCTTCACGACATATTTTCTGCCGTTTGTCAGCGTGATGGTCGTATCGGGAAAGGCTTCGACCGCTTCTATATACAAAGCGTTTAACATAAAAGAACTTCCGTTTAATCTTGTTACAGTTATCACAATTTTTCAGAGGCTGTTTTCAAGGCAGAGTCGAAAACAGCCTCTGTCCCTCCTTTGATTAGCGTTTTAAATTAACAAGCTCCTGCAGAATTTCATCAGAAGTGGTGATAATCCGGGTATTAGCCTGAAATCCTCTTTGGGCGACGATCATTTCCGTAAATTCTTCAGACAAATCCACATTGGACATTTCCAACGAACCGGATGCAATCATGCCGCGGCCGGCACCGGGAACATTAATATTGGCTGTGCCGGAGTTTGCCGATTCTTGGAACAAATTGCTTCCTATTTTCACTAAACCGGAAGGATTGCTGAATCTGGCCACTGCCAGCTGGCCCATTTCCTGAATTTGCCCGTTCGAGTAAACAGCATAAATTTCCCCGGAAGACCCGATGCTGTAACTTTCGATGGAACCGGAAGTATTTCCGTTTGGAACAGCCATCGCCGTGATGGAGCCGGGTTCATGCGTCACATTTTCGAAAATTAAGGTGACCTCATGATCCGTCACATTTCCATCAATAACAACCGGAATGACAAAGTTTTCCACCCTACCCAAATTGTCGAAGTCAATGGGCTGTTCCACATAGTTTTGTGTATCGATATTGCGATTATAAAAACGTATGCTCCAGTTTGTGCCGTCGAAATAATATTCCACATCAATGATTTGCGCCTGCCCGTCCTCGCAAACAATTTCTATTTGGTCTGTCAGCCGGTTTACGCCCGTTGCGTTGGATGAAAAATTGCCCGATATGACAATCTCATCTGTTTGTACGGCAGGCATAACGGCATTGACGTTCACTGTAATGTCGTTGAGAGCGCCGTTATCATATGCTTGCACCCTAAGCCCGTCCGCATTGACCAAAGTTCCGTTATGGTCCAAATAAAAATTTCCCGCTCTCGTATAGAAAAAATTGCTTCCTTGTCGGACGATAAAGTAGCCATCCCCGTCAATGGCGACATCCAAAGAACGGCCCGTTGACTGCAAACTCGCACCCGTATGAATCGTATCAATCGTTGAAATGACAGAGCCTAGACCGACTTGGCGGGGATTTTGTCCGCCTCTTTCGCCGGTGGCACTCGACGCGCCGGAAATCATTTGACTGAACGCATCTTTAAACGTAACGCGGCCTTTCTTAAAACCTGCCGTATTGACATTGGCAATATTGTTGCCAATCACATCCAACTTAGTCTGGAAATTCCTTATTCCGCTGATTCCTGAATACATGGAACGCAACATAACTTTCAAACTCCTTTCCGAGCTGCTTCTGTCGTTCCGCAGCTCCGGCCTCCTAAAAAGGTCCGGCCGAACGTGTTTTTATTCGAGAATGATCGCTCCATTAATATTGGTGAAAATCTGCGCTGTCGCTTCTTGCCTGTTCATGGCTGTAATCACCGTGTTGTTTTTCCCACTGACAATTAATGCGGCATCATGCAACAACACTAAAGATTCCTTTACCCCCATGCGCTTTGCTTCCAAAACTTTAGCTTCTATTTGAGACCATTTGCTTTCATTGATACAAATTCCCCTTTCAGCCAGGCGCTCGCTTGCATGTTTGGACAAGGTCAATTTACGGCTGTCTCTGACCGCCTGTTCCAAATGGTCGGAAAAATTCACCGCCTGCTTGACCTGTTTCGTTCGTTCCGGGTGCCGCGATGACAAAGACTGCAATGAAACCGGATTAAAACTGATATTTTTCATTTAATCCATCCCTCATCATTCAATTTTTATGATTTGGTCCGCGGTGATCCCTGTTTGCCCATTTTCCAAGCAAAATGTGATGTTTCCGTCTTTACGGGAAACAGCCGTCACCGTTGCTTTGTGTTCCTGATTATGGTCATCGATATAAGTGACCGTTTTCCCAATCAGATTACACGCTTGGAGAAAGGCGTTTTGTGCGGATGTTTCCGCTAATCTGGAAACATTTGCCGGAGCAATGACAGTGCCGTCGTCCAAAACAAAACGAACCGTATCATTTTCGAACCGAATCGCCGCCACCTTTCCCGTTCCCTCTTCATATACGGGCAATGAATCCTCGCCACTTCCGGTTTCAACGGGCCGGTGCCACGTAATTTCTTTTCCGATAAACTGGCTGAAAAGTATCATCATATTTTGCTTTTCGGTTGCGACTAGCTTTTCCATGGACGAATTCAAATTGAACATCTGTTCCAACGTTGAAAATTGGGCCATTTGCACAATAAAATCTTTGTCTTCCATCGGATTTAACGGATCTTGATATCTCATTTGGGCAATTAGCAGTTTCAGAAAATCATCTTTGTCAAGAATATTTGCCCCTCCGGCATTTTTTCTTGCCTGATAGTCTGCCAAATAGACAGAGACATCGACGGATTCGATCATTTGTTTCACTTCCCTAAACCTCTAAAGATATGATAAAGTCCGCAAATTCGGACATGAAATCCTCCGCTTCTTCTCCTTTTCCTCCGCCCCGTTCCGGATTTTCCCGTTGGCTATGATGCCGTTCTTGCGAATGTTGTTCTTCAGGGGAAAATTTATCGTGCGGTACGGAGAGTTGCTCAAAAATTTCAATTTTATCCAAAGGAATATTTTGCTGGCTTAACACATGTTTTAACAAAGGGAGCCCGGATTCCAACAATTCCTTTGCCAGCCCGGTAGCCGTCAATATTCTTGCCGTCATTTCCCCGTTTGTCCTGATTAATTCAATCTTCATCCTGCCAAGATGTTCCGGAACGAGCTGAATATTTAATCTCTGTACCCCCTTCGTATTCGTAAACCAACTTTTCGCCATAATATGGGCAAATTTTTCAATAAACTGCGCTGTCTGCGCTCCTCTTGCAGGCTGGTTGAAAAAGGCCAGTTGTTCCGGTTTGGACCATTGCAATTGGTGAAGCGGCTGATTCATTAAGGCATCCGAATTTGTTTGCCGGGAGGACAGGTTCATTTTCCCGGTTATGAATAAGGCTCCATTCCGGTCCTTTAATTCTTCAACCGTTCTTGAAAATGTTTGCTGCAAAAGTGAGTAACGGGATTTTGAGCTTGCCTTCGTTAAATAGGCAGCCATTTTTTCGGCGAACCGGGCAAGCAGGTCCGGCAATTCCCTTCGCTCTCCGGGCAACGTCTGCTCATGTCCCGCCAGTTGAAAAAGCTTTGCCGCTCTTATCAAAAGCAGCCACTCCCGGTTTTGTTTTAAAAAATCTGCCATTTTTTCCGGCGTCTGTGAAAGGAGTTCTTTGATAACCGAGACAATCGTGTTTATATTTACTTCCTGCACGTCCGGCCGGATGAAAAGAAGGCCGTTTGCCGCTTGTCCGGATGAAAAAAAGCCGGGAAAAGCAGAGAAAGCTTTTTTATCAACGATGACTGTCTCCCCTTTTAGGAAAGCTTCCATATTAAAACCGGAATGTGATAGGGCATGAAAAAACTCTGTTTCCCCATCCCACAACGGCAGTTCTTCATTTCCCAAAAAAGACAGGAGCTCCCGCAGACTTTCATGAAAATCTTCAACACTGTCTTGAAGGGTTTTTTCTGTACAAACATTGGAATTTGCATATACAGCTCCTAAAACTTCGGGAAAAACATTGCCGAAGGTCTTTTTGGGAATTTCCTGCCGGGCGGCGGCCGAAGCGGTACACAGCCAAGCAGAACCGTTAATCTCCACTTGTTTCACCTCCTTTCAAGGATGCATCAATTTCCCTCTTCCGCCGTTAAAAACATTTCCGTATATTTCGCGGCCTGTTCCGGGGCCATTTTTTCCAAAATCGCAGCCCGTTGTTCAGGTCTTAAATGCGACAATATTTTTATAGCTTCCATATCGCTCATATTGCTAATAATCGGGGCTGCCCTTTTGGCTGACATGTTTTCATATGTTCTTACAATTTCCCGAAAATCGGCTTTCCCTTCTTCCTGCTCATCCAAGCGTTCGTCTATTTGTTTTTCAAGCCGTTCTTTTTCAAGAAGTACACTCTCAATCTCTTCATCTTTCTCTGATAATGCATTTTTCAATCTTTGAATCTCCATCTCCCGGTCTTTCAATTGCCCCCGCAGCTCAGCCAATTCTTTTTCCAGTTGTTTCCTCGATTCTTCTTCATCGCGGACGAGTTTATCGCCGATCACGGGAATTTTCCTCCCCAATTCTCCGGCTTTATCGAATATATTGATGCCAGAAAATGTAAGCACAACCAGAAGAACCAGAACAGCAAATAATGTCGGAATAACCCCGAGAAGGAAAAAATTTTTCAGTTTGCCGGACTTTTCATTTTGTTCCATTTTCGGCAAGTCGGCCATAATATCACCTTATTTCCCGGTGCAAATAGGTTTGCAGGGCGGCATCGTCCATCCGTTTATTTTCTTCCGCCCGCAGTTGGTCAAAAAATTTGCGGGCATCCTTTTCCCGGAGTTTCTCAAATTTTTTGACTTCAATATTTTTTTCCATCAGCTGCTTTTGCAAATGCTGCATGCGGTTTCTGGCATTGTTGACCATGATTTGCTGTTTCTCTATTTTTTTTTCCAGGCTCTCCAAATACTCTTCATAAAACCGGATTTCGTTGACCGGCGTCCCTTGCTTCAATTTTTCCGACCGGGTAGTTTGCAGTTTTTCTTTTTGCCTTAAAAGTTCGTATAATTTTTTGGCGACCTTTTCAAATTTCCCGATTGAATCTTGGTAAGCAAGAAGAGCTTCTTCTTTTTCCCGTTCTTTTAAAGACAAAATTTTGTCAAACTTGAATGCATACTTCATCGCCTTTAATCACCTTTTCCGACAATGCTGTAAAGACTGTTGATGCTCTCTTCAAAAGAGACTGCCTCTTCCACATCTTGTTTTAGAAACGAAATCATTTCCGGATAGAGGCGGATCGCTTCATCTATCTGTTCGGAGGAACCTTTTTTATAAGCGCCGATATTGATTAAATCTTCAGCATTAATATAGGTACTTAAAATCTCACGGAATTTTTGCGCCGCTTGGCGGTGTTCCGGAGCGACAATGCTGTTCATCAGCCGGCTGACGCTTTTTAAAACGTTGATGGCGGGATACTGTCCCCTGTTGGCCAAACTTCTGTCCAAGACAAAATGTCCGTCCAATATCCCTCTGACGGCGTCTGCTATAGGTTCATTCATATCATCGCCGTCCACCAAAACAGTGTAAAACGCAGTAATGGAACCGCGGGCATTTGTGCCTGTCCGTTCCAAGAGTTGGGGCAGCATGGCAAAAACAGACGGTGGATACCCTTTTGTGGTCGGAGGTTCGCCGGCTGCCAATCCGATTTCCCTTTGAGCCATGGCAAATCGCGTAACCGAATCCATCATCAGCATGACATCAAAGCCTTGATCCCGGAAATATTCGGCGATGGTTGTTGCGGTAACGGCGGCTTTGATTCTCATTAACGCAGGCTGATCGGATGTTGCCGCAACCACAACGGACCTTTTCAATCCTTCAGGACCGAGATCCCGGTGAACAAATTCCAGCACTTCCCGTCCGCGTTCTCCGATAAGGGCAATGATATTCAGGTCAGCTGATGTATTCCTGGCGATCATTCCTAATAGCGTGCTTTTTCCGACTCCGCTTCCGGCAAAGATCCCCACTCTTTGTCCCTTTCCAACCGTAAGAAGGCTGTCAATGGAACGTACACCGACTTCAATGACTTCGGTAATCGGCTTCCTATCCATCGGATTTGGCGGCACACCGCTTGTCAATACCGGAGTCAAACCGTCCGGCAGCGGGGAACCGTCCAAAGGAATCCCTTGAAAATCAACAACTTTGCCGATTAATCCCGGTCCGATTCTTACTTCGAGGGGTTTGAGCGTTGCCTCGACCAAACTCCCCGGAGAAATTTCTTGAACCGAAGTATATGGCATCAAGAGAATTTTTTCTTCCTTAAAACCTACGACTTCTGCGGGAATGACCTTATCCTTTCCGGCATGAATATAGCAAATATCTCCGATTGAGCTTTCCGGCCCTTGGGATTCAATCATCAAGCCGACAGCCTTTTTTACCCGGCCGTAGCGTTTATAAGTATCAATATTGTCAATCAGATGAAGCAAATCGGCCGCCCTCATCGTCTATTCACTCTCCAGCAAAGAAAAAAGCGCTTTCCTTATCTCTTCCAATTGTCTGTCAACGCTCGCGTCTATCCGCCCGTGGGGCGACTCAATGATGCAGCTGCCCGATGCGAGTCTTTCGTCAGGATAAATATACATTTCCACTTCCCGCGGGAAGAGCTGAAGGAGTTGATCTTTCCGGTCAACAACGGCTTGATAATGTTCTGGATTTATATGAAGACTTATTTCTTTATACTCTTTGGCTTCTTTTAACGCTGCCATGACAAGGGGCAAAAATTGTTCGGGGTCCCCGGCCAACTTTTCTGACAAAATTTTTTCCGCCACTTTGATGCCCAAAGCGAGAATCGTTTTTTCCGCAGACTCCAATTTCTCCTGATAATCCCGCTTCGAACATTCAACCGTTTCTTTCGCCAATCTCAACTGTTCTTCCCATTCTTGATACCCTTGGGCCCGCCCATCCTCAAATCCTTCCGCAAAACCTGCTTTCCTGGCTTCCTCTATTAACTTCTGTTTTTCTTTTTCCCACAGCTCTTTCTCTCTTTTTATTTGTTCTTTTATGGCGCGGGCAGCTTCTTCCGCTTCGCGCAAAATTTTGTTTGCTTCCCTCCGCGCTTCTTCCAGTGCCCGGATGTCACGCTCCCGGTGAACATTTTCGCACTCGAACTCCCGTTCATAGGTGATTTTTTTGATTCCTATGATTTTTTTTTCAGATGAAGTCCGCATCGGGCTCGCTTTAATTAATCTAGACAATGATATCATCACCTCCGCCGCGGGCAATAATGATTTCCCCTGTTTCTTCAAGGCGGCGAATGATATCCACAATTCTCGATTGGGCTTCTTCCACATCCCGCAGTCTGACAGGACCCATATATTCCATTTCTTCTTTAATGGTTTCCGCCATCCGGGTAGACATGTTGCGAAACACGATTTCCTTCACTTCATCACTGGCGGCTTTCAGTGCAAGTATCAGATCCTCGTTTTCGCATTCACGAATGACTCTTTGAATGGCCCGGTTGTCAAGAGTTACAATATCCTCAAAAACAAACATCCGTTTCTTAATTTCTTCTGCCAATTCAGGATCTTGAACGGCCAAAGAATCCAAAATCGTTTTTTCGGTTGAGCGGTCCACCTCATGGAGCACTTCAACAAGTGCTTCCACTCCGCCTGTTTGCGTATAGTCCTGAATAACGGAAGAAGAGAGTTTCCTTTCCAGCACCTGCTCCACTTCATGGATTACTTCCGGCGGCGTAGCATCCATGACGGCGATTCGTTTGGCAACATCCGCTTGTATTTCTTGCGGAAGCTCTGACAAAATTTGCCCGGCTTGGGCAGGATCTAAATAGGATAAAATCAGTGCAATGGTCTGCGGGTGTTCATTTTGAATGAAATTTAAGATTTGCGCAGGATCGGCTTTTCTGGCAAAGTCAAAAGGACGCACTTGCAACGCGGATGTCAGGCGATTGATCACTGCCGCAGCCTGTTCAGGACCCAATGCTTTATCAAGGAGCATTTTCGCGTAACTGATTCCGCCTTGTTCAATATAATCCTGCGCCACGGCAAGGTTGTGAAATTCTTCAAAAACAGCCTCTTTCACTTTTGAATCCACTTTTTTTATATTGGAAATTTCCAAAGTAAGCTGTTCAATTTCTTCCTCATTTAATTGTTTATAAATCTTTGCGGAGATGTCCGGTCCCAATGAAATAAGGAGGATTGCCGCTTTTTGTTTTCCGGTCAAATCCCTATAACCAGTTTTTGCCATATATTTCACCCCCCCTAATCCTCAGCCATCCAGCTTCTCAATAGCTTTACAAATTCTTCCGGTTTTTCTTCCGCCAGTTTCTCAAGCTGTCTCCGGCGCCGGGTGCTTTCCGACAGAGGTTCCTCTTTCGGGACTTCGGCCATTTCAGGCATCTCCGTTTCTTCCGTGACAACAGTCTCCATTTCCCCGGCCACACTGGCTCGTCTTCGCCTGTACATCAAAAGAACCAGAAGGAGAACCGAAATTCCCAGCAGCAAACCTCCGGCGATCCAAATCCAGAAGGGGATTCTTCTTTCTTCCCCTTCTTCAAAGTCCAATTTACCGGCAAAAGGCTGTACGGTCACGGAAATTTTTTCGGAAATGGACTCTTCCGTCAATTCCCCGCCGGCTTCTTTGTCAATTGATGTGCGGACAACCGCTTCCAATATGTCTCTAATATCTTCCACTCTTTCCTGGGGAAGGGAAAGGGGGTCATCGGCAACGGGGGGTTCCACGATGACTTGAATGCCTAAATCTCTTATTTTGTACGGACTCTCCCTGACTTCTTTCCAGATTTTGTTGACTTCTTTGTTAATGGTTTCTTCAATGCGTTCATATTCGCCTTCTCCAAGGCCGCCTTCCGCATAAGACGTACCGAGCGAGTCGGCGGGATCCTCGGCCGCCGGCGTTCCTTCCGCCGCTTGAGCACCCGAATAAGTTTCCGTGATTTTATGGGCACTGATTGTAATCCCTTCCATATTTTCTTCATCAACAGGCAAAACGAGCTCTTCTTCCCTGTTCTCCTGGGTAAAATCAATATCCGTTGTTACCAAAACAGCCACTTTATCATGGCCCATCAACAAGCCTAGGAGGTTTTGCACTTCCTTTTGAATATCTTTTTCAATTTGGCGCTTAATCGCATTTTGTGAAGCAAAAGAATTTCCAGCATAATTTTCTGTATTTTCCAATTCAAGATACTCAAAATTTTGATTCATGATCGCAATGTTTTCTTTAGGGAGGTTCGGTACACTTTTTGAAACAAGATGATACAGCGCCCTGATTTGCTTTTCACTAAATTTGTAACCGGGTTCCGTTTGCAGAACAATCGATGCTGAAGCGGCTTCTTCCTCTTCAGTGACAAAAACGGATTTTTCCGGCAGCGAAAGCATGACTTTGGCGTCTTTGATTCCGTCTATTCCTTTTATAAGATTTGCCAATTCTGTTTGCATCGCATCAAGTTTCATCAAATTAAACTCATTCTCTGTCATGCCGATACCGGCATTTTCACTGAAAAAAGAATAGTCGATGCTTCCGGAATCAGGAATTCCTTCCGCGGCCAGCTCTACTTTTAATTCGTCCACCTTCTCTTTCGGAACTAAAATCGCCGTGCCTCCGTCCGCAATTTCCGATTTAATCCCTCTTTGATCCAAATTCTCTTTGATTGCTCCCGTTTCCGAAGGCGACAAATTGCTGTAAAGAGGCACCAGTTCCGTTCTCGTGATGAAAAAAGTGATCACGGACAAAAGAAAGATTGTTCCGGCAATCAGGCTGATAAGCTGTATTTTTTGTTTCTTTGACCTGTTTCCCCAATAATCTTTTATTTTATCTATGTAATTTCGCAATTCATTCATTTTAATCCCCCGGCTCTTTCCGCTGGTGAAAAATTTTTAAAAAAACAAGAGGTTCGCCTCTTTATATTTGCATTCTCATCACTTCCTGATAAGCTTCAATCACTTTATTGCGGATTTCCATCGCCGCAGACAATGTAATGCTTGCCTTTTGGGCGGCAATCATCACTTCATGAAGATCAACATTTTCGCCCCGGGCCAATTTTTCCGCCATAACATCTGCTTCAACCTGAGACTGGTTGACCTTGTCGATCGAATCTTTGAGAAAAGATGCAAAATTGTTTTGAGCTTGCGCCGGAGAATGTGCGGGTTTACCATACACCTTTCCAAAGGCGTTTGTAACAGAAGTGATCGGAATATCGGCCATAAAAAACTCTCCTTTTTATGCATCTGCTTTCATTTATTTTCCAATTTCCAATGCTTTCATCAACATCCCTTTGGAAGCGTTTAAAACGGTCACATTCGCTTCATAAGATCTTGTCGCACTTAATAAATCAACCATTTCCCTTAAAGGATCCACATTGGGCATTCTCACATATCCGGCATCATCCGCATCGGGATGACCGGGAGAATAAACCATTTTAAAAGGAGTGTCGTCTTCAACGATTTCTTTTACGACCACTCCGTCGCCGACACGCTCTTTTTCGAGGGCTGTTCTTAAAAATGGCGAGAATTTCGGTTCTTTTGCTTGCAGAATGACCCTCTTCCTCCGGTACGGCTGCCATTCACCGTTCACAAATTCCGCTCTCGTCGTCTCCGCATTCGCCATATTTGAAGAAATGACATCCATTCTCGTTCTTTGCGCCGTCAAAGCTGATGCGGAAATGCTGATACTATGAAAAACAGACATTGCTATTTCCCTCCCCTGATTGCGGAATGGAGGGATTGAAATTTGCCTCCCAATAAATCCGCCACGGAGTAATAATAAATTTGGTTTGTCGCCAAATCAGCCATTTCTTTGTCCACATCAACACTGTTGCCGTTATGGTGGTATGAAAGGTGTCTTTTGGTCGTCACGATTCCCGGAGCAGGCGGCCGGTTTGAAAAAGGCAAATGGCGGTAATCCGTCCGTTTCGCTTCTATGATCGTATTTACGGAATTTTGAAACGCTGTCTGAAAACGGACGTCTTTCGCTTTATAGTTCGGTGTGTCGGCATTGGCAATATTTTGCGCAATGACTTTTTGCTTTAACGCTGAATATGACAAGGCCGCTTCCAAAGTGGCAATGGTACCGGAAAACAAAGACAAATGATTTCACCTCTGTATGAAATTATATAAGCATTCTTTCAATAAAATTA
Source organism: uncultured Bacillaceae bacterium (assembly GCA_937995745.1). Lineage (GTDB taxonomy): Bacteria > Bacillota > Bacilli > Bacillales > Cytobacillaceae > CALKIU01. The sequence goes on along the minus strand of CALKIU010000115.1, from coordinate 110,827 downwards.
TTTTAATATATTTTTAATATTATTTTATATGTCGAAAAATTTTATGTCCATAGAAACAGCGTGAATTAACGTAGTCTTAAAGTCCTATTTCGTGTGTTGTTTATCACAAATGCGTCCATTTTTTGGCTATATACAACATCTTAGAGACTAATGTCTCTTTTTTCTTTTTTGTAATGATATAAAAAAGAAGATTTTTTCGAAATAATAACCGTTTCTTTTTCCTATCGTTTTCCAGCCCTGTTAGCCGTTTGCAGGAAATATTTACATATATTACTTGAAAAATGGAATTTCCCGGTTTTTGATGGGAAGCAGCCAATTCTATCAATAAAAAAGAGGTGGTTCAAATTCCCCCCCATTTTGGACAAAGTGCTTAAGTTTTGACGGGGGTCTGTCCAAATTCACACCCACCTTTGACAATGTCCCTGAAATCTGCCGGAGTTTGTCCGCATGCCCCCTCCTTCCAGACAAAGCCAACGAGAAAGCCTAATATTATCCGAATCGTCCCCTTATCTTCACAACGTCCCCCTGTCCCGATTGAACCCCAACCCTATATACCAGCCTACGAACCGGACCGATTCCCCAAAACTCCCCCGCCGGAAACAAACCTCCATCCCAACTCGTCGCATCCCCCTTCCATATAAAAAGGGAAAGGGGTTGTCTCAAAAGTCACATAAAGTGACTTTTGAGACAACCCCAATTGAATAAATCAGCTCGATTTCAGCCTGTCAAGTTCTTCGAGAAACTTGTCATTCAGTACTTTAATATAAGTACCTTTCATGCCGAGGGAACGGGATTCGATAACACCGGCACTTTCCAGTTTTCTCAGGGCATTTACTATCACGGAACGGGTAATGCCGACCCGGTCGGCAACTTTCGAAGCAACAAGCAATCCTTCCGTACCATTCAATTCTTCAAAAATATGTTCGATCGCTTCCAACTCGCTGTAAGACAATGAGCTGATAGCCATTTGCACGACAGCCTTGCTTCTTGCTTCTTCTTCAATTTCTTCCGCTTTTTCCCTGAGTATTTCCATTCCGACAACAGTGGCCCCGTACTCAGCGAGAATCAATTCATCATCTTGAAACTCCTCGCCGAGCCTTGCCAATATCAGAGTGGCGAGACGCTCACCGCCGCCGATAACGGGGACAATTGTCGTTAAGCCGCTTTGGAACAATTCTTTATTTTCTTTCGGGAAAGCCGTATATTCGCTGTTAATGTCCAAATTGGGAGAAGTCTCATGTACATTAAATAAAATGTTTGTATAATCTTCGGGAAACTGCCGTTCTTCAAGCATCTTTTTCATGCGTTCATTTTCAATGTTTTGATGCAATGCATAGCCGAGCAATTTCCCTCTGCGGCTGACAATAAAAATATTGGCATTAATGACTTCACTTAAAGTTTCAGACATTTCTTTGAAATTAACAGGTTTACCAGCTGATTTTTGCAACAATGCATTTATCTTTCTCGTCTTTGACAGTAAATCCATCTTTTCTTCCTCCTAATTTGCTGTAACCATTGCAAAGTTGAACTGATACTGTTGCAGCTTATTCTGTGTATTTCGGTGGTTTTATTGATCATGTTTTACAAAATGTAGCGGCTTAAATCTTTGTCTTTCGAAATTGCCCCCAGTTTTTCCTCCACATACTTCGGCGTAATCGTGATGGTCCCCATTCCGATATCCGGGGCTTCAAACGATATATCTTCAAGGAGTTTCTCGAGTATGGTGTGGAGCCTTCTAGCGCCGATATTATCCGTGTTTTGGTTCACTTCGTAGGCAAATTCGGCGATCCTACGAATAGCATCGTCTGAAAATTCTATTTTTATACCTTCCGTTGCCAATAAAGCTTGATATTGTTTTATCAATGCATTGTCAGGTTCAACGAGAATTCTGTAAAAGTCATCTACGGTCAGCTTTTTTAACTCAACACGGATCGGGAAGCGTCCTTGGAGCTCGGGAATTAAATCGGACGGTTTAGCCATGTGGAAAGCACCTGCGGCAATAAACAAGATATGGTCGGTTTTAACAGGACCATATTTTGTCACAACGGTGCACCCTTCCACTACCGGCAGGATATCCCGCTGCACCCCTTCCCTCGAAACATCAGCAGTAGAACCCCCGCCGTTGCGGCTCGCAATTTTATCAATTTCATCTATGAAAATAATCCCTGATTCTTCCGCGCGGTGAATCGCTTCCTCCGTCACTTCATCCATATCAATGAGCTTTGAGGCTTCTTCGTTTGTCAAAATTTTCCGAGCTTCTTTGACCGTAACCTTTCTCTTCTTTCTTCTCTTGGGAATTAAACCGCTCAAAGCGTCTTGCATACTCATTCCCATTTGCTCCAATCCCGAGCCTTGGAGGAGATCAAACATCGACGGTTGTTGTTCTTCCACTTCGACAGTGACAATTTCATTTTCCAGTTCGCCCCGGGCCAGTTTTTCACTGACGATCCTTCTTCTTTCCCGCAAATCCGCGTCGTCTATCGTTTCTCCCGGCTGCTCAGAGCGGTCGGAGGTTCCCCCGAAAAGCATCTCAAACGGATTGCGGTACGTTTCCGCCTTTTTTCTCGAGGGGACGAGCAATTCCACCAGACGCTTATTCGCATTTTTCTCGGCCCGTTCCCTGACGTTTTGCATTTTTTCTTGTTTGACAAGACGAACGGACGTCTCCACTAAATCCCTGACCATGGATTCCACATCACGGCCGACATAACCGACTTCAGTAAATTTTGTTGCCTCCACTTTTACAAAAGGGGCATTGACTATTTTTGCCAATCGTCTCGCTATTTCTGTTTTTCCAACGCCTGTCGGACCGATCATCAATATATTTTTCGGCGTTACTTCATCTTTAAGCTTGTCATCAAGCAAGCTGCGTCTGTATCTGTTTCTGAGGGCAATGGCAACGGATCTTTTTGCTTCATCTTGACCGACGATAAATTGATCGAGTCGTTCGACGATTTGCCGCGGGGTCAATTCCATACCTTTTAACAACAGCTGACCCTCCTTTATAATTCTTCCACCACGATATGGCTGTTCGTATACACACATATTTCCGAAGCGATTTCCAAAGCTGCTTGCGCGATCTCTTTTGCAGACATATTATCACCGGCATGCCTCTTTAATGCCCTTCCTGCGGACAGGGCGTAATTTCCGCCCGAACCGATTGCCAAAATTCCGTCGTCAGGTTCGATGACTTCGCCGGTTCCGGAGATAAGAAGAAGGCTGTCTTTATCCATGACAATGAGCAGAGCCTCCAGCCGCCGCAAAATTTTGTCCCGTCTCCATTCTTTGGCCAATTCAACGGCAGCTCTCTGCAAATTTCCATTGAACTCTTCCAGTTTGCCCTCAAACATTTCAAAAAGCGTAAATGCATCGGCCACCGAACCGGCAAATCCGGCCAGCACTTTGCCGTTAAACAATTTGCGGACTTTTCTGGCCGTATGCTTCATGACTACGGCATTACCAAACGTTACCTGGCCGTCTCCGGCCATTGCACACTGACCTTTATGCCGTATGGCAAATATCGTCGTTGCGTGAAATTGATCCACACCATTCCCTCCTTAACGGAACTATGCCCGCGGATGATGTTCCATGTAAGTCTTTCGCAAGAATTCTTTTGACACATGTGTATAGACCTGCGTAGAGGACAAAGAAGAATGTCCCAATAATTCCTGCACCGCGCGCAAATCGGCGCCATTGTTCAGCAGATGGGTCGCGAAAGAATGCCTGATCTTATGAGGGTAAATGTTTCCGTTTAAAGCCGATTTTTCAATCATCCGCGCCAATATATCCCTCAAACCCCTCGGAGTCAGTGGGCCTCCTCTCGCATTGACAAGGAGAAAATCATGATCTTTTTGATAACGGGCCATGATCTCTTTGCGGCCATCATTTATGTATTTCTCCAGCGCATCATGAGCAAAACTGCCAAACGGCACGTACCGTTCCTTTTTGCCTTTTCCACGGATTAAGATGGTCGACAGAAACATATCAATATCATGCAAGCGGATTCCGCAGCATTCGCTGACACGAATTCCGGTCGCATAAAGAATCTCCAAAATGACCTTGTTTCGTTGCCCGATAGGAGTGCCGTCGTCACAGACGTCAAATAGGGCGGAAATTTCTTCCTCATAAAAAAAGTCAGGCAAACGTTTCTGCGCTTTCGGTATCGATACTTGGGCAAAGGGATTATCTTCAACAAATTTTTCCCTCATTAAAAACTTGTAAAAACTGCGCATGCTTGATATTTTCCTGGCAACTGAAGTCCTGGCAAACTTATGGTTGAAGAGTTTCGTCAAATACAAACGAACATCATGTGCATTTACCTCTTGAAAACTGTCTATGGCTTGTTCAGACATGAACAAAATGAAATCATTGATGTCCCGCTGGTAACTTTGAACCGTATGGGGCGAATAATTGCGCTCAATCTGCAAATATTGCATAAATAATTTGCAATAATGATTTAAAATCCCGGCCGCCATGTGAACACCTCTTTCCGAAACCGAGGCTCTCAATAAATACTGCCGTCCCTTCCGGCTCTTTTTAATATTGAAGATATGATACAGATGAAAGGTTCATGAGTTGTGTTTTTCATCACAAAGACTGTTAAATGATGGGCGTATCACGATCTATTATAAAGGTTCATTTTGTATGTACACAACATTCGCGTCAAAATTCGACATTTTTTTCGCACAGAACCGCATATTTAAACATCATGGCGGCGAGATGTTCATTTCGCCATGATGAAAGCTACTAAATAGTAACATACTTTGCGCCATCAATCAATAAATTTTATAAATTATTCACAAAGTTCTGAATTGTTAACAAGGCCCGTTCAGCGTATTTTTCCGCTCTTTCTTTTTTCCCTTTCGTATGAACCGGCAACTCAGGGAACAGGCCGAAGTTCACATTCATCGGCTGGAAATGCTTTTCATTGGCCGATGTAATATAGTGAGCCAAACTGCCGACAGCCGTTTCCGGAGGGAATTGCACCGGCTCTTTCCCTTGTGCCAAACGCGCCGCATTGATTCCGGCAACGAGCCCGCTCGCGGCTGACTCAACATATCCTTCGACACCGGTTATTTGCCCGGCAAAAAACAAATCCTTTCTGCCTGCAAATTGATATGTCGCTTTCAGCAGTTTTGGAGAATTAATAAATGTGTTTCTGTGCATCACGCCGTATCTGACAATTTCCGCATTTTCGAGGCCGGGGATCAGGCGGATTACTTTCTTTTGCTCGCCCCATTTCAAGTTTGTTTGAAAGCCGACAATATTGTATAGAGTGCCGGCAGCATCATCCTGTCTGAGTTGGACAACAGCGTAAGGACGTTTGCCGGTGCGCGGGTCTTCAAGACCAACCGGCTTTAAAGGCCCGAACAGCAGGGTTTTTTTGCCTCGTTGTGCCATCACTTCAATAGGCATGCACCCTTCAAAATAAATTTCTTTCTCGAACTCTTTTAACTCCACTCTTTCCGCAGCGAGCAGAGCTTCATAAAAGCGCTCAAATTCTTCCTCCGTCATCGGGCAGTTTAAATAAGCGGCCTCCCCTTTGTCATAACGGGATTTTAAATAAACTTTATCCATGTTGATGCTGTCTTTGGCAACGATCGGAGCCGCCGCATCGTAAAAATACAAATATTCCTCACCGGTCAATTCTTTTATTTTTTGAGACAAAACGTCACTAGTGAGCGGACCGGTGGCAATGACGGTTAACCCATTCGGTATTTCCGTCACTTCTTCTCTGACCACAGTCACGTGGGGATGATTTTCCAGACTTTCCGTAACATAAGCGGAAAATTGACTGCGATCAACGGCCAGAGCTCCTCCCGCCGGAACAGCGCAGGCGTCCGCGGCGCGGATAATCAACGAATTTAATTTTCTCATTTCCTCTTTTAGAAGGCCGACGGCATTTGTCAAAGCGCTGGCGCGCAAAGAGTTGCTGCATACCAGTTCAGCAAATTTGTCCGTATGATGTGCCGGAGTTTGTTTTTTCGGCCGCATCTCATATAACCGCACTTTCAAACCGCGGTTGGCTATTTGCCAAGCCGCCTCGCTTCCGGCCAAACCGGCGCCGACTACATTTATGATTTTGGCCGTCACGGCTAACACCCCTTTCTTTGAAATATTGGAACGTTTGCCCATTTTCTTCACGCCGCCTTTGTCTTAGACAGATTATCCATTATCAACTTTACCATTTTTTGATGATTCATACCAAAAAAAGCTGAAGGAAAGACAAGATAAAAGAGTGAGTATACAACTCACCCTTATCATGACGGATCTTCCGTGTAATCGCAATTGACGCATTGAATCCGCACGCCTTTCTTTGCCTTCTTTTCAACAAGAAGGCCTTCACATTTCGGGCACTTGCGGGGTATCGGTTTATCCCAGGAGACAAAATCGCACTGCGGATAACGGTCGCACCCGTAGAAGACCCTGCGCTTCTTGCTTTTTCTCTCAACAATGTTGCCTTCGCCGCATTTGGGACATTTTACACCCATTTGCTTTACAATCGGCTTTGTATTGCGACACTCGGGAAAATTGCTGCACGCCATGAATTTTCCGTATCTCCCCATTTTATAAACCATCGGATGGCCGCACAGTTCGCAATCTTCTCCCGCCGGCTCATCTTTAATCTCAATTTTCTCTATTTCTTTCTCAGCCACTTCCAAGTCTTTTGAAAATTTCCGGTAAAAATCATCGACGACCGAGACCCATTGAACCTTGCCTTCTTCAATATTATCCAAGTTTTTTTCCATCTGGGCGGTAAATTCTATATCGATAATATCAGGGAAGTATTCCTTCATTAAATTGACAACAACTTCGCCCAATTCCGTCGGGACAAAACGTTTATTTTCTAAAGCCACATAGCCCCTTTTTTGAATCGTATCAATGGTCGGAGCATAAGTGGACGGCCTTCCGATGCCCAACTCCTCAAGAGTTTTTACAAGCCTGGCTTCCGTATAACGGGGAGGCGGTTGCGTGAAATGCTGCTTGGGCTCCAAATCCTTCTTAATGACAATATCCCCTTCATTCAGTTCCGGAAGCATATTGTTCTTTTTCTTCTCTTCCGAATTGTTATCGTCTGTTCCTTCAACGTAAACTTTCATAAAACCTGGAAACTTTATTTTCGAGCCCGTTGCGCGGAATACAATATCTCCGTTCTGCAAATCAACGCTCATCGTGTCCATGACGGCAGGAGCCATTTGGCTTGCCACAAATCGTTCCCAAATTAAGCGGTACAAACGCAGCTGATCCCTGGTCAAATATTCTTTAATGCTGTCAGGATCCCTCATGACACTTGTCGGTCGTATCGCTTCATGGGCATCTTGGGCGTTGTTTGCTTTTTTCTCCGGCCGCTTTTGTGTATAAAGATATTCTTTTCCGAATGTTGATTCAATATAGGCGGCAGCCTCTTTGCGTGCGGTTTCAGAAATTCTTGTCGAATCTGTTCTCATATAGGTAATGAGACCGATTGTTCCTTCCTTGCCCAAATCGATTCCTTCATAAAGCTGCTGGGCCAGAGTCATCGTTTTTTTCGCCCGGAAATTCAACTTCCTGGCCGCTTCTTGCTGAAGAGAAGAAGTTGTAAACGGAGGAGCAGGATTACGTTTCCTTTCCTTTTTGGAAACTCTGACAATTTTAAACTCGTTGCCGTCAATCTTTTCCAAAACCGCCTTGACATCTTCTTCAGATTTTAATTCAATTTTTTCCGTGTTCTTTTCCCCGGCATAACCGTACAGTTCGGCTTCAAACACCGTCTTCCCTTTTAAAAACCGGCCGGTTACCGTCCAATATTCTTCTTGTTTAAACTCGTTTATTTCTTTTTCGCGGTCAATAATGAGCCTGACGGCTACTGATTGCACTCTTCCGGCGCTCAAGCCCTTTTTCACTTTCTTCCATAATAATGGGCTGATGCTGTATCCAACGGCCCTGTCCAAAATTCGTCTGGCCTGCTGCGCGTTTACCAAATCCATGTTAATCGAACGGGGATGTTTGAACGACTCTTTAATAGCGTCTTCTGTAATTTCATTAAAGACAACCCGGCATTTGGAATTTATATCAAGCTCCAGGCTGTTTGCCAAATGCCAGGCAATCGCTTCCCCTTCACGGTCCGGGTCCGCAGCCAGAAAAACCTTCTTGGCTTTTTTCGCCGCAGCCTTCAGTTCCTTTAAAATGGGTCCTTTCCCCCGGATGGTAATATATTTGGGCTTATAATTGTTTTCAAAATCGATCCCCATTTGGCTTTTGGGAAGATCGCGAATATGGCCCATTGATGCTTTCACCGTGTATTTTTTGCCCAAATAACGTTCTATTGTTTTAGCCTTTGCAGGCGATTCTACGATAACCAAAAAATCTGACATCTATTGTCCTCCTTAAGAAGGATATTGCTTAATGAAACTATCATGAATATCCTTACTGTTTAAACCCTTAAAATGTGTCTTTCATATTATTTTTCTTTCAAACTGATTATTCAAATCCCTTTTCCCAAGATTTTTCCGAAAATAAGTCCCATTATCAAATCATCACTATTTTTTTGCCATCATCAAATAATTTTTCAGCGGATGAATATTCACTATTATTGTACGAACAAAACACAATTGTCAATTGTTCAAGACGAAACAGCTGTTTCAAACAAGTTTGCCCGACCAAGAACCAAGCCAAATTTTTGGGCATCTGTTGCAAAATGTATAACAGTTTAAAAATAATTTCAACCTTTTTTATTAAATATCTTAATATTTGTTAAAAAGTCCATTGATTTTTGCCGTTCGTATCCGGCATTTTATCACTGGACATTGTCACCGGCCGGATGAAGTTTTTTCTAACATGCACTCAATAAAGGAATTCTTCGAGAATATCTTCACAGTTGCGCACAAGCTTTGCCCCTTGTTGAATCAATTCATTTGTCCCCTCTGAATTGGAACTGAATATATTTCCCGGCAAGGCAAACACTTCCCTTCCTTCCTGCACGGCAAAATTTGCTGTAATCAAAGAACCGCTCCTTGCTTGGGCCTCAACGACGAGAGTCCCCCGGCTCAAACCGCTGATGATCCGGTTCCGCATCGGAAATTGCCATTTGAGCGGCTTTGTATCAGGAGGATACTCGGAAATGACGAGATGTTCTTCCATCAAATGAGCGGCCAATCCCTTATTTTCCTCCGGATAAATATGATTTAATCCGCCGGCAATGACAGCGATCGTTTCACCTCCGTATTTAACGGCAGTGCGATGGGCGACGGCGTCTATCCCTTTCGCCAATCCGCTGACGATTAGAACTCCCCGTTCAATTAATCCGGGAAATAAGGCTTCAATCGCTCTTTTTCCATATTCCGTGGCCTTGCGCGAACCCACGACCGCAAGTTTCAATTTCCTTCCGAGCAATTCCCGTTTACCCTTTCCATACAAAACCCACGGAGGCTGATGTATTTCTCTGAGATACTCGGGATAATCCCGATCAAAAAATGTGATGATATGCACCTCTTCTTCCTGATAGCGGGAGATTCGATTCCTGAGCGATTCGGAGTGGAGATCTTCATAGAGGGAGCGGATAGCAGAATCAGACAAGGCGGGTAAAGCTTTTTTGAGGAAAGAAAACTCGAAGGATTGAAGTTTTGGATCGTGTTTTAATAAAAAATAGATGGTTTTCCATCCCGCGGCCCGGCAATGGTGCAAATGAACGAGTTTCTTCCTAAACGGTTCCACATACTTTCCTCCTCTTTTTAGTTGCTCATTATTTCACATAATACAAAATGTTTTATGGTTATTAAAATAAAACCATGAAATAAACTTCCTTGCAAGTTTTTTTGGAAAAAAATAAAAGAACAATCATCCTTCCGTGAAAGGAAGGATGATTTGCAAGTGCATTCTTACAGATTTTTGCATTTTTCGTAAAGGCCTTTCTCTTTCAAAACTTTAATCAGCGTATCTCCGATTTCCGCAGGTGAGGGGGCCACTTGAATTCCACAATCATTCATGATGCGAATTTTTTCCTCCGCCGTACCGACACCGCTGGAAATGATTGCTCCCGCATGCCCCATTCTTTTCCCCGGCGGGGCGGTCCGTCCGCCGATAAAACCGACGACCGGCTTTTTCATATGTTCTTTCACCCATCTTGCCGCTTCTTCCTCGGCATTTCCGCCAATTTCGCCGATCATGATGACCGCATATGTTTCCGGGTCTTCATTAAAAGCTTTTAACACATCGATAAAACTTAATCCGTGAACCGGGTCCCCGCCGATGCCGACTGCCGTTGTCTGTCCGATTCCCGCTTGTGTCAACTGGTGCACAGCCTCATATGTCAAAGTCCCTGAACGGGAAACGACGCCGATATGGCCTTTTCTATGAATGTACCCTGGCATGATGCCGATTTTGCATTCTTCAGCGGTGATAATTCCCGGACAATTTGGTCCAATTAGTTTTGTTTTCTTTCCTTCCATATATCTTTTTACCTTGACCATGTCGAGGACAGGAATATGCTCCGTAATGCAGACGACCAGATCAAGTTCTGCTTCCACCGCTTCCAAAATGGCATCCGCCGCAAACGGCGCCGGCACATATATGACCGATGCCGTCGCTCCGGTCGCATCGACTGCTTCCCGGACAGTGTTGAACACCGGAACGCCTTCGACTTCCAGCCCCCCTTTGCCGGGAGATGTACCGCCGACGATTTTTGTTCCGTAATCCAGCATTTGCTTCGTATGAAAACGGGCCGCAGAACCGGTAATTCCCTGGACAATCACCTTTGTATCTTTATTGACAAGAATACTCAACGACCATTCCCCTTTCTTCTCTATCAACCTATTTTTTTCAAACGGTCCATTCGTGGCGAAAAAACGTTTAATTTTCCTCAAACCGTCTTCACTAATGAGACAATTTTTTGCGCGCCGTCAGCCATTGATTCAGCCGGCACGATATGTAAATCCGACTGGGCCAGAATTTTTTTCCCTAATTCCACATTTGTTCCCTCGAGCCGGACAACCAGAGGAACATTGATGCCAACCTGCTTGGCCGCTTCAACGATTCCTGTCGCAATCGTATCGCACTTCATGATTCCGCCGAAAATATTCACGAAAATGCCTTTCACTTTCGAATCCGACAAAATTATTTTAAATGCTTCGGTAACCTTTTCAGCCGTTGCGCCGCCTCCCACGTCAAGGAAGTTGGCCGGTTCGCCGCCGTAATATTTAATGATGTCCATCGTCGCCATCGCCAGTCCGGCGCCGTTTACCATACAGCCGATATTTCCGTCCAAAGAAACATAGCTTAAACCGTGTTTGGATGCTTCCAACTCTTTCGGATCTTCTTCATCGAGATCGCGGTATTGCAAGATGTCCTCATTGCGGTAAAGGGCGTTCTCGTCAAAATTCAGCTTTGCATCAAGCGCCAACAGTTTCCCGTCCGACGTGCAAACCAACGGGTTGATTTCGGCGATCGTACAATCTTTTTCAATATAAACTTGATACAATTTCAACATGAAATCTGCCACCTGATTGAGCAAATGTTTGGGGATATTGATGTTAAAGGCCAGCCGGCGCGCTTGGAAAGGAAGGAGGCCCACCGCAGGATCAATAATCTCCTTGAAGATTTTTTCAGGCGTTTTAGCCGCCACTTCTTCGATATCCGTCCCGCCCTCTTCCGATGCCATCAAAACAACGCGGGATATGGAGCGGTCCAGAACGAGCCCGATATAATATTCCTTTTCAATTTTGCAGCCTTCTTCTATTAAAAGACGTTTGACCTCTTTTCCATCAGGACCTGTCTGATGTGTGACCAACTTTTTTCCCAACAGGCTTTCCGCGTGCGTTTTCACCTCGTCGAGACTTTTGGCAATTTTAACGCCCCCCGCTTTGCCGCGGCCGCCGGCATGAATTTGCGCTTTAACGACCCATATGTCCGACGCCAACTCCCTGGCCGCCTGCACCGCTTCTTCCGGCGTGAAAGCCACCCTTCCCTCGGGAACGGGGACGCCAAAATTCCTTAAAATTTCTTTTCCCTGATATTCATGGATATTCATATTCCTTCCTCCCTCGACTTTCAAAAACTGTTAGACGACAAGGACAAATCAGTGCCAGCTATGTGTTTGTGTTTTAAAATGTTAAAACTGTAAAAAAATAGAATTTATTTTATTTTATAAAACCGTCCTATCCTTGTCTACTAAAACATATTCAAGAATCTTATATTTATGATAATAAACATAGCTAACATTATAACCCTTGGCCACATGCCGTTTTTGTCCAAGATACAAAAAAAGCCACTTAACAAACTGCCTGAAGGGCTGAAAAAATCCCGGGAAATTTCCTTCTCCGCCGGTTGCGCCAATTGAATGGAAAATAAAAATGAAAGCGTTTACTATACGATGAAAATAACTACATTTCAATTGCAATAATCTTTTACCGGCGCAAAACTTCTCCGGTGGTAAGGGGTTATGCCGTATTTTTTAATCGCCTCTATATGTTCCTTGGTGCCGTACCCCATATTTTTCGCAAATTGGTATTGGGGAAATTTTTTGTCCAACTCCAACATGATGCGGTCTCTTGTCACTTTGGCAACGATCGATGCCGCCGCAATGGAAATGCTGCGACTGTCACCTTTGACTATCGATTCCGACGGGTAGGGGGTATGGAGTTGAACTGCATCTATCAAGAGATAATCAGGGGCAACCGATAAATTATTTACCGCTGTCAGCATTGCTTTCTTTGTAGCTTCAAATATATTCAGGCGGTCTATTTCATCCGCTTCAATAATCCCGACGCCGACAGCCACGGCCTGCCCGCAAATCTTCCCGTAAAGTTCTTCCCTTTGGCGGGGGGTCAATTTTTTGGAATCATTCACGCCTATTAGGTCAAATGTCTCAGGCAGGATGACGGCTGCGGCAACAACCGGCCCGACAAGCGGCCCCCTGCCTGCCTCATCGATGCCGGCAATGAGCGAAAATCCTTCTTCTCTCAACCGGCGTTCAAACCGGCACATTTCATGAAATTTTGCCTCAGCCTGTTTTTTCAGTTCATAATTTTTTTGCCACCTTGTTAAGAGGCGTTGGACTCCTTTTCGGCCGTCATTTTTTATGGCTTGAAAAAAAGGATCGTTCTGATCTTTTATCGTTTGCAGTTTTTTTTCTATCTCTTTAATCGTCAATTTTTCCACTTTTAAAACTCCTCAATTGTCTTCTGAAGCTCCGCCAAATGGTTCAAACAGCCGGTCAGCTGTCCTTAAAATCAGCCGGTCTTTCAAAAGAAATCGGTCCGAACTGGATGTTTCTTATTTCGCGAATGACGAGTTCGGCCACTTTGTCATAATCGATTTCGCCGCCTCCCGTCAAGCAGCCCCGGCGTTTGCCGATTTCATCAAACAATCGAACGATGTCGGCCGGGATTTCTTCGAGTTGATAGCGTTCAATCAGTTGACGGGGATAATGTTCGATTAAAAACCGGAGCCCGAATACGCAAATATCCTGCAAATCCAAAATCGTGTCTTTGATCGCACCCGTCAAAGCCAATTTATATCCTGTCTCTTGATCTTCAAATTTCGGCCACAAAATACCCGGAGTGTCCAGAAGTTCAAGGGTGCGGCCAACCTTAATCCATTGCTGGGCTTTTGTCACGCCAGGGACATTCCCCGTTTTGGCAATATTTTTGCCGGCAAGACGGTTGATTAACGTAGATTTGCCGACATTGGGAATCCCGACAATCATCGCCCGTATCGCCCTCGGTCTTACCCCTTTCCGCCGCAGGCGTTCCAGTTTTTCTTTGAGCACTTCTTGCGCAGCAGCGACAATCTGTTTTGTTCCCTCGCCTGTCCGGGAATTGACAGGTAGGGCCGCTAATCCTTTTTTCCGGTAAAATTGCACCCATTCCCCGGTGACGGCCCGATCGGCCATGTCTTCCTTATTTAAAAGGATGAGCCGCGGTTTGGCGCCGATGATTTCATCGATCATCGGATTTCGGGAAGAAAAGGGGATTCTCGCATCGAGCAGTTCAAAAACAATATCTACCAGTTTTAATTTTTCTTCTACTTGTCTGCGGGCTTTTGCCATATGACCGGGAAACCATTGGATTGTCATCGCCCACATCCCCCTTTCCTCTATAATTATTAATATCCGGTCTATTCAACCATCCGGATATTTTTTAAGGGCCAGATGACCAGTCTCGTTGTCCCTATCACTTCATCGATTGGGATGCAGCCGATATGGCGGCTGTCCTTGCTGTATCTTCTGTTATCCCCCATGACAAACAAATGTCCCTCGGGCACTGTCTCATATCCGGTTACTTCTTCGAGCGTAAACGGTTCTGTAAGCGGGCCGTCAATCAATTCATTCTTGTATTCTTCCAAATAAGGTTCTTCATACGGTATTCCATTCACGTACAAAGTGTCATTTTTATATTCGATCCTGTCGCCGGGCAGACCGATGACTCTTTTTATGTAATCTTTCCCTTCTGGAGCGTGAAATACAACGATATCGAAACGTTCAGGTTCCCTGAATTTGTACGTGAGTTTATTAACGAGCATTTTATCGCTGTCATGAAGCGTCGGCATCATGGAAGAGCCGTCAACGACAATCGGCGTCAGCAAAAAATACCGCAACAACATGGCAAGAATTAAAGCGACGGCAATGACCTTCACCAATTCCCAAAATTCATTTTTCTTGACTTTTGCCACTTCATTACCCCCACCATTCCACTGCAAGAGTCAACAAAAAATCTTTTTCCAACCGAAAATAACCGTCCGGTTCCGGCATTTTAAAACTTGATACTTTTATTTTACAACTTTTTTTTAGAACGTTATGTATTTTTGTCTTTATAATCACTGCTGTCCGGAATCGTTCACAAAACTGTAGCAATTCTGCGACATGCCAAACAGAACGTTTGAAGAATTGCCCGCCACTTTTACACGGCATGCAGTGTAAAAATGTTTAATATATTTTAACAGTGAAAAAAGGAGCCTGATAGCCAAGCCCCTTTTGCATTCAAACTATTAGATGATTTCTTTGATACGCGCCTTTTTACCGCGCAGATTGCGCAAATAGTAAAGTTTTGCACGGCGCACTTTACCGCGGCGGACAACTTCGATTTTAGCGATTTTTGGTGTATGAAGCGGGAATGTGCGTTCAACACCAACGCCGTAGGAAATTTTACGCACAGTGAAAGTTTCGCTGATTCCACCGCCACGACGCTTAATCACAACACCTTCAAATACTTGGATACGCTCGCGCGACCCCTCTACAACCTTTACATGCACCCGGACAGTATCACCGGGACGAAAATCGGGAAGGTCTGTGCGGAGCTGGTCTTTTGTGATTTCATGAATCAATTGTTGCATCGTTTTCAACTCCTTCCAACAGATGCTCATGCATACCGGACATCTTTTATGCAGCGGAACATCGTTTTCAAACTCGGGCCAAATTCGCCCGAGTCACAAAAAAAATCATATCATAAATTTTTTGCTCGTTCAAGCCATTCACCGTTATTTTGCAATAAAAAGTTCATCTCTCAACGAATAAGGAAAACAGCCGGAAGGGTCAGTTCTTTTTCCCGAACTCGCTCAACCATTTTTTCTGCTGTTCTGTCAGCTCAATTTTTTCCAACAAGTCGGGGCGCCTCTCAAGCGTTCGCCTCAATGCCTCTTTTTCCCGCCATTCGGCAATCAAACGGTGGTTTCCCGATAAAAGCACCTCGGGAACCTTCATGCCGCGAAAATCCGCCGGACGCGTATAATGGGGATGTTCGAGAAACCCCGTGCTGAATGAGTCTTTCCGGTGCGATTCCTCATTTCCGAGCACTCCGGGCAACAAGCGGACGACGCTGTCAATGACCACCATGGCGGCCAATTCGCCGCCTGTCAGAACGTAATCGCCGATCGAAATTTCATCCGTCGCTAAATACGTTCTGATTCTTTCATCATACCCTTCATAATGTCCGCAAATGAGAATTAAATGTTTTTCTTTTGCCAATTCCTCGGCTATTTTTTGATTATATGTCCTCCCTTGGGGACAGAGCAGAATGATTCTCGGGTTTGTGGCCCCTGCCTTTTCCTTGATATCGGCTACGGCATCAAAGATCGGCTGCGGCTTCAATACCATGCCGGCCCCGCCGCCATACGGGTAGTCATCAACCGTTTTATGTTTGTTGTCCGCATATTCACGAAAATTCACAACATTGTAGGTGACCGCGTCCTGTTCTTGCGCCCGCTTCAAAATGGAACTGCCGAGAACACCGGTGAACATCTCGGGAAACAACGTTAAAATGTCAATTCTCATCATGACAGCAAACCTTCCATCGGTTCGATTTCAATCATCCGTTTCTCGATGTCCACTTTTTTCACAACCGGCTCAATATAAGGAATGAGGTATTCCTTGCCTTCCGGACTTTTGACGACCCAGACGTCATTTGCCCCCGGCGTTAATATCTCTTTGACAGTCCCGATTTCTTCTCCTCCCGTCGTATAAACCGCGCAACCGATAATTTGATAAAAATAAAATTCTCCTTCTTCCAAAGGGCTCAGCTGGCTTTCATGAACTTTCAAAATTCCGCCTTTCAATTTTTCCGCCTGATCGATGTGGTCATAGCCTTCAAAAGTAAGCAAGTCAAAGTTTTTATGCTTCCGGTGGGATTTGACAATCAATTCCTCCGGCTCTTTTTTACGGGGCAAAAACAAATATAACCGGCTGCCTTTTGCATAACGCTCTTCGGGAAAATCGGTCACGGAAATGACGCGGACTTCCCCCTTGATTCCATGGGTATTGACAATTTTCCCGACATTAAACCACTTTTCCATACGCATCACCCCTGCCGAATTTCGGATACAATCCCGTCTTTAATGATGATTGTCTTCTTTTTGACAATATCTTCCCAGCGATCTCCGACAGCCACTTCCACCAACGCCTGTACTTCCCCTTCCTTCAATTCGCTCCCGAGGGGAAGAAGATGCAATTGTTCAATTTGAAATTCCAGAAGCTTGATCTTCTCTTCTCTATTTTGTATTTCTTTTTCAAAATGTTTTCTGACGCTGGCCGGATGAAATTTTTTTGTCTTTTCCATTCTTTTTGCTTCAAAACGGAGCTGTTCCTTTTCTTTTTGCAGCTGCAAACGGGCTGCTTCGTATTTACGCAGGAGTTCGGCCTTGCTTTTTTCCGTCAACACTTGTTTGACAACAACATTTTGGATAATCTGCAAACTTGACGAACCTCCCATTGCACATTGAACATACCCAAAAACTTTTCCCGCCATTTTAAAACAATGTCCAATAAACGTTGAAGCCGGGCAGACATTTCGTTCCGCGCCTTTTAAACATGGAAAAGAAGAGGGTAATGGGCCGGCAAAACGATGCGGCTCAAAACCTTGTTAATATCTTAACACTTTTTTATCATTTTTCTAACCGCGTTTGAACTTTTTCCAGATGAAAATGCTGTCCCGGAAAGGGAGAAAAATAAGGGTTGAAAAAAGGAAGGGGGTTCCCTTCCTTTTTTCGAAAGTGCCAGACACTTCATTGCAACTGCAGAAATTAATCGATAATTTCCACAAAAACTTTTTTCTTTTGCGATGCACCTGCTGCAGCGACAACAGTTCGAATCGCTTTGGCGACACGCCCTTGCTTTCCAATTACTTTCCCCAGGTCGCTTTTGTTGCATTTCAGGCGGTAAATTTCATTGCCGTTTTCCTTTGCAACAAAAACTTCCACATCTTCCGGAAAGTCAACAAGGGGTTTGACTAATGTTTCAATTAACTCTTTCATCGCCGATCGCTTATTTGCTGTTTTTTAAGTGATGGTATTTTTCCATAATTCCTTGTTTCGAGAAAAGATTGCGAACTGTGTCAGAAGGCTTGGCTCCGTTTTGCAGCCATTTCAGAGCAAGCTCTTCGTTAATTTCAATTTGCGCAGGCTCTGTCAATGGATTGTAAGTTCCGATTGTTTCAATAAAACGTCCATCACGCGGTGAACGAGAGTCTGCCACTACAATGCGGTAAAAAGGAGTTTTCTTGGCTCCCATGCGTTTTAAACGAATTCTTACTGCCATACTTAAAAACACCTCCGAAAAGTTTCACACAGATAATTATACTAACAGAAGTCAATAAGGTTTGTAAAGGTTTTTTTCTTGTCACCTGAATTTTCCCCAATAAAGTGGGCAGCTATTATTTTAAAACGGGTTGAAAGGAAACTTGAAGCCGCCTCTTTTTTTCCTTCCTCTTTGTTGCATTCCGGACATTTGCTTCATCATTTTTTTCATATCTTCGAACTGTTTGAGGAGACGGTTGACTTCTTGGATGGAAGTGCCGCTCCCTTTGGCAATTCTTCTTTTCCGGCTCGCATTGATGATTTCCGGATTCAGTCTTTCTTCTTTGGTCATCGATTGGATAATCGCTTCCACATGAACAAGTTGTTTTTCATCTATTTTTAGATTGTTAAGGCCTTTTATTTTATTAAAACCGGGCACCATTTTCAACAGATCCTCAAGCGGTCCCATTTGCCGGAGTTGTCTCAGTTGATCGAGGAAATCTTCCAGCGTGATGGAGGCGGTTCGCATTTTTTTCTCCAATTCTTTCGCTTTTTCCTCGTCCACTTGCGCCTCGGCCTTTTCAATCAAAGTTAAAACATCGCCCATCCCCAAAATGCGGGAAGCCATCCGTTCCGGATGAAACACTTCAAGAGCATCCATTTTTTCGCCGACACCGATAAATTTTATCGGAGTATTGGTAACGGCCCGGATCGACAAAGCAGCTCCGCCCCGGGTGTCCCCGTCCAATTTTGTCAAAATGACTCCGGTCAAACCGAGCAGTTCGTTAAAGCTTTGGGCAACATTGACTGCATCCTGTCCGGTCATCGCATCGACGACGAGAAAAATTTCATCCGGCTTGGCGACTTCTTTCATTTCCTTTAATTCTTCCATCATCTCTTCGTCAATATGAAGACGCCCTGCCGTATCGATTAACACGTAGTCATAATGTTCTTCCTTCGCCTTTGCAATTCCTTGCCTGGCAATCTCCACAGGGCTGACTTTATCGCCCAGGGAAAACACAGGCATATTGAGCTGACGTCCCAATGTTTCCAACTGTTTAATGGCAGCTGGACGATATATGTCCGCAGCGACAAGAAGGGGATTGCGGTTATATTTTTTGCGAAGCAGATTGGCCAGCTTTCCCGTTGTCGTCGTTTTTCCCGCCCCTTGCAGACCGACCATCATCACAACGGTCGGCGGACGGGCCGCCACGGCGATTTTGCTCTGTTCTCCGCCCATTAATTCGGTCAGTTCTTCTTTGACCACTTTGATGACCTGCTGACCCGGTGTCAAACTTTTCATGACTTCCTGGCCAACAGCTCGTTCACTGACTTTTTTCACAAATTGCTTTACGACCTTAAAGTTTACATCCGCTTCCAAAAGGGCAAGGCGGACTTCCCGCATCATTTCTTTTACATCCGTTTCGGAAACCTTGCCTTTTCCGCGGATTTTTCTCATCGTGCTTTGCAGACGGTCGGCTAATCCTTCAAAAGCCATCAGATATGGACCTCCTAGTCTAATTTCTCCAGCTCGGCAACCGCTTCTAAAAGAGCTTCCCGGGATAAAGGTTTTTCGTTTAAAATATCTTTCATTTTCTGCAAGATGATGGTGCGCTTTTTAAATTTTTCAAAGAGCGACAGCTTCTCTTCGTATTCTTCCAGCATGGCCTCGCTCCGTTTAATATTGTCATAAACCGCTTGCCGGCTGACACCATATTCCTCGGCAATTTCTCCGAGCGACAAATCGTCGTGATAATAAAGGGACATATAGTTCCGCTGTTTCGGGGTCAACAGCGAATGATAAAAATCAAATAAGTAATTCATGCGGGTTGTCTTTTCAAGCATCGATCATCACCTGTGTTAAGTAAAAAGACTTTACAAACAAAGTGTACACCCGCTAACAGGTTCTGTCAAGAATGTTCCCTTCCCGCAAACAAACTGCCGGATGTGCAGCCATATGCGCCTGCAAATCCGGTACAAGCTTCCTTTAAACAAAAGAACGGCCGCCAAATACGTAGTTTTTTATGTTGAAATAGCCCGCACCATTTTTAAAAAAAGAGTGTCCGCACAGACACTCTTTCAAAATGCCATACAGATTAACAAATGACAACGGCTGTTTAAGAGGCTTCTTCTTTTTCTATCAAATTGGCAAACAATCCGTAAACATATTGCTTCGGATCAAACTCTTGCAAATCGTCCAACTTTTCACCCAGTCCGACAAGTTTCACGGGAATATTCAATTCATTGCGGATGGCAAGAACTATTCCGCCTTTTGCCGTCCCGTCGAGCTTTGTTAACACAATACCCGTCACATCGGTTGCTTCTTTAAATGTTTTTGCCTGGACAAGGGCATTTTGCCCCGTCGTGGCGTCAAGAACCAGGAGCACTTCATGGGGCGCACCCGGCACCTCCCGTTCAATCACCCGTTTTATTTTTGCCAGTTCCTTCATCAAGTTTACTTTATTTTGCAAACGCCCGGCCGTATCACACAGCAATATATCCGCTTTTCTGGATTTGGCCGCATGAATGGCGTCATATATCACCGCGGCGGGATCAGAACCGGGAGCATGTTTAATTGTTTCCACGCCGACTCTTTCTCCCCACGTTTCCAACTGTTCAATCGCTCCGGCACGGAATGTATCACCCGCAGCCAAAAGAACTTTTTTTCCTTCCGACTTGAAGCGGTGTGCCAGCTTGCCGATAGTTGTTGTCTTTCCGACCCCGTTTACGCCGACAAAAAGAATCACCGTCAAATCGCCTTCCCGGATATTCAACTTGGCGGGTGCGTCGTCCCCTTTTTGATAAATTTCGACAAGCTTTTCGGAAATGACGCTTTGCACTTCTGCCGGGTCTTGAATTTTCCGTTTTTTCACCTCAAATTTTAATTCATCAATCAATTCCATGACAGTATGAAAGCCGACATCTGCCGCGATCAAGATTTCTTCCAGTTCTTCAAAGAATTCTTCATCGACTTTCCGATAGCGGGCGACAAGTTCATTGACCCTGTCGGTAAAATTTTCACGGGTTTTCGCCAAACCTTCTTTGAATTTTTCTGTCACGATAGTCGTTTGTTGGGTAATCGTTTCCTTCAATTTTTTAAAAAAGCTCATACGTTCACTTCCCTTTTATAATTGTTGCACAAATTCATTCGAATCTTCCAAACGGACGGAAACAAGCTTCGAAACTCCCGATTCCTGCATCGTTACGCCGTAAAGGACGTCCGCCTCTTCCATCGTTCCTTTGCGATGGGTAATGACGATAAATTGCGTTTCTTCGCTGCAATTTTTTAAGTATTGGCTGAAACGGACAACGTTCGCTTCATCCAAGGCCGCTTCCACTTCGTCCAAGATACAGAATGGCACGGGACGCACCTTCAAAATGGAAAAGAGCAGGGCAATGGCCGTCAAAGCCCGTTCTCCTCCGGACAGAAGGCCCAGATTTTGCAACTTCTTTCCCGGAGGTTGGGCAACAATGTCAATGCCCGTGTTGAGAAGATCATCCGGTTCCGTCAGACGCAAATCCGCCTTTCCTCCGCCGAATAAGACTTGAAAAACATGGCAGAAATGATGGCGGACACCGTCAAAAGTGCCGGCAAACCGTTTCTTTACTTCCTCATCCATTTCCTTAATGACTTTGTACAGAGTCTCTTTGGCTTGTTCCAAATCTTCTTTTTGTTTAAGCAAAAATTCATATCGTTGCGACACGCGCTCATACTCTTCGATGGCACCCAAATTGACCGTTCCCATCGCCTCGATGGCGAATTTGAGAGATTCGACTTTTTCCCTTGCTTCTTCCGGGGAAACGGTGAGCGGGTATTCCGCTTTTGCCCCTTCAAAAGTGAGCAAATATTCTTCCCGCAAATGAGCGAGCAAATTTTCCAATTCTACATCCAACCTGTTTAATTGGACTTCATCCGCTTTTAAATCAGAGGAAAGCTCTTTATGTTGTTTTTTCAAACCTTTGACTTCCAATTCATCATCTTCTATGCCCGTATAAAGCTGCAGACGTTCCGCCCGGAGCGAAGAGATCCGTTCCATCAGAACATTTTTGTTGCCAAGTTTTTCTTTAATATCTTCTTCCAAACGCGCTTCTTCCGACAAATGGCCATCGATGTCACGGATAAGCGCCCGCAAATGTTCCTCTTCGCATGATTTTCTCTTTTTATGTTCTTCCAGTTCGCCAATCAGAGTTTGCAACTTTTCTTTTGCATGCGAAAGCTGCTCTGTTTTGGCCGCAATTTGAACTTTTAGCTCCCCGATCTCTTCAACCAGCATTTCTTTTGAAGATTTTTGCGTTTCTCTCCGCTTATTGAGCATCGAAATGTCCCGTTCAAGTTGCTGAATCTTTTCGCCGCAATGGCGCAG
This sequence comes from uncultured Bacillaceae bacterium, assembly GCA_937995745.1. Lineage (GTDB taxonomy): Bacteria > Bacillota > Bacilli > Bacillales > Cytobacillaceae > CALKIU01. Next base: position 88,484 of record CALKIU010000115.1, on the reverse strand, counting down.
TTGTTCTTGGAGTTCGACGCGTTTATGGGCAAAATTATTTAATTCTTCCTTCAGCTGCTCTTTATCAAGATCATATAGTGACAATCTTTCGTTGATTGCTTTTTCTTCAATCTCTGTTTCGTGCAATTGTCCCTTGACGGATTGTTCTTTCAGTCGAAGTTCTTCCACTTTTACGCGGCATTTTTCCAAATTCTGTTCGCGCACGGCAATCTCATTTCTTAGTTGCTGTACTTCTTCTCGCAGTCCGGAAGTTTTCTCCTCCATCTCCGCAAGCTGTTTTTTCAGTTGTTCCAATTCGTTTTTTCGGCTTAACAGCGAAGAGGTTTGCACGCGGTATGAGCCCCCGGTCATGGAGCCGCCCGGATTGACAACATCGCCTTCAACCGTCACGATGCGCAAACGGTAGTGGAGGGCCTTGGCCATTTCATTTGCCCCCCGCAAATCGCGGGCAATGACTACCGTTCCGAGGAGGTTTTCCATTATATTGCTGTATTTTCGGTCATAATGGATTAATTCCGCGGCGATTCCTATATAGGAGGGGTGTCGGGTAATGACGGCTCTTTGTGCATCGGACAAATATTTTCCTTTGATGACATCGAGAGGAAGAAAAGTAGCCCGGCCGAAGCCGTTTGCCTTTAAATAGCTGATTGCTTTCCTCGCGCTTTCCTCCATGTCGACAACGATATGCTGCATGGAGCCGGACAGGGCCGTTTCAATGGCGCGTTCATATTCTTTCGGCACTTGAATCAGTTCCGCCACTGCTCCTTCAATGCCGGACAATGTGCCGTTCCGCGCCTTAAGCACCTCCCTTACCCCCTGGTAAAACCCGGCATATTCATCTTCCATTTCCTGCAACGTGTCTTTTCTGGATTTAATTTTTTGCAATTGCTGGAACAACTCATTCAAAACACGCTCTTTTTTCTTGAGGCTGTTTCGCGCTTCATCCAGCAGCTGTTGCTCATTTCTGTACAGGCGGATCTGTTCTTCCAACTGTTCGCCCACAAATGCCAATTCTTCCAAAACCGCCGCTTTTTTCTTTTCAATGTTATTCCGCTCCGCCAAATATTTTTCATTTTCCTTCTCCAGTTTTCCGGCCAAATGTTCATTTTGAGCGATTCGTTGTTCTATATTCTGCAATTCGTTTTTTAAAGCGGCCTGTTGATTGAGGAGTTCAATATAATCACTTTTTAACGCTTCTATTTGCTCGTTAATATTTTCGCTGTATTGGGACAGAACTTTCCGTTTTTCGGAAAGGCTGTCTCTGAGAGCGGCGTGTTCTTGTTCATGGCGTCCGACGATATCCTGCTGACTTTCCTTCTGTGCGGAAAGTTCCGCAATTTTCACCGACAAATTGCGAATCGTTTGTTCAAGCTGTGCTTTTCTTTGCTCGGCATTTCTTTTTCTTTCTTTTAATACTTCCTTGCGGGCTTCCAATTTTTCCAATTCTTCACTCGCCAACAGCAATTTGTCTTGCAAATCGTTTATTCCTTCATCTAAATTCTGTATTTTCCATCTGACTTCTTCAATTTTTGCTTCTCTTGCCTGGATCTCCGCTGACAATTCAATTTCTTTGTTTTTCTGCTCTTCGACATGGGCCGACAATGTTTTCCATTTGTCGTACAGTTGTTCAATCTCATATGCGATAAGGGCAACTTCAAATCGTTCCAATTCTTCTTTTTTATGTAAAAAATCTTTGGCTGCGGAAGCTTGCTTTTCCAAAGGTTCAAGCTGGCTTTGAAGTTCAAAAATGATATCGCTGACCCGGTCCAAATTTCCTTCCGTCTCCGCCAGTTTTTCTTCCGCTTTTTTCTTCCGGTTTTTATACTTTAAAACTCCTGCCGCTTCTTCAAAAATCGTCCGCCGGTCTTCCGGTTTGCTGTTTAAGATTTCTTCCACTTTGCCTTGGCTGATGATGGAGAATGCTTCCCGGCCAACCCCCGAATCCATGAACAGATCGACTATATCACGCAAACGGCAAGGCTGTTTATTAATGAGAAATTCACTTTCTCCGGAGCGGAATACCCTTCTCGTTACGCTCACTTCTTGATAATCAACAGGAAGAAACTGATCTTCATTGTCAAGGATTAATGTAACCTCAGCGTAATTTAGCGGTTTCCGCGTTTCGCTGCCGGCGAAAATGATATCTTCCATTTTCGCACCGCGCAATGATTTGGCCGACTGTTCGCCCAGAACCCAGCGGATGGCATCGGTGATATTGCTTTTTCCGCTCCCGTTCGGTCCGACAACGGCGGTTACCCCGGGAACAAATTCGATCTCGACGCGGTCGGCAAACGACTTAAAACCGACGATTTCCAATCGTTTTAAATACACGCTTTTTCTCTCCCTCCCAAACATCAAAAAGCCTTAGCTCGGCATCCGCCTTATTTGGGCAGGGATTTTAATTTTTCCAATGCCCGTTGAGCGGCTTTCTGTTCCGCTTCTTTTTTTGATTTTCCCATGCCTACTCCAAGTTCCTTTCCTTTCAAGATCACTTGGGAAACAAATTCCCTGTTATGGGCGGGACCCCGTTCCTGCAAAATTTTATATTCAATTTCTCCCGAACCGTCGCGTTGGACCAATTCCTGCAGCATGCTTTTATAATCCATCACATGAGAAAAAGCACCGTTCTTGATTTTAGGAAATACATGTTTTTCCATAAAAGCAAACACAGCATCGAAGCCTTGATCCAAATACAACGCCCCAATAAACGCCTCAAAGACATCGGCCAACAAGGAGGGTCTCGTTCTTCCCCCGGTCATTTCCTCGCCTTTGCCCAGCAGGACATAGTCGCTGAATGAGAGAGCATTGGCAAAGGAAACCAATGAGGGTTCACAGACAATGGCCGCCCTCAATTTTGTCAATTCCCCTTCACTCATTTCCGGATATTGCTTGTAAAGAAAGTGGGAGATCGTAACCTCCAGCACGGCATCACCCAAAAATTCGAGTCTCTCATTATCACGGTGGGGCTTGTCCCGATGCTCATTCACATATGATGAATGGGTAAAAGCTTGTATCAAAAGGGATTCATCGGAAAATTTAATTCCAATTTTATCTTGCAATTTTTCAAATTGTGTTTTTATCTCCCCGTTTTTTCTCATAAAGCTACCACCTTACTTTAAATTTACACCACTATTAAAGTTTACGTAATTATCCGCTAAAACGCAAAATATCTTTTGGCAGCATCCCTCGCCGCATCCGGACGGCACCCGCCGGAACCGATTGGAGAAAAAAAAACCGGTGGCGCTCTTTCTTAAAAATTTGTTCAAGTAAAGAGGCTGTCCTTAAAAAGGGCATCTCGTAATAGAATACGGATATTGCCATCTCCCTCTGTAAGGACAGCCTAACGTCAGTTCATCAACCTATTTTATGAAAGCTTGCTTTTTATGTAGTTAACCGCATCGCCGACAGTTGAAATTTTCTCGGCTTCCTCATCAGAGATTTCCATGTCGAACTGGTCTTCCAACTCCATAACCAATTCAACAACATCCAATGAATCAGCGCCGAGATCATCTTTAAAAGATGCATCGGGTGTAACTTGCGATTCTTCAACCCCAAGGCGATCTACGATGATCTTGGTAACACGCTCCATGATATCTTCCATATTTGTTCACCTCCCCTCAAGCCATTATAGTTGATTCGGAAAAACAATGAAAGAACAAACCATCATTATTTTCCAAAATTTGATCATTTATTAAAAATTAACAATATATAACAATGATTAAGACATGACCATTCCGCCGTCAATATGAATCGTTTGGCCGGTGATATAATCTGCATCATCAGAAGCCAAAAAGGCAACCATTTTGGCAACATCCCCGGGCTCTCCAAAGCGTCCGAGGGGAATTTGCTTCAGCATTCCGGCTTTAATTTCTTCACTCAACTGATCTGTCATATCAGTGGAAATAAAGCCGGGAGCAACCGCATTGACGGTGATTCCCCGGGAAGCGAGCTCCCTGGCGGTTGTTTTAGTCAAACCGATGACGCCGGCTTTGGCGGCGACATAATTCGCTTGTCCCGCATTGCCGCTGACGCCGACAATGGAAGCAATATTGATGATCCGGCCCTTCCTTTGTTTCATCATTTGCCGGGTCACCGCTTTTGTGCAAAGGAACACACCTTTCAAATTGGTGTCGATTACCGCATCCCATTCTTCTTCTTTCATTCTCATTAATAAATTGTCCTTCGTTATCCCGGCATTATTAACGAGAATGTCGAGGCGGCCAAACTCGGCTATCGTTTTCTTTACCATTTCCGACACTTCGTCGGCGCTGCTTACATCCGCTTTGACGGCAAAAGCCTTCCTTCCCATCTTTTCTATTTCTTCCACTGTTTCGCGGGCTTTTGCTTCATTTCCCGCATAATTAACGGCCACATTTGCTCCTTGTCGTGCCAATTCAAGCGCTATTTCACGGCCGATGCCCCGCGAAGCGCCCGTAACCAAGGCGCACAATCCTTCTAATTTCATCAAACCCTCTCCTTTAAACTCTTAATTGCCGCTTCAAATGTTTCTTGATCGGAAACAGAGTATGTTTTGACAGCGCGATCAATTTTTCTGATTAATCCGGACAATACTTTGCCGGGGCCGATTTCGACGAATGTATCGACACCCAAATCTATCAATTTTTGTACTGAATCCTCCCACAGAACGGGGGAAGACAGTTGCCGGATTAATTTATGCTTAATATCATCCGGTTCTGTCATCTCCGATGCGGATACATTGGCAATGACAGGAATGTTTGCTTTCCTGATGTCAATCTTATCGAGCTCTTTTTTGAGTTTCTCTGCCGCCGGTTCCATCAACCGGGAGTGGAACGGTCCGCTCACGTTTAGAGGCAGAACCCTTTTTGCCCCCGCCTCTTTCGCCTTCGCCGAAGCCCGTTCCACGCCTTCTTTGGAACCGGAAATAACGATTTGCCCGGGGCAATTGATATTGGCCATTTGCACCGGATGGCCCCCGGAACTCACCTCTTCGGTTACTTCGTGCAAAATGTTTCTCTCCAAGCCCAGGACGGCGGCCATCGTTCCTTCCCCGTTCGGAACGGCCTCTTCCATAAACTCTCCCCGTTTTCTCACCACATAAACGGCATCCTCAAAAGAGATTGCACCTGCACAAACAAGGGCCGTATACTCTCCCAAGCTGTGCCCTGCGGTGTAGTCGGGGAAAATTTCAGCCCTTTTGAACAGTTCCAAAACAGCGACGCTTGTTGTAAGCAAAGCGGGTTGGGCGTTCACTGTCAACGTCAGTTCCTCTTGGGGACCTTCAAAAATAATCTTGGAAAGGGAATATCCCAAAATTTCATCCGCTTTATCAAAATAAGCTCGGGCAAAGTTTTCTGATTCAGCCAAAGTTTTTCCCATTCCGACCGTTTGCGAACCTTGTCCCGGAAAGACAAATGCTATTTTTCCCATCTGTACTCCCCTTTGTTCTTCTTTTTATTTTTTATAACTACGGTATTTTTCTGTGCACTGGCACTGTCTCCTGTTATATCCTTGCCATAATAAGGGAAAGGCAGACTATTTTGTTTCGAGCGTTTCTTGAATAATTTGCGGAACCTGCTTGTCTATCATGTCACGGGTCTGCCTGACGGCGTGAAAGATGGCATTTGCATCGGAAGACCCGTGGGCTTTCACAACAGGGGCCTTGAGCCCGAACAATCCTGCCCCGCCGTATTCCGAATAATCCATTTGCGATTTAATCTTTTTTAATTCAGGCATCAACACGGCGGCCGCCAGTTTGGATTTAAGGGATGATGTAAAGACGTTTTTCATCATTTTGAACAAGGAGAGGGCTGTTCCCTCTAGTGTTTTTAACACCATATTGCCCGTAAACCCGTCGGTGACCACGACATCGGCAACACCTTCAAGAAGATCGCGGGCTTCCACATTGCCGATGAAATTCAGCCGGCTTTCTTTAAGCAAAGCGTATGCTTGTTTGGCCAGTTCATTTCCTTTTTGTTCCTCTGTTCCGATATTCAGCAAGCCGACGCGTGGATTTTTAATGCCCCGGACTTTTTCCGCATAAACGGAACCCATGATCGCATATTGCAACAAATGTTCCGGTTTGGCGTCGGCATTCGCTCCCACATCGAGAAAGACAAATCCTTTTCCGTCCAATGTCGGAAGCGTTGGAGCCAGGGCCGGCCTGTTTATGCCGGCGACCCGCCCGACGACAAACAACCCGGCCGCCATTAACGCACCTGTGTTTCCTGCAGAAATACAGCCGTCCGCTTCCCCGTTTTTGACCAGATTAGCCGCCAGAACCATCGACGAATTTTTCTTTCTTCTCACCGCCTTTACCGGCTCGTCCGTACCGTGAATGACTTCATCCGTATGAATAATCGAGATCCGTTCTTCATCGGGCAAATATTTTTTTATTTCCTTTTCATTGCCGACGAGAATGATATGTAAATCAGAAAATGTTTTGACCGCTTTTGCGGCGCCGAGTACAACTTCTTTCGGGGCATTGTCTCCGCCCATGGCATCAATTGCTATTTTCATCCCGTCTCATTCCTTGTTATATTTTTATAGATTGCATTCGACCAATTTTTCAACTAAATCCGCGTCAGTCCGTTTTATTTTTATGTGAACGATACATTTCAAACTCACCGGTAAACACCAACTCATTATTGACATAACTGTTCACTTCGACAAACGTCCGCCCCAGTTTTTCGTCAATTTTTACCACTTTCGCTTTGGCCACAACCCTGTCACCTTCTTTGACGGAGCGGGTAAAGCGGATACTTGCTTTTGCCGTCAAAGCAAGTTCATCGTCAATCACAGCAACGGCCAGCGAATTCGCCTGGGCAAATAAATGATGTCCCCTGGCAATCTTGTTTCGTTTAAATACATGCTCCTTTTTTATATCAAGAATGGATATGGCCGATTTATCCAATTCAATATCTATAATTTCCCCAATCACTTCATCGATCGGCAGGGAGCGCACTTGATTTTCAAAATTCCTTTCTGCGACATGTTTAATCCGCTCCCGCAATTCAGGAATAGACAGCTCAAGGCGGTCGAGACGGATGGTTTGCACGCTGACACCGAACATTTCAGCCAGTTCCTCATCCGTTACAAATGGATTTTCCTGAATTGTCGCCTTTAATTCGATTTGTCGCTGCTTTTTGCTCTTTCTCATGAGAATCACACCGTTCAAGATATTATGACTAGGTACTAATAGTAGTATATAATTTATGATAAAAGATTGCAAGACAGGTTTGCCGGAATCTCTTTTCCAAAATAAAAACGAAATTTCAATCCAGCTTCTCCCCTTTTAAAACATCGGATTTCTCCAACACATTTCTTAAAGTCATATATTGTTCCCCGTGCCAAAAAACCGGGGCATCTATTAAAATAGCGGCATCTCTTCGCGCCGTTTCCAAAATTTTATAGTCATGGACGGGATCCCCCAGTTTAAACTCAGGCACACCGCTCTGTTTCGTTCCAAAAAAATCGCCTGGACCCCGGAGTTCCAAATCCTTTTCACTAAGAAGGAAGCCATTATTTGTCTCAGTCATAATTTTCATCCTTTCCTTTCCAATCTCTGTTTTCGGATTGGCAAGGAGGATGCAGTAAGATTGTTCACTGCCCCTTCCGACCCGGCCGCGCAGTTGATGGAGCTGGGCCAGCCCGAATCGTTCCGCGTCATAAATGACCATCAAGGTGGCATTGGGAACATTTACTCCCACCTCCACGACGGTGGTCGACACTAGTACTTGCACTTCATTGTTACTGAACGCCCTCATGACGGCCTCTTTTTCCTCGGGAGGCAGCCTTCCGTGCATAAGGCCGATTTTGTAGCGGTTTTGAAAATAATGGACAAGGGCGGCATGAACATCTATCGCATTTTGGACATCCAGTTTGTCCGATTCCTCGATCAAAGGACAGATGACGTATGCTTGTCTGCCCTTTTGCAGTTCCTTTTCCATAAATGCGAGGACGCGGTCAAGCATTTCGTCCTTGACCCAATAAGTTTGCACTTGTTTCCTGCCGGCAGGCAACTCGTCGATGACGGACACATCCATTTCCCCGAACACCGTGATCGCCAATGTTCTCGGAATCGGGGTTGCCGTCATGAAAAGGACATCCGGATTTTCTCCTTTTTCCCGCAAAATTCTCCGCTGTTCAACGCCGAAACGATGCTGTTCATCGGTAATGACAAGGCCCAAACGATGAAAATTAACCTCATCCTGAATCAAAGCGTGGGTGCCGACGAGAACGTGAATCTCTCCCTTTTGCAGCCTGTCAAGAAGTTCTTTTCGTTTTTTTCCTTTAATGGAACTGGTTAAAAGCTCACAATTGACAGCAAAGGGGGAAAACAATTCACTCAAAGATTGGGCATGCTGCTCGGCCAAAATTTCCGTCGGCACCATCAATGCCCCTTGAAAACCGGCGCTCACCGCGGCAAACAACACGATCGCCGCCACAACCGTTTTTCCTGAACCGACATCGCCTTGAAGAAGCCTGTTCATCCTGTAAGGCGACTTCATATCTCGCAAGATTTCATTGACCACCCTTTTTTGCGCATCCGTCAAAGAAAACGGAAGACTGAGAATGAATTTTTTCAACTCCGCTACATTATATTGGTGAACGATACCGCGTGAATTTTCCCTGGAAAATTTCCTCAATCCCTGCAATTTCAGCTGAAAATGGAGAAATTCTTCATAAACGAGCCTTCTGCGAGCTTGTTTAATTTCCTCCTGATTTGCCGGAAAATGAATCGCCCGGTACGCATCGCGGCGGTTTAACAGCTTGTACCTCGCAAGGATTGCAGGCGGAAGTGTTTCTTCAATATCGTTCCAGAATTGTTTTAAAGATGCGCCGATAAATTTCCGGATGCCGCGCACGGTCAAATCTCCACGCACATGATAGACGGGTTCCAGTTCTTTTGCTTCCTGCCTTCTGCCGAATTTGCATTCAGAGACGGTAACCGTCCGCCGGTATTGATCCCATTTCCCCGTAACCGTTATAACTTCATTTAACGCCAGTCTGTTTTTTAAATACGGCTGGTTGAAAAAAACGGCCTGAATTAAAAAACGCTCGCCCGTCAACAATCTGACCGAAAGGCGGGAGCGTTTTCTCCCGTAATACCTGACAACAGGCTCGCCTGCAATTTTTCCTTCAATCGTAATTCGCTCGCCGTGTTTGACATCGGACAAATTCCGCAGACGGTAATCTTCATATCGGTACGGGAAATGTTCAAGCAGATCCTCCACCGTAAAAATTTCCAATTCTGCCAATGCGGCGGCCGTTTCTTTTCCAATCCCTTTTACAGCGGTGACGGGCTGCTTTAACTTCTCATTCACCTTGCCAGGCGTCCGGGGAAACTTCCCCCGTCCTACGCCGACTCCCCTCCCTTCCCAAAATATTCAAACCATATTTCCCTTAAAAAAGCATGGCTGACCATTTCGCCATGCTGTAGCTGGAAGTATTCGTCATTCAACGGAAAAAATAAAAGCATACAACGGCTGCTTGCCGTCATGTACTTCTATTTCCACATCGGGAAATTCACTTTCAACATATTCCACCAAAGCTTCCACATCTTCATCGGATGCATCTTCGCCTTTGAAGATGGTCAAGATTTCCGAATCGTCATCCATCATTTCCTTTACAAGTTTCTTGGCGGCATCCAAATAACCTTCAGCTTTGACAACAATTTGTCCGTCATAAATGCCCATAAAATCATCTTTTTTAATGTTCAGTCCATTATAGTTGGTATCCCGGACCGCAAAGGTAATTTGTCCCGTTTTGACGTGCCGGAGGGCTTCCGTCATTTCTTCTTTGTTTGTCTCCAAATCGGCGGTCGGGTTAAATGCCAATAAAGCCGACATTCCTTGTGGAACGGTTTTCGAAGGAACGACTGCCACATTCTCTTCAACAATTTCCGCCGCTTGTTCAGCTGCCATGATAATATTTTTATTATTTGGCAGAATAATGATGTTTTTGGCATTCAATTTCTCGATCGCTTTCACGAAATCTTCCGTGCTCGGATTCATCGTTTGACCGCCCTCAATCACTTCGTGGGCGCCGATGCTCCGGAACATCTCGGCGATTCCGCTTCCCATAGCCACCGTAATGATGCCGAATTCCAATTGTTGTTGTTTTTGGGGAACTTTTACGGCAGCCACTCGGTCCTTTTCCACAATGGCGGTATGCTGCTGTCGCATATTTTCAATTTTAATGTTAAAAAGGCTTCCGTATCTCTGACCGTATGTCAATACTTCCCCGGGTTGTTCAGAGTGAATGTGCACCTTCACTACATCATCATCAGCCACAACTAAAAGAGAATCTCCGTATTTGCTGAGATCCTCGCGAAACTTTTGTTCAGTAAAGGGGTTTTGCGCAATCTTATCTTGTTCAAATCTCACCATGAATTCGGTGCAATAGCCGAACTCAATGTCTTCGGTGGCCAACTGGCTTTGGACGCTGCGGTGGTGTTCCGCCTTAACCAATTCCTCCATTGACGGAACGGCCGCCTCCACCCCGGAAAGCTTTTCTCCTTTTAATTCAGCCAAAAAGCCTTCATATACAAACACGAGGCCTTGTCCGCCGCTGTCCACAACCCCTACCTCTTTGAGCACTGGCAGCAAATCCGGCGTCCGCTGCAACGAGGCTTTCGCTTCCGCGACAATATCTTCCATAATTTTGACAATATCCGAATGTTTTTTGGCCGATTCGACGGCTTTTTTCGCGGAATCTTTCGCAACAGTCAAAATGGTTCCTTCAACCGGTTTCATCACGGCTTTATAAGCCGTTTGGACTCCCGCCTCAAAAGCGGCTGCAAACGCTTTGCCGTCAAGCACCGGTTTATCCTCAATGGATTTGGCAAAACCGCGGAATATTTGTGACAAAATGACTCCTGAGTTGCCGCGCGCACCCATGAGCAAACCTTTTGCGAGGGCGGCTCCGACTTTGCCGATATGATCTTGCACATTTTTCCTGACTTCCTTTGCCCCGGACGTCAATGACAAATTCATATTGGTGCCGGTGTCCCCGTCCGGGACCGGAAACACGTTTAATGAATCCACATATTTGGCATTAGCCGACAGATGGGCGGCTGCTTGGAATATCATTTCTGCAAATCGTTTACCGTCTAATATCTCAACAGACACGAACTTTCCTCCTCACATTAAGGGTTCGTCACGCGAACGCCTTGAACGTAAATATTTACCGAATCTATGTTGATACCCAATGTTTTATTAAGGGTATATTTTACTTTCTGCTGCACATTGTAAGCCACTTCGGAAATTTTCGTCCCATAACTTACAATAATATACATGTCGATATGTATCCTCTCATCTTCCTGGCGGACAATCACTCCGCGGGTAAAATTTTCCCTGCGCAAAATTTCCGATATTCCGTCCTTAATTTGTTGCTTTGAAGCCATTCCCACAATTCCGTAACATTCAACAGCAGCCCCGCCTGCTATTGTGGCTATTGTTTCATTGGAAATATCAATTTGCCCGTACTTTGTCTTAATTTCAATAGACATAAACCGTTCCCCCTTTGGATTGTCTGAGCTAAAGTTATTTTACTATAAGCAACTTGATTTTAAAAGACACTCTTTCAAGTCCGGCGGCCTCCGTTATAATAAGAACATTCTTTCATAGTATATGTCAAGGAAAATTTCTTGAAACATACCCGTTGCTATTGCATTTCATTCATTTATATGGTAAATTATCAGAGTATCTTTAATGGCTTGACGCATTGATGAACGTATTCTTATGCTTTCATTCATGTTGCTGACGATGAATCAAATCAAACACGAGAACCATTGTGGTGTTTGTGAAGTAAGGAGGGAAACTGGATGCCGCGCAGATGTGTTGTTACAGGCAGAAAAACCTCATTTGGCCACAAGCGTTCCCACGCGATGAACGCAAGCAAACGCAAATGGGGGGCAAATCTTCAAAAAGTGCGCATTCTTGTTAACGGCAAACCCAAAAAAGTATGGGTTTCAGCAAGAGCGCTCAAATCCGGTAAAGTGACACGTGTCTAAAAAATAAAAGAGCGGCAACCGTCCGCTCATTTTTTATTGCAATGATCTTTTGACGTCTTTCCCATTCCTTGAAACAATCTCCCGGAACCGCCATCAACCAGAAATGCGCATGCAGCTGACGAAAAAAACTTTATAAAAACAGCCGCGAGCATCCGGTTAAAGGATGCTCATTCCGTTAAAAGCCGTTTGAAAATGGACCAGTCCGGTTGCGTTTATTTCCGACAATTCTCTTCCCCGGCTTTGTCTCTGTGCCCCGAGATGCCGCCGGGGCGCGTCCAGTCCGTTATTTATAACGCTCAACCGGTAATTGAACGATAAAGTTTGATTCGGAAAGTGTTCAACCTTTCTTAAAAGCTCCCAGCATGGCACGGACGATGCTGCCAAGAAATTTCGGCAGCTTAATGGTATAAAATTTCATTCTGTCCCTCCTTACCATCTTCCAGATACGGCTTTCTTCTCCATCACTTTATCATCATATTCAAGAAAATGAATAGCGTACTTTTTCGAACAAAAATTTTTAATCAGAACTCCTCACCACCAATAATATGCCTTCCGTAAAGGAAAAAGTACCTTCCTCCGAAATAAGTTCATTGCTAATGCACAGCGTGGAACCAAATGAAACGTCGCCGTTCACCAGGGGATATTTAAACCCTTTTAAGGTCAGTCCCTTGACCACCGGCGTGGCGGGAATGAAAGATACATACTTTTTGTCTTGAAGTCTCTTTATCAAATGTGTTCCGGGCCCTTTCGCATATATGATATTCGTTTTGTCGATGATTTCCACGGGAAGTTTTCTTCCGGCCAAAACCGGCCTCGTGAGAAGTTGGATATTTGCCAAAAAATGGTCAATCCTGCCCCCCGTGGCTCCGAAAATCTTTATGGCCCGGGGATTTTGTTTTAAAGCCCAATCAAGGGCAATCTCAAGATCCGTAACATCTTTTTCCGGTTGAAAAATATGAATGTTCTTCGTTGTGTTTTTAATGAGCCGAAACTGTTCTTTTGAGACAGAATCGAAATCTCCGAACGCATAAGCGGGTTCGATATTTAAGGACAACAGTTTGTATACGCCACTGTCCACACCAACCCACACGACATCTTCCCCGTTATGACGCCGGAGGTCCGGAAGTTCACCGCCCGGTCCACCGGCAACTATATGAATGATCATCCATCTCTCCTCTTTTGCAAAAAAGTTTTGAAATCGGACTGCAAATACGGTTTCCTGCCGCGGCACGGCAAAAGAGAAAGAGTCAGCTGTTCAGCTGACCATTTCTCCATATTATTCGCAACCGCGGATTTTTTGTATCGCTTCCCGACGGTCTTTTTCATTGAAGATGGCAGAACCGGCAACGAGCACGGTCGCTCCGGCTTCTTTGCACAATTTTGCCGTTTCTTCGTTGACCCCGCCGTCCACCTCGATTTCAATGTTCATCCCTGCTTCAGCGGCCATTTCTTTCGTTTGCCTGATCTTGGGCAGCACGGACGGAATAAACTTCTGGCCTCCGAATCCCGGATTGACCGACATCAATAACACCATGTCAATATCGGTGATGACGTGTTTAATCATCTCCACCGGGGTGGCCGGATTCAAAACGACTCCCGCCCGGACGCCGGCTTCTTTTATTTGATAAATCGTGCGATGGAGATGGGTGCACGCTTCCGCATGAACTGTAATATAATCGGCTCCCGCCTTCGCAAATGCCCCGATGTATTGCTCGGGATTTTCTATCATTAAATGAACATCGAGCGGCAGTTTTGTCACCGGCCGGATCGCTTCCACAATGAGGGGACCGATGGTTATGTTGGGCACAAAATGCCCGTCCATCACATCGACATGGATCCAGTCCGCTCCTCCCCGTTCGACATCTTTAATTTCTTCACCCAGCTTGGAAAAATCTGCAGACAAAATGGATGGTGCAATTTTTACCATAATCAATACCTCGGCTTTCTGTTTTTAATTTCCTGCATAAACAATTGATAATGTTCATACCGGTATGAAGGGATTTCGTTGCTCTCTACGGCTTCTTTTACGGCGCATTGGGGCTCCTCCATATGGAGACAGCCGCGGAACTTGCATTGATGGCTGAGTCGGGCCATTTCCGGGAAACAGTCCCCCAAATCTTCCGCTTCCAATTCATGAAACTCCAGGGAACTGAAACCGGGCGTATCGGCTACCAGTCCGCCGTCTATTTCAATCAATTCCACATGACGGGTTGTATGTTTCCCCCGTCCGAGGGAAGCTGAGATGTCAGCCGTTTTCAGTTTCAAATCGGGACGGAGGGCGTTCAACAAAGATGATTTCCCCACACCCGATTGCCCGGCAAAAACGGAAATTTTCCCTTTCAAATAATCCCTTACCTGTTCCACGCCTTCCCCGGTTTTTGCTGAAGTTAACAAAACAGGATAACCGGCGTTCTCATAATCGGCCGCATATTTTTTTATATCGTCCCATTTCTCCGGTTTCAATAAGTCTACTTTTGTGATGCAAATAACCGGTTTAATCTGGTTAAATTCGATTAATACTAAAAAACGATCAAGGAGCGACGGGCTGAAATCGGGTTCCACGGCGGAAAAGACGAGAATGGCCTGATCCACATTGCTGATGGGAGGACGGACGAGCATATTTTTCCGTCCCATCACTTTTAATATATATCCTTCCCGTTCATTTACCTTTTGAAAAACGACATAATCGCCCACAAGCGGAGTAAGCTTGTGCTTTCTGAAAACCCCTCTGCCCTTGCATTGATAAATCTTTTTCCGTTCCGTCATCACGTAATAAAATCCGCTCAACGCCTTGACAATTCGGCCTTCATGCATAGCAACACTCCTTTTATTTTTTATTGGGGATACGTATACTCTTTTTCAAAATAAACTTCACCGTCACGCACAATTTTCACAATCGCCTTCGAATCGGGCGCAATCAAAAGTTCGATCCGTTTGACCGTTTTTTTCGTAATCACGAATTCTTCATACAGCTCATCAATATTTCTGTTTACATCGTCGATATAGATTTGCACTACCTGGGGTTTGCCCCTGCTTTCAGGATCGTAATTAATGGTAATGTAATCAGGAACGATTTTAAACGGGCGATTATCTTTCCCTTTGGAGATGATGACTTTTACCTTTCCGCCTTTTTCAATCTCCGTTCCCGGTTCCGGGTCTTGCGAAATGACGAGGCCTTTGTCAATTTCATCATGGTATTGTTCTTCAATGACATCAATCACTATGCCCGATTCGTCCGCATAGTCATTGAGCGCTTTTTGATTGTATCCCGTCAAATCTCTCAGTTTGATTTTTTCCGGACCTTTGCTCACGGTAAATTCAAGGATCGTTTCCTCCGGTACTACTTTTTCCCCGGCAGGAATCGATTGCTCAATAATGATCCCGGGGTCCTGTTCATGAAAAACCTCATTTTTCCGAATGTCTTTGAAATTTTTGTCGGCAAGCAATTTTATTGCATCATCATAAAATCTCCCAACATAATTAGCTAATTCCAGCTTGTTTTTTCCGGTACTGACATAAATATCAATGCTTGAACCTTCTTTGGCTTGTCTGCCGGCCCGAGGATCGGTCCGGATTACGAAACCTTCCTTCACTTCATCACTGGTCATTTCTATTTTTTCGCCTATTTCAAAACCGGCCTCTTTCAATTCCCTTTCCGCCTGTTTCAATTCAAGCCCGCTGACATCGGGGACAACCAGATCTTTCGGACCGATCAGGCCGGGCAAAACCGTCACTGCCAATACCGCCAAAATAAACAAAGCAAGAAAAGCGGATACTAAAATGAGGGGGCCTTTTTTTCTTTTCTTTCCTCTTTCCGGAGAAACAGCGCCGTCTTTTCTGGACGGTTGCTGGTCTTTCCTGTATTGAAAATGATCGCTGTTGGCGTTTGCGCGGCGGATTTCATCCGTAATTACCGGTATGACTTTTGTCGCTTCATCATCTTCAGGAAATTCCAGTTTTTTCTCGTTCAATCTTTCCGGATCCAGAGCCGTCAACAAATCTTGTTCCATCTTCTCTGCGCTTTCATAGCGGTGAAAAGGATCCTTTGCCGTCGCTTTTAAAACAATGTTTTCCACACTTTGCGGGATATCGGGATTCCAACGGCGGACAGAAGGAGTAACAGACTGCAAGTGTTTTAAAGCGATCGATAAAGCGGATTCGCCTGAAAAGGGGAGCCGGCCGGTCAACAATTCAAACATGACAATCCCCAATGAATAGATGTCTGATTTTTTCGTGGCCATTCCGCCCCTTGCTTGTTCAGGAGACAAATAGTGGACGGAACCGAGCACAGAATTCGTCTGGGTGATGCTTGTTGCGCTCAACGCCAGGGCGATTCCAAAATCAGTGATTTTTACATGGCCGTGTTCATCTATTAAAATATTTTGCGGTTTTATATCCCGGTGGATGATATGGTTCTGGTGGGCATGGGCAATCGCGGAAGTAAGCTGCCGCATGATGTCGAGGGCTGTCTCGACAGGTACGGGAGAATGCTGTTGTATGTACTGTTTCAACGTTTGCCCTTTTACATATTCCATGACAATATAATATATGGAATCTTCCTCGCCCACGTCATAAATGCTTACAATATTTGGGTGAACCAAACTTGTTGCATTTTGGGCTTCGCGGCGGAAACGGCGGATGAACTCTTCATCATTGGCGAAATCAAGCCGCAAAATTTTTATGGCCACATCCCTGTCCAAAATAATATCATGGGCCAGATAGACATTGGCCATTCCGCCTCCGCCTATGATATCAAGGATTTTATATCGTCCGCTGATTCTTTTGCCGATTAACATATCAGTCACCCTCTTTCGCTGCCATCGTCATATTCTAAAATTAACAGGGTGATATTATCTTCTCCGCCCTTTTCGTTAGCCAAATCGATAAATAACCGCGCTTTTTCGTCCAAAGATGCGTCTTTCGTAAGAATATCTTTCATTTCCTCTTCCCCCACTTTGTTCGTCAGCCCGTCGGAACAAAGCAGAAGAAGATCCCCTTCTTCGAACACAATCGTCTTCACATCAATTTCAACTTCCGCCTCCGTTCCCAATGCTCTCAGAAGGACATTCTTTTTCGGGTGATTTGCCGCATCCTCCTTCGATATTTGTCCCGTGCGCACCAGTTCGTTAACAAGAGAGTGGTCTTCTGTCAATTGTTGAAATCCCGCTTCATTTAAAATATAACAACGGCTGTCGCCGATATTGGCGATCGTGGCAAAACGGTTGTTGGCGATGGCGGCAACAAGCGTCGTCCCCATTCCTTCGCATTCGCTGTTGTTTGCCGCATATTCATAAAGAATCGTATTGATTTCGGAAATATTTTTTAACAGCCATTCCTCCGCCCGATCAGCGGTGTCAATTCCCTGAGAATTGACCCATCGCTTGCGCAAGTTTTCCAGCGCCATATCGCTCGCCACATCACCGGCCCGGTGGCCTCCCATCCCGTCCGCTACAATGGCAAGACGGTGTCCGTCCTTGTTTTCAAAAATTCCCCCGCTGTCTTCATTGTGTTTCCGTATCCGGCCCCGGTCCGTCATAAAAACTGACTTCACCAAAAATCACCTCGTCTCCTCTTTCCGTTCCTTCGCGCGCAATTGTCCGCAGGCAGCGTCAATATCATGTCCCTGCTCCCGGCGGATTGTCACATTCACCCCATGCTTTTCCAATATCCTTTTGAACTCGTAAATTTGCTTGCGGGGCGTTCTTACATAATTCCGTTCAGGAACATAGTTTACCGGTATAAGATTTACATGGCATTTTAATCCTTTAATCAGGTTTGCCAGTTCTACCGCATGTTCTTTTTGGTCGTTCACCCCTCCAAACAGACCGTACTCGAAAGTAACGCGTCTTCCCGTTTTATTAATGTAATATACTACGGCCTTCATCAACTCATCAAGAGGATATGCCCTGTTTATTGGCATCAGGCGGCTGCGGAGTTCACTGTTCGGCGCGTGCAAGGATACGGCAAAATTGATTTGCAAATTTTCATCGGCAAAGCAGTAAATTTTCGGTACAATTCCGCTTGTGGAGACAGTTATGTGGCGGGCCCCGATGTTTAAGCCTTTTTCGTGATTCACGATTCTAATGAACGACATCAACGCATCATAATTATCAAAAGGTTCGCCAATTCCCATGACCACAATGGAACTGATCCGTTCATTTGTTTCATCCAGAACCCGCTGGACTTTCACCACTTGGGAGACTATTTCACCTGCCGTCAAATGCCTTTTCAACCCTCCCAAAGTGGACGCACAAAAGGTGCAACCGATTCGGCAGCCTACCTGGGTGGTGACGCATAAGGAATTGCCGTAATCATGCCTCATTAACACCGTTTCAATCGAGAACCCGTCATGAAGCTCGAACAAAAATTTGCTTGTCCCGTCGGAAGATGTTTGCTGGACAAGAGTTTTCAATGTAGTTATGGTAAAATGCTCCTCCAGCATCTTTCTCAAAGATTTTGACAGATTGGTCATTTCCTCGAAACTGGAAACCCTTTTCTGGTACAGCCAGTCAAAAATTTGCCCGGCGCGGAAAGGCTTTTCCCCGTTTTCTTCCAGCCATTCCTTCAGGGCATTAATTTCCATGGAATAGATGGAGGGCTTTACATCGCTGCTTCCTTTTTGGGCATGGTTTTGCAAAATGTCACACCTTCCTTCTGAGACATGCAATATAAAAACCATCAGTGCCAAAGTCTTGAGGAAAAATTTGTAAATCAAAAGTTCTTGCTAAAGAACGGATACTCTCCGGAAGCCTGTTTTTAAAATCAACGTCTCCTTCAAAATCGGCATGCTTTGACAGAAACGCTTCCGCCACTTCCCTGTTTTCTGCAATATTGACCGTGCACGTGCTGTACACAAGAAGTCCCCCTCTTTTCAATAGCGGGGCGACAGATTGCAAAATTTCCAGCTGTGTTTGCTGCAACCGGTCAATATCCCCGTCTGTTTTCGTGTATTTAATATCGGGCTTTCTTCTTAAAACACCAAAACCCGAGCACGGAGCATCGACGAGAATCCGGTCAAAAAACTCTTTCGGAAAGACCTTCCCCGCTTCCCGGCTGTCCAATTGTTTCGCTTCAATGTTCTTCAATCCGAGCCTGGCTGCATTTTCTTCAATAAGCTTTATTTTATGCCGGTGAATGTCAAGGGAGATCACCCGTCCGGTTCCGGAAAGTTTTTCGGCGATATGGGTCGATTTCCCCCCCGGTGCCGCGCAGGCATCCAAAACCGTTTGGTTTTCCCGCAAATCAAGGGCGTAAGCAACGATCATGGAACTTTCATCTTGGATCGTCAAATACCCTTTTTTAAAAGCTTGCGAAAACGCCAAATTTCCCTTTAAACTTTTTACCGCCTCCGGAAGCACCGTTCCCGGCTCAACGGCAAACCCTTCTTCCCGCAAGAGAGTTAAAAGTTCCTCTCTGTTGATTTTGGTCGTATTGACGCGGGCAGTCTGCGTAGCAGGCTGCAAATTCATTACACACATCTCTTTTGTTTTTTCAAAACCGTACTGTTCAACCCATTGTTTCACCAGCCACAAAGGATGGCTTGTTTCAATCGAAAGACGGAGCGTTTCATCCTGAATCTGTGATAAATCAGGCAAGCCTTTTCGCTGGATATTGCGGAGAACGCCGTTTACCATTCCGGAAATTCCTTTGCGGCCCCTCTTTTTGGCGATCTCAACCGCTTCGTAAACAGCGGCATGGGCCGGTATTTTATCGAGATAAACCATTTGATAAAGCGTAAGGCGAAGAAGCTGCACAACCCATCCGGCCGTTTTCTTTTTCAGAAAAGGTTCCAAAAAATAATCAAGCGTTATTTTTCTCTGCAAAGTTCCGTAGACCAGCTCCGTTAACAACCCCGTATCAACCGGAGTCAATTCGTATTTCTTTATCGCCTGATTTAAGAGAAGGTTGCTGTAAGATTGTTTTTTTTCAATCATTTCCAACAGATCAAGGGCAATTTCGCGCACATTTTTTTGTTGTTTCATCCTTCATCTCCCAACCGATCTCCGACAGCAAGTTTTGCACCGGCCCCCCGCAAATATTCCGCCGCGGACATTCGTCTCTTTCCGGACGGCTGCAGTTCTATAATCTTAATGCCTGTTTCATTGCCTGTACAAACAGTAAACCCTTCTTCATCTATGGAGACAATTTCTCCGGGTAAACCGCGCCTGGGCAAGGGGACTTTGACAGACCGCCATATTTTTATCGTTTTGCCGTTTAAAGTTGTGTATGCAACTGGCCAAGGGTTGAATCCGCGAATATGGTTGTAAATTTCTTCACCTGTTTTTGTCCAATCTATTTTTTCCTGTTCCCGCGTAATATTATAAGCATATGTTGCCTCTTCTTCGTTCTGGGGAACCGGCGTCAACTCTCCTCTTAACAGTTTTGGAAGCGTCTCTGACAAAAGTTTCGCACCCGCTTCGCTCAATTTGTCATGCAAAGTGCCCACCGTATCGGTTTCCGATATCGGTACTTCGACTTGTGTCAATATATCGCCGGCATCAAGCTTTTCCACCATATACATGATCGTGACGCCGGTTTTTTCCTTTCCTTGCAATATGGCGTAGTGAATCGGCGCGCCGCCCCTCAGTTCGGGAAGAAGGGAAGCATGCACATTGATGCAGCCGTATTTTGGGGCATCAAGCAATTTTTTCGGCAAGATTTGTCCGTATGCGGCAGTCACAATTAAATCGGGTTCCAACTTGATAATTTGCTCCAGTTCTTCGCTGTCACGCAACTTTTCCGGTTGCAAAACAGGGATCCCGTGTTGTTCGGCGGCCACTTTCACGGGAGGAGGGGTGAGAATTTTTTTCCTCCCCACCGGCCTGTCCGGCTGGGTGACAACGGCAACCACCTCATAACCGTCGGAAATAAGTTGTTTCAATACAGGAACCGCAAAATCGGGCGTTCCCATAAAAACAATTTTCGTCATTCTTATTCCGCTCCTTCTGCCAACTCTTCCTCATCCACATATCTGACCACTTTCGATGTGAATAAAATCCCCTGCAAATGATCCAATTCGTGTTGAATCACCCTTGCCAGAAAATCTTCCGCCTCGAGCACAAAAAATTTCCCTTTTCTGTTTTGCGCCCTCACTTTTACGTAATAAGGCCGGGAAACTTCACCGTATAGACCGGGAAAACTCAAACATCCCTCGACGTCTGTCTGTTCTCCCCCGGCTTCCAATATTTGCGGATTAATTAATTCGATCTTTCCGGTTTCATCATCCGCATAAACGACGGCAATTTGCTTTCTTATCCCTATCTGCGGCGCCGCCAAACCGACACCGTCATAGGCCATCATCGTCTCGTACATATCATCGAGCAATTTGCCCAGTTTTTTATCAAATGTGGTCACAGGTTCACACACTTCTTCCAAAATTGGATCAGGATAAAGCAACACTTTACGAACAGCCAAATGATTTCCTCCTAAAATAATCTTAATTTTATATTGTTACATCAAAATGTAAGGATTAATATCGATGGATATTTGCAAATCTTTGTATTTGCTGTCTTGCTGAAAATGGTCGAAAACGGTCTTAAGAATTTTTCCCAATTCCGGCTCCCGCTTGTATTTTATCAAACATTGGTAACGATATCTATCGTTTATCCGCGGGATTGCCGATGCTGACGGTCCCAGCACGATCGCTTGCGCAGAAACCCGGCTTTTTACGAATTTTGTAATTCTGTCGGCGGCATCGATGGCCTTCATCAAATTTTCGTGGCTGACCGTAATTAACGTTATAAAGTAATAAGGCGGGTAAGCATGCCTTCTCCGAATCAGCATTTCTTTATGAAAAAAACTTTCATAATCATGTTGGGCGGCAAGTTGGATGCTGTAATGCTCGGGAGTATAAGTTTGAATAATCACTTCCCCTTTCAGGCTGTGCCGCCCGGCGCGGCCGCTCACCTGTGTCAACAGTTGAAACGTCTTCTCCGCGGAACGGAAATCGGGCAAGTGCAGCATCGTGTCGGCCGACAGAACACCGACGAGGGTGATATTCGGAAAATCAAGACCTTTGGCGATCATTTGCGTCCCTAAAAGTATATCCGCTTTGCCCGCCTGAAAATCGCCGAGAATTCTTTCATGGGATCCTTTTCTGCTTGTGGTGTCAACATCCATGCGGATGACTCTCGCTTCGGGAAGGATTTTCCCCAGTTCTTCTTCAATTTTTTGTGTTCCCGTGCCGAAATACCGGATGTGTTTGCTGCCGCATTCTGGGCACGATGCGGGCACCGGCGATTCAAAACCGCAGTAATGGCATTTCATTTTTGCATCAAATCGGTGGTAAGTCAACGAAATGTCGCAATGGGGGCAGCCGACGACATAGCCGCAATCGCGGCACATGACAAACGAAGAATATCCCCGTCTGTTTAAGAAAAGCACGATCTGCTCGCCTTTTTCCAGTCGTTCTTTCATGGCCTCGAGCAAAGCCCTTGAAAATACGGAACGATTTCCGGCGCGCAGTTCTTCCCGCATATCAATGATTTCCACGGCCGGAAGGGGGCGGTTGTTCACTCTTGTCGGCAGCTCGAGCAAAGTATAGACGCCTTTTTTTGCCCTGGCGAACGACTCCAAGGAAGGAGTCGCGCTTCCCAAAACTACCGGACAGCGGTGGTGTTTTCCCCTTTCAACCGCCACGTCCCGGGCATGGTAGCGGGGAGTGTCTTCCTGTTTATAACTTGTTTCGTGCTCTTCATCAATAATGATGATCCCCAGATTTTCAAAAGGGGCAAAAACCGCTGACCTTGCGCCGACAACCACTTTGACTTCTTTCCGTTGAATTTTCCGCCATTCATCATACTTTTCCCCCGTGGACAATCCGCTGTGCAAAACGGCCACCAAATCCCCGAATCTCTCTTTAAAGCGTTTTACCATCTGGGGCGTAAGGGAAATTTCCGGCACAAGAACGATGGCTTCCTTGCCCTTTTCTATGACTCTTTCAATCGCTTGCAAATAAATTTCCGTTTTGCCGCTCCCGGTCACCCCGTACAAAAGAAAAATTTCATGGCGGTGACCTTCAATGGCCGAAAGCACGGGAGCAATCGCTCTTTTTTGCTCTTCCGTGAGAGGGAGAGCTTTTGTTTTGGAAAAATTCCGGTTGTCGTATGGATCCCTGTATACTTCTACATATTTTTCTTTTAGAATGCCTTTTTTAATCAATTCACCGACAGCCGCCGAACTTCCCCCTGTTTTGGCCAACAGTTCGTTATATGGCAGCGGTTCCCGGTTTTCGATGAAAAAGTTGACCACGTCCCGTTGTTTGTAGGCCCTTGTTGACAAGCGCTCTCTTTCTTCCGCCAGTTCTTCCTGTGAAAGGGCCGGAAAAATGTATTTCACTTTTTTCTTCTTTGCCCGGTCTTTTACTTCATAAATGACTTCCACATTCCCTTTGGCGGCTTCTTTATGGAGCAAAGACAACAAGGAAGGAGAAAGACCGTCCTTCCATACAACGGTATCTTTATCGGCAAACAGCTTTCTCACTTCCGCCGGCATATTGTCCGGTTCGGCATCTTCCGCCAGACGAATTTTTTTCTCGTACCGGGCTTTTAAAGCCGGGGGCAGCATGACATGCAATGCGGAAATTTTATAACAAAGCGTGTTCTCCGCCAGCCAATCAGCCAGTTTCAGCATCTCGGGGCTAAGCACGGGAGACAAATCCATCGGGGCAATGATATTTCTCAACCCCTTCACATCCGAATGTTCCTTTACGGCCGTGACAAATCCCAGTACTTTGCGGGGGCCAAAAGGAACGATTACCCGTATTCCCGGTTGGATCACGTTCTCGAGTGACGGGGGAATTTTGTAATCAAACGACCGGTCCGTTTGCTTGGTTGGAACGTCAACAATGACGCTTGCTATCATTGCTTTTCTTCACCTTTCAAAATTGCGGCCGCCTCTTCAAGAATTTTTTTGGCCGTCTCCCTTTTGGTCATCAGGGGGAGTTCTATGACTGTCCCGTCTTTTTTGTAAATTGTCACGATATTTGTATCAGTGCCAAATCCGGCGCCTTCAACCTTCACATTATTGGCCACTATCATATCGGCGTTTTTTTCAACCAGTTTCTTCTTGGCATATTCCTCCACATTTATCGTTTCAGCGGCAAAGCCGACAAGAACTTGATGCCCCTTCTTTCGGCCGAGCTCGTATAAAATGTCTTTCGTCCGCTCCAATTCAATCACTTGTTCCCCCGGCTGTTTTTTCACTTTGTGTTCACTCACTTGTTTAGGCCTGTAATCGGCGACAGCCGCCGTTTTGACGACAAGATCGCTTTGGAGAAACACCTTCATGACGGCTTCGTACATTTCTTCCGCGCTTTCGACGGAAATGAGCGTGACGCCTTGGGGAGGGGCAAGTGAAACAGGTCCGGAAATGAGCGTGACCTCCGCTCCTTGGAGAACCGCTTCTTCCGCAATGGCATACCCCATTTTTCCCGTTGAGTAATTGCTGATGAAACGGACCGGATCAATTTTCTCCCTGGTGGGCCCGGCCGTGACAACGACTTTTTTCCCTTTTAAAATACCTGTTTGCGAACGAAAATATTGTTCCACAAGAGCAACGATTTTTTCCGGTTCTTCCAAGCGGCCCTTTCCCACGTAGCCGCAAGCCAAATATCCTTCCCCCGGTTCAATAAATCGATAGCCGTAGTCACGGAGGGTTTTCATATTTTTTTGTACGGCCGGATGCTCATACATATGGACATTCATCGACGGCGCTATCCATATGGGGCATGTAGCTGCCAGCAATGTTGTCGTGACCATGTTATCAGCAATGCCGTTGGCCAATTTTCCGATCGTATTGGCAGTGGCGGGAGCGACAATAATTAAATCGGCCCAATCCGCCAAGTCGATATGGGCAATTTTTTGCGGATTCTTCTCATCAAATGTATCCACATATACTTCATGTCTCGATAATGCCTGAAACGTCAATGGTTGCACAAACTCGGCAGCCGCTTCGCTTAGAATGACCCTGACAAAAGCGCCCGCCTGGGTGAGCTTGCTCGTCAAAGCGGCAGCCTTGTATACGGCAATTCCCCCGGTTACACACAGCAAAATATTTTTTCCGTTCAAGATGATCGTTCCTTTCATTTTATGTCTGTTTACTACTTTCCATTATGCAAGAATTGTCGATGGATTGCACTAATTTCTCCATACAGGTGAATAACCGCCCGCATGAATTATTGGCCATTTGACAGCTTCATTTTTGTGTTTGCGGATAGAAATAAAAAACAACCTATTATTTTAGGTTGTTTCAAAGTGCTTCTTTATGAACAGAAAATGGAGGCTGTCGGAACAGCCCCTTAAGCATTCTTTTTTATCTGCCCGTCCACAACGAATGTCAGCTTGTCTTGAGCAATTTCTTCCAAGGCTTTGCCAACAGGTTTGACGCATTTATAATGTTCCAAATACGGTGTGTCTCCGTCTTGAATTTTTCGGGCCCGTTTGGCTGCAACGCAGACAAGGGAATATTTAGAGTCGATCTTTTCCATCAACGTGTCAATGGAAGGATACAGCATGTTATCTTACCTCCAACAATTTTCTATATTTAGGCTCCACTCTTTCCCTTCTGTGATGTTCTGCCACAATGATGGCCTTGATGCGCTCCACGGCCAAATCCACGCGGTCATTCTCCACCACATAATCGTACAGGTGCATCATTTCTATCTCTTCTTTGGCCACCTTCAAACGGTTTTGAATGACTTCTTCGCTTTCAGTGCCTCTTGTCTCAATTCTCTTTTTTAATTCCGAAAGGCTCGGGGGCACCAAAAAGATAAACAACCCGTCGGGGAATTTTTCCCTCACTTGTTTGGCGCCTTCCACTTCTATTTCCAAAAATATGTCCTTTCCTTTATTTAACGTCTCCTGGACATAATCAAGGGGCGTGCCGTAATAGTGTCCGACAAACTCTGCATATTCAAGAAGTTTTCCTTGCCTGATCAGTTCTTCAAATTCTTCTTTTGTTTTGAAGAAATAATCGACTCCATCCACTTCCCCTTCACGCGGCGGACGCGTAGTAACGGAAATGGAATATTCAAAATCTACATCCGGATCGGAAAAAATCGCTTTGCGCACCGTTCCCTTTCCGACACCGGACGGTCCGGAAAGAACGATTAACAAACCTTTTTCATGCATTAAGCCAACCTACCCTTCATCTATGATGTCATTCCGATCATTCAATCTCGCCGCGACTGTCTCCGGTTGAACGGCGGACAGAATAACGTGATCGCTGTCCATAATAATGACTGCCCTGGTTCTTCTTCCATATGTAGCATCAATCAAAGAACCCTGTTCCCTGGCATCATGGATGATCCTCTTGATGGGAGCCGATTCCGGACTGACGATCGATACAATCCGGTTTGCCGCAACAATATTGCCAAATCCAATGTTTATCAATTTAATTGTCATAATCTTCCCCCGCCCGGTTGTTAAATTTCTATTATTGACCGTCCGGCTGAAAATATACTTTGCAGCAAATCCGTCCGGCGGATAAAAACAAGGGACAACCGAATTTACTCTATATTTTGCACCTGCTCTTTCATTTTTTCCAACAGGCTTTTCATCTCCACAACTTCAAGAGCGATGCCGGCATCATTGGCTTTTGCGCCAATCGTATTCACTTCCCGGTTCATTTCCTGAAGAAAAAAATCCAGCTTTCTCCCGATAGGTTCATCCAATTTCATGCTGTTTTCAAATTGTACGATATGGCTTGCCAACCTGGCCAGCTCTTCACTGATATCCGCCCTGTCGGCAAAAACAGCCACTTCATTCAACAGACGGCCCTCATCCAGTTCACCGTTGGCAAATTCGGTCATCCGTTTTTTCAAGCGCTCCGTATATTGTTCAACAACGGCGGGCACATATTCTTTAACTTTTTCAAGCCTGCATTTGAATTTTTCCAAGTGCCCGAGCACATCTTTCGCCAGCGCCGCCCCTTCCGCCAGCCGCGCTTCTCTCACAACGGTCAATGCCTTATTAACGGCTTCCAACACAAGCTTCTCCAATTCCGCAATCCCGTTGTCCTCCTCTTCAACGGAAAACACATCGTCGAGCCTTAACAAATCACTGATTGACAGTTCGGAATGAAGCCCGTATTTTTCCCGGATTTGCCGGACAGCTTGAACGTATTCATCAAGCAAATTCCAATTGACGTAAATTTTCGGACTGAAAATTTCCTGTCCGGAAATTGTCACATAAACTTCCACTCTTCCGCGGCTTAATTGTCCCGCTATCAATTTTCTTATTTTGTCTTCCATTCTTAATAGCTGGCGGGGCATGCGAACTTGGCATTCCAAAAAACGGTGATTGACAGTTTTTATTTCCACCGTTACAGCATGCGTATCCGATTGGCTTTTACCGCGTCCAAATCCTGTCATACTGCTAACCATTAGAACACATCCAAACATTATTTTAGAATATGGCAAAAATGAAACACAAGTACTTTTATAATTCCAAATCCCAAAAGGAACCAATGGGCATTTCCCGGCAGCAAAAAGGTTGTCTTCTTCACAACGGTAAGACCGGGAAATTTCGTCTTGCGGAAATTGCGCTCAGGCGCCATCCTTCCGCCAACATCCCGCAAACGGGACACGCCTTTCGCCTGGCCGTACATGAAAAAATTCCGACAGGAGAAAAGGCACAAAAAAGGTAATAGAGATTTTCCCTATTACCTTATGGATTATAACATAATTCAGCTGGATTTTCTTAATAAATATGAACCGGCCAGCAAAAACGTCGGGATTGCCGCCATGCCGGCAACGAGAAGCCAGTCGCGCGCTTCTATCGGCACCGTATGGAAGACGGGCTGCAAAGGAGGATAATAGATAACAACGAGCATCAAGATGAGAGAAGATAAAACGGCCCCCGTCAAATACTTATTTTCAAACGGATTTCTCGCCAAAATCGATTTTTCGCTTCTGCAATCAAACACATGGATCAGTTGGGCCAACACAAGGGTGGCAAAGGCAACCGTCTGTGCATAGGCGAGTTCGTCCGGATTTTGATAATATACCGTCATAAAGGCCGCCAATGTGGCAATGCCGATTAAAAACCCCCGCGAGACCACTTTCCACCCCAATCCCCGGGCAAATACCCCTTCATCGGGACTGCGGGGCTTGCGGCGCATCACATCTTCCTCCGGTTGGTCAAGACCGAGAGCCATCGCCGGCAAACCGTCCGTGACAAGGTTCACCCACAAAATTTGAATGGGGACCAATGGCAAAGGCAAAGCAAGCAACATGGCAAAAAGCATGACGAGTATTTCGCCGACATTGGAAGCAAGCAAATAGCGGATGAATTTTCTGATATTTTCATAAATATTCCGCCCTTCTTTGATGGCTTCCTTTATCGTCGCAAAATTATCATCGAGAAGCACCAAGGAGGAAGCTTCTTTAGCCACATCCGTGCCGGCAATCCCCATGGCGATGCCGATGTCCGCTGCTTTGATCGCCGGGGCGTCGTTTACGCCGTCTCCGGTCATCGCAACAATGTGTCCTTTGTTTTGCAGCGCTTTGACAATTTTCAGCTTATGTTCCGGGGACACGCGGGCAAACACCGATACGTGATCGACCACTTTCTCAATATCTTCAACGGACATGGAAGATAATTCATTGCCGGTCAGCGCCTTGTTTCTGCTTGCTGTTAATATCCCCAGATCTTTTGCAATTGCTTTGGCAGTATTTACGTGATCCCCGGTAATCATGATCGTCCTGATTCCCGCTTCCTTGCATTCTTTGACGGCTCCTTTCACTTCAGGACGCGGAGGATCCATCATGCCTTGCAAACCGATTAAGGTCAAAGAATTTTCCGCTTCTTTTTCATCCAGTATTAAAGTATTTGCCGGAATTTCCCTGAAACCGATGGCAATCGTCCTCAATGCTTGAGAGGCCATTTGATTGATGGCTGCCTGCCATTTTTCCTTTAATTCCGCAGAGAAGAATTGTTTTTTTCCGTCCCAAAGGATCGATTCGCTTATTTCCGCCAAAACGTCAGGGGCGCCTTTCGTCACAATAAACTGCCGCCCGCTCCGGTCGCGGACGATAACGCTCATCATTTTCCGGGCTGAATCAAAAGGAAATTCTTTCACCACTTGATATTCCTTTAAAAGGGACTCTTTGTTAAAACCGGCCTTCATGGCGGCAACCAGCAATGCCCCTTCCGTCGGATCGCCGTCGATGGCGAATTTCCCGTCTTTTTCTTTGATTTCCGCATGATTGCAAAGCATCCCGAACATCAACAATTGCTGCAGAGCCTTTTCTCTGTCAATATCGAGGGGAACTTTCTCATCTCCCAAGTAGAAATTTCCTTTAGGTTCGTAGCCGCTTCCTTCCACGCGCCATGTTTTTCCCCCCGACCAGAGGGCGGTGACGGTCATTTTGTTTTGCGTCATCGTTCCCGTCTTATCGGAACAAATAACCGAAGCGCAACCTAAAGTCTCGACGGCGGGAAGCTTTTTGACAATGGCGTTTTTCTTGATCATCCGCTGCACGCCGAGCGATAAAACGACGGTGACAATGGCCGGCAGCCCTTCAGGAATGGCGGCGACGGCCAAAGATACCCCGGCCATAAACATCGTATAAAGTTCATGTCCTTGCAGAACGCCGATCACAACGACAAGAACGGTCAACAAAACGGCCACGGCAATCAAAATTTTTCCCAGCTGTTCGAGCCGTCTTTGCAACGGTGTGGTCATTGCCTCAGCCTGCTGGAGCATATCGGCAATTTGGCCCATGGCCGTATTCATTCCCGTAGCCGTAACGACTCCCATGCCACTTCCCCGGGTAATCATCGTGCCCATAAAAGCCATGTTTTCCAAATCGCCAATATTCATATGTTCCTGATTAATGGGACCGGCCGTTTTCGGCACCGGAACCGATTCACCAGTCAATGCCGATTCTTCAATTTCCAAGCTGTTTGCTTGAATCAACCGGACATCGGCTCCAATCCGGTCGCCGCTGGAAAATTTCAATACATCGCCGACGGTGACCATTTTGGAAGGGATTTTTTTCCATATCCCGTCGCGACAAACATATACATGGGGAGCTGATAAATCTTTGAGAGCCTGCAGCGATTTTTCCGCTTTCCGTTCTTGAAAAAATCCCAATAACCCGTTCAGGATGACGATGGAAATAATGGCGACGGCATCTATATATTCTCCGAGCAAACCGGAAATCAATGTTGCACCCAATAAGACGATCACCATAAAATCTTTAAATTGGTTAAAGAATAAAAGCAATGCCGATTGCTTTTTCCCTTCATCCAGTTCATTGTAGCCGAATTGCTTCAGCCTTTTTTCCGCTTCTTTTTCCGAAAGTCCCGTTTTAAAATTTGTATTGAGCGCTCTTTCAACGTCCCTTTCGCTCATTTGATAGTACTTCATCCGGCATTTCACTTCCTCCTTTAATTACTGCCCAAAAAGGATATCCTAAAGAAAACTTATTCAGCCTTGTCCAAAAAAATGCTACAATGAGCAAGTGGAAGCGGATGAAATTAACAAAGTAAAGGATGTTTCATATGTCATTTGACGGTCTGTTTACACGGGCAATGGCCGGGGAACTGGCTTCCCGGCTTGAAGGCGGAAGAATTACTAAAATTTATCAACCGGTAAACAACGAAATTGTTCTCCTCGTCAGGGCAAAAGGCGAAAACCACAGGCTTTTGGTTTCTGCCCATCCCAATTACGCCAGAGTGCAAATCACAAAAGAAACGGCGGAAAACCCGGCAGAACCTCCGATGTTTTGCATGGTGCTGCGAAAACATTTGGAAGGGGCTGTCATCGAAAAAATCAGCCAAGCCGGCATAGACCGCATCATCATCATTGAGGCAAAAGGAAGAAATGAACTGGGGGATTTATCATACAAGCGGCTGATCGTTGAAATTATGGGCAAGCACAGCAACATCATTTTGGTGGATAAAGAAAAAGGAACAATTATCGACAGCATTAAGCACGTTTCCCCTGCGGTCAACAGATACAGGGCGGTTTTGCCCGGCCATGAATACATTCCTCCTCCGCCTCAGGACAAAATGGATCCGTTTTTGGCCGGGGAAGAAGACGTTTTAAGGAAAATTGATTTTAATTCCGGCAAATTGGATAAACAGCTCGTGGCCAATTTTTCCGGCATTTCCCCGCTTTTTGCCAAAGAAGTGTTGCATCAGGCGGGCATCGCGAACCGGATAACGCTTCCGAAAACCTTCTTAAAACTCGTTGACAAAGTCCGAAGCGGAAATTATGAACCAGCTCTGACCAAAAGTGAAAACAAAGAAGCATTTTACTTGTTCCCTCTCGGTCATTTGCAGGGCGAGACGCAAACATTTTCTTCCTTGAGCGACCTTCTCGACCGTTTTTATTTTGGCAAAGCCGACAGGGACCGGGTCAAACAAATGGCGAGGGATTTGGAAAAATTTATCCTTAATGAAAAGGCGAAAAATGAGAAAAAGATGGAAAAACTCCGCCAGACTCTCAAAGAAGCGGAAAATTCCGATTATTTCAGGCTGTGCGGGGAACTTCTGACGGCCAATTTATTCAGGGTGAAAAAAGGGATGAAAGAAATCACCGTTGAAAACTATTATGACGATTCCGGCGCCACCATAACGATCCCTCTCGATCCGCAAAAAGGCCCGGCGGAAAACAGCCAATGGTACTTCTCCAAATACCAGAAAGCCAAAAACGCCCTCGTTGCCGTAAAAGAGCAAATGGAAAAGACTGCCGAAGAAATCACGTATTTTGAAACACTCCAACAGCAAATTGAGAGCGCCTCGCCGGAAGACATCGAAGAAATCAGGGAAGAATTGATAGAAGGAGGATATTTGCGGGAAAGGCAGCGAAAAAACAACAAGAGAAGAAAACCGGAAAAACCGAAGCTTGAACGCTACGTTTCATCCGACGGAACAGAAATTCTCGTCGGGAAAAACAATAAACAAAATGATTTCTTGACAAACAAATTGGCCGCAAAAGACGACTGGTGGCTTCACGTGAAAGACATTCCCGGTTCCCACGTGGTCATTAGAAGCAAAGACCCCTCGCCGCAAACAATAAAGGAGGCTGCCGTACTGGCCGCCTATTACAGCAAAGCGAGGGATTCAAGTTCCGTCCCCGTTGATTATACGAGAATCCGTTACGTCAAAAAACCGGCCGGAGCAAAACCGGGTTTTGTCATCTATGAACGGCAGCAAACCGTTTACGTAACACCGGATAAAGAAACGGTTCTCAAATTAAAAGCTTGACCGGCACGTTCCGGAAGGCTCGGCGATTCATAAATACAAAAAGGGAAAGGCGGTGCTGATGGACCGCCTTTCCCTTTTTTGTACGAAAACATTATCTGTGCCGTTTGTCCCACTGCTCGGGATCCATTTTCCATTCTTCCAGAACGGCCATGTCTTCTTCTCGGATATATCCCTTGCTTTCTGCCACCGAAATTAATGTAGTGAAATCCGTTAAAGAATAAGCCACTACATCCGCTTCCGCCAACATTTTCCGACCCTTTTCCAATTCATATGTAAAAATGGAAACGGCTCCGAGAACTTCGCAACCGGCCTCTCTCAATGCATTCACGGCCGTAATGACGCTGCCGCCGGTGGAAATCAAATCTTCCACAACGACCACTTTCTGCCCGGCGGAAACCTTGCCTTCAATTTGATTTCCCTTCCCGTGGCCTTTTGCTTTCGATCTCACATAGCACATGGGAAGATTCATCAATTCACTCACCCACGCCGCATGGGGAATGCCGGCGGTCGCCGTTCCGGCAATCACTTCCGCATCGGGAAACTTCTCCAAAATCAAGTCCTTTAGTCCTTTGGCAATTTCCCGTCGGATTTCGGGATAAGAAAGGGTCAACCGGTTATCGCAATAAACAGGGGATTTCAGGCCGGAAGACCACGTAAACGGGTCATTGGGCCTCAAGGCAACTGCTTGAATTTCCAGCAACTTTTCGGCAATGTACTTTTTCATGCTTTTCCCTCCCAGGCTTCCTTGTATAACAGATAGCTTGCATACGGATTGTCTGCTTTGGTGATCCCCCTGCCGACAACGATTGCGGATGCTCCGGCTTCCTTGGCAAACTGGGGAGTCGCAACGCGTTTTTGATCTTGGACATCGTCAGAGGCAAGACGAATGCCAGGTGTCACCGTCAAAAAGTCCGGACCGAACGACTCGCGGAGCAAGCGAACTTCCCGGGAGGAACAAACAACGCCGTCCAGTCCCGCATCCCGTGCCAGCGCGGCATAATGAAGAACAGACTCTTCCAACGAAACTTTAATGAGTTGCTCTTTTTGCATCTGTTCTTCTGAAGTGCTCGTCAACTGTGTTACAGCTATGCATCGGGGTCTGGCCTTCCCGGGCGGTGTTCCTTCTTCCAGCCCCTCGATGGCCGCGGACATCATTTCTTTCCCCCCGGCCGCATGCACATTCACCAGATCGACTCCGAGTCCGGCCAAACCTTTCATCGCCCGTTTCACGGTGTTTGGAATGTCGTGAAGTTTTAAATCGAGAAAAATTCGATGTCCTTTATCCTTTAAATGATGAACAATCCCGGGACCTTCCTGGTAAAACAGTTCCATGCCCACTTTCAGATACAGTTGTTCGCTGCCGAAATGCGAAAGAAACCGGTCAACTTCCGTTTTGCCGGGAAAATCAAGGGCAATGATAAGCGGGCCGCCCATCGTTCTTCCAACTCCTTCCCGTACACTCGGATATATGCCCGATGCCCAAACGGTCCATCACTTCAGGCAATTCGGCAATGATTTTCGGACAAACAAACGGATCGATAAAATTGGCCGTCCCCACCGCCACCGCGCTTGCCCCGGCATAAAAGAATTCAATGACATCTTCGGCGGATTGGATTCCGCCCATGCCGATAATCGGCAAACGGACGTTTTGGCTCACTTCATAAATCATCCTTAACGCCACCGGCTTGATAGCCGGGCCCGACAATCCGCCCGTTTTATTCGCCAAGACAGGCTTTGCCGTTTGCAAATCGATTCTCATTCCCAAAAGCGTATTAATCATCGTCAATCCGTCCGCTCCGCCTTCTTCCACCGCTTTGGCGATTTCCACAATATTCGTCACGTTGGGAGAAAGTTTGACGTATACCGGAACGGATGACACTTCTTTTACTTTTTTCGTCAGACTCTTGGCGACTTCGGGAATGGTTCCGAAAGCAATGCCGCCCGTTTTGACGTTCGGACAAGAAATGTTCAATTCAAGGGCATGGACGTTTTTCGCCGTGGAGATGACTCTGGCCACTTCGACATAATCTTCTTCCGTGGATCCGGCGATATTGGCAATAATTGGAACGTCAAATTGCTCCAGCCAAGGCAGTTCTTCTTCCATCACTTTTTCCAGTCCGGGGTTTTGCAGGCCGATGGCATTCAACATTCCGCCCGGTGTTTCCGCCACCCTCGGTGTCGGATTTCCAAACCTCGGTTCAACAGTGGTAGCTTTTATCACAATGGCCCCGAGCACATTCAAATCATAAAGCCGGCTGAATTCCCTTCCGAATCCGAAACAGCCCGAAGCAGGCATGACAGGATTTTTCAACTTAAGACCGGGGAGTTCAACGGACAGACGATTCATAATAAGACCTCCTCCGCACTAAACACAGGGCCGTCACTGCAAATCTTTTTATAAGAGGAACTTCCGGGTTCTTCACTTGTGCGGCAGACGCACGCAAAGCATGCACCGAGGCCGCACGCCATCCTTTCTTCCAATGAAAGATAAATTTTATGTTTTGTCCCATATCTGTTTTTTAATGCTCTCAGCATCGGGACGGGGCCGCATGAAAATAAACAGTCAAATTGAAGCCCCCGTTTTTCGATCACATCGGTTACAAAGCCTTTTTCCCCGTAAGATCCGTCATCTGTGGCAATATAAGTTTCGCCGAATTTCTTAAAAGCTTCTTCATAAAAGACGGCATCTTTTGATTGGAAACCGAGGACATGTATCACTTTCGTCCCTTGTGCACGCAAACGTTTGGACAATTCATGGAGCGGTGGCACACCAATACCGCCGCCGACGAGAAGAGCCGTTTCACCGCTATTGACCGCCGAAAGGGGAAAACCGTTCCCCAAAGGCCCCAAAATATCCACTTCATCTCCCGGACGCTTTCCGGCTAGAATCGCCGTACCCCTTCCCTGTTTTCTGTAAATCAAAGTAAACCGACTTGCTTTTTTATCTATATCAGCGATGCTTAACGGCCTCCTAAGCAAAGGATCGATGCCGCCGGACACTTTCACATGGACGAACTGACCCGGTTGATTCATTTGTTCCGTTATGTTCCCTTCAAGAATGAGCTCAAAGATGTTGGCGGCAATTTCCTTTTGGGAGACAACCGTACAAATCTCATTCACAATCACAATAAAATAGCCTCCTGGTCTTTTTCTCTTTTTTCCATCGCTTCAGTTGAAAAGGTCAATGATTCAAGGACGGCAAGCAATGCCCTGGCCGTATCGAGGGAAGTCAGGCAAGGTATTCCGTTTTCCACCGTTTCGCGGCGGATTTTGAAACCGTCCCGTTCCGGCTGTTTTCCTTTCGTCAACGTATTGATGACGATTTGCGCTTCCCCGTTACGGATCACATCAAGGAGATCTTTGTCTGTGCTGCCGATTTTCTCAACCACTTTTACCGGGATTCCGGCTTCCTTGAGGGCTTTTGCCGTTCCGGGCGTTGCCATTAATTGATAGCCGATGTCGACAAACCGTTTGCCGATTTGCAGCGCTTCTTCCTTGTCTTTATCGGCGACGGTTAAAAGCACGGTTCCGAACGTTTGAATGTTCATACCCGAGGCGACGAGCCCTTTATACAATGCCTTTTCCAGCGTTTTGTCTTTCCCCATCACTTCGCCCGTAGATTTCATTTCCGGACCCAAAGTCGTATCCACTCTTCTCAGTTTGGCGAAAGAGAATACGGGCACTTTGACATATACTCCCGGTCTTTCCGGCACGAGTCCGTTTTCGTAGCCTTGTTCCCGAAGCGATTGCCCGAGAATGACCTTCGTGGCGATTTTGGCCAACGGAATGTTCGTAATTTTGCTGATGAACGGCACCGTGCGGCTTGAGCGGGGATTCACTTCCAGTACATATACTTGTCCGTCGGAGATGACAAATTGAATGTTCAAAAGGCCGACAATTCCCAGTCCCCTGGCGAGACGCTCCGTATAATCGACAATGACTTTTTTCTGCTTTTCGGAAATCCCTTGCGGCGGGTAAACGGCAATCGAATCTCCCGAATGGACGCCGGCCCGTTCAATATGTTCCATAATGCCGGGAATCAACACATCTTTGCCGTCACAGACCGCATCCACTTCGATTTCTATTCCCGTTAAATAGCGGTCAATCAACACGGGATGTTCCGGATTGATCTTCACCGCATTCTCCATATAATGGAGCAGTTCTTCTTCCTTATAGACGATTTCCATCGCCCGTCCGCCCAAAACATATGATGGCCGAACCAATACGGGATAACCGATCTCCTTGGCAATATTGACAGCCTCTTCAACAGAGAGGGCTGTTTTTCCTTCCGGCATCGGAATGCCCAATTCCTCCAAGGCTTGTTCAAATTTGTCCCGATCCTCGGCACGATCGACATTTTCCAAAGAGGTACCGAGGATGTTCACTCCTCTTTCCACCAGCGGCGCCGCCAGATTGATGGCAGTTTGTCCTCCGAATTGCACGACAACGCCCTCGGGCTTCTCCAGATCAACTATGTGCATCACATCTTCGATTGTCAACGGTTCGAAGTACAACTTGTCGGAAATGCTGAAGTCCGTGGAAACAGTTTCCGGATTGTTGTTGATAATAATCGCCTCATAACCGGCTTCTTTAATGGCCCAGACGGCATGCACTGTCGAGTAGTCGAATTCCACTCCTTGGCCGATCCGGATCGGACCGGAACCGAGAACGATGACGCTCTTCTTCCCGGAAACGGCCGACTCGTTTTCTTCTTCATACGTCCCGTAAAAGTACGGGGTTTCTGAATCAAACTCGGCAGCGCATGTATCGACCATCTTATATACGGGCACAATCCCGTTTTCTTTTCTCCACTGATAAATTTTCAATTCCGGACATTTCCATAATTGGGCCAATGTTTTGTCAGAAAAGCCCATTTTCTTGGCTTTCAAGGCCAACTCTTGATCAAAAGGATTGGCGGCCAGCTCTTTTTCCAAGGAGACAATGTTTTGCAATTTGTAAAGGAAGAATAAATCGATTTTACTCCATTCATGAATCGTTTCAACCGGCACGCCGCGTCTGAGCGCCTCTCCGATATAAAACAATCTTTCGTCTCCCGGTTTCCGGATCCGTTTTTCGATTCGTTCATCGCTTATTTTTTCCCCGTCTTTCAGTTGAATGTGATAAACGCCCGCTTCAAGGGAACGAACCGCTTTTAAAATCGATTCTTCAAAGGTGCGTCCGATGGCCATGACTTCTCCGGTTGATTTCATTTGCGTCCCAAGCGTGCGGTTGGCAGATTCAAACTTGTCAAACGGCCAACGGGGAATTTTCGTGACTACGTAGTCCAGCGCCGGTTCAAAACAAGCATATGTTTTGCCCGTTACCGGATTTAACACTTCATCAAGGGTCAAGCCGACGGCAATTTTGGCAGCCATTTTTGCGATCGGATATCCGGTGGCTTTCGAAGCCAGGGCCGATGAACGGCTGACCCGCGGATTCACCTCAATCACGTAGTAATTGTAACTGTCAGGGTCAAGAGCAAGCTGAACATTGCATCCGCCTTCTATTCCCAAAGCGCGGATGATTTTCAGCGACGCATTCCGGAGCATTTGATTTTCCCTGTCGCTCAACGTCTGAACGGGAGCGCAAACGATGGAATCTCCTGTATGGATGCCGACCGGGTCAACATTTTCCATGTTGCATACGACAATCGCGTTATCCTTGCTGTCCCGCATCACTTCATATTCAATTTCCTTATAGCCGGCGATGCTCTTTTCCAATAGGCATTGGTTGACGGGGCTATATTTCAAGCCGCTCAGAACAACTTCCCGGAGTTCTTCTTCATCATGGCAGATGCCGCCGCCCGTCCCCCCCAAAGTATAAGCGGGGCGTACTATTACCGGATAGCCGACTTTTTTGACGAATTCCAAGGCTTCGTCAACCGAATGGACAATATCGCTTTCCGGAATCGGTTCGCCGATTTCGTTCATCAAACTCCTGAATAAATCCCGATCCTCCGCTTTTTGAATGGCGGAAAGGTTTGTCCCTAATATTTCCACGCCGCACTCTTCCAAAACGCCTGATTGGGCCAATTCAACAGCCAGATTTAACGCCGTTTGCCCTCCTAATGTTGGCAGAAGGGCATCGGGACGCTCCTTGCGGATAATCCGGCTGACAAATTCCAGCGTAAGCGGTTCAATATACACGACATCGGCAATTTCGGTATCCGTCATGATCGTGGCCGGATTTGAATTGACCAGGATGACTTTATAGCCTTCCTCTTTCAGCGCCATGCAAGCCTGCGTGCCTGCATAATCAAACTCGGCCGCCTGTCCGATGACAATCGGTCCTGAACCGATGACTAAAATGCTGTGAATGTCTGTACGTTTTGGCATTCATGAGCACCCTTTCATTGTTGACTTTCTATCATCGCTAAAAATTCATCAAATAAATAATTTGAATCTTCCGGTCCTGAAGAGCCTTCCGGATGGAATTGAACACTGAACGCCGGTGCCTCTTTATGCCTGAGCCCTTCAACTGTACCGTCATTCAGGGCAATATGGGTGATTTCCAAAGATGTACCGCTGAGTGATTCCTTATCGACCGTATACCCGTGATTTTGAGACGTGATCACGACTTTGCCGGTTCGCAAATCCCTGACCGGATGATTGGAACCTCTGTGCCCGAACTTCATTTTTACCGTGTCGGCACCGCAAGCAAGGGCGAATAACTGATGTCCGATATCGATGCCGAAGATGGGAACTTTTCCAATAAGGCTCTTGATCATCGCGACAGCTTCGGGAATGTTTTTCGGATTGCCCGGGCCGTTTGACAGGAGAATCCCTTCCGGACTTAAATTTAAAATTTCTTCCGCCGTTGTGTTATACGGGACAACAATGACGTCGCAATCCCTTTTGTTCAGTTCCCGCAAAATTCCGTGCTTCAGGCCGAAATCGACAAGGACGATCCTTTTCCCCATTCCGGGGCTCGGATAAGGAGTCTTCGTTGACACTTGCTTAACCAAATCCGTTCTCGGCTGTACAGCCCGCAAATGTTCCAGGATATCTTCCACGTTTTCATCCATGTTGCAAATCGTGCCTTTTAAAGTTCCGTGTTTCCTGATAATCCTTGTCAGCTTTCTCGTATCTATTCCCGAAATTCCCGGAACATCCTTGCTCTTTAAATACTCATTCAAAGAAATTTCACTGCGCCAATTGGAGGGAATGTCCGCAGCTTCCCTGACGACAACTCCTTGAACGGCGGGATGGATCGATTCGAAATCGTCCCGGTTGATTCCGTAATTGCCAATCAACGGATAAGTAAAAGTGACAATGCATCCGCAAAACGACGGATCGGAAAGAACTTCCTGATATCCGGTCATTCCGGTCGTAAAAACCACTTCTCCAACGGTGCTGCGCAGACTTCCGATTGCTTCACCGACAAAAACCGTACCGTCTTCCAAAATCAACCGTCTCTTCATGCCTCAACTGTCTCCCTATTCCATACTATTTTCCCGTTCACCATCGTTAATATGGGCCACCCTTTGCATTCCCAACCTGCAAAAGGAGTGTTTTTCCCTTTTGAGAAGAAATTGCCGGGATTGATCTTCTCTTTTTTCTCAAGGTCAATCATGACCAGATCGGCAGCCTTTCCGGGCTCCAAACGTCCATAATCCAAACCGAACACATCAGCCGGTTTTACGGTCAGAAAATCTACGAGTTGCTTTAAAGTCAAAATCCCTGTTTCGACAAAATGCGTGTACAGCAGCGGAAAGGCCGTTTCCAAACCGACAATTCCGAACGGAGCCTGTTCCATGCCTTTTGCTTTTTCTTCCGCCGTGTGCGGGGCATGGTCAGTGGCAATAAAATCAATCGTTCCGTCCAGCAGACCCTCAATGAGCGCTTCCTTGTCTTTCTTGCTCCTTAAAGGCGGATTCATTTTATAATTGGCATCCGGCTCCGGAATGTCTTCATCCGTCAAAAGAAGATGATGCGGGGTTACTTCCGCCGTCACCTTGATTCCCGCCTTCTTCGCATCCCTCACCACTCTGACGGAGCCTTCCGTACTGATGTGGCATACATGATAATGGCAGCCGGCTGCTTCGGCCAACAATACATCCCTCGCTATATGAACCGATTCGCAAACAGACGGAATTCCTCTCAATCCGTGTTTTTCGGAAAAGGTTCCTTCATGAACGCAACCCCCGTTCGTAAGGGTATTATCCTCACAATGGGCGACAATGGCCATATTTAGTTTTGCCGCCGATTTCATTGCTTCGAACATCATGCCGGCCGATTGGACGCCGACACCGTCATCCGTAAATGCAAATGCGCCCGCTTCTTTCAATTCCGCAAAATTTGTCAACTCTTTTCCCTTCTGCCCGACAGTTATGGCCGCATAGGGAAGCACGCGGACGACGGCTGTTTCTTCGATCCGTTTGTTGAGCCACTCGAGCCGTTCCTTTGAATCAGGAACAGGGTTTGTGTTCGGCATGGCGGCCACAGTTGTAAAGCCTCCCCGGGCGGCAGCCATCGTTCCCGTCGCAATCGTTTCCTTATGTTCTCCTCCCGGTTCGCGGAGATGGACATGGAGGTCAATAAAACCGGGAGCGATTAATTTTCCTTCTGCTTCGATCGTTTCGTCAGCCGCTTTGTCAATGCGATCCGCAATTTCTATGATTTTTCCATCGCTGATATAAATATCTTTCTTGACAAGACTTCCCCCATCAGTTAGCAACATACCATTTTTTATGATTGTTGACATGGACATAACCCCCTCCTGCATTACTCAAGACCTTTTTTAGAACGGCCATCCTGACAAAAACGCCGTTTTCCATTTGCTTGAAAATTCTTGATCTTTTGCATTGGACAAGGCTGTCTGCAATTTCCACACCGCGGTTCACAGGGGCGGGATGCATAATAATGCTTCCCGGTTTCATTCTTTTTTCCCTTTCTTCCGTTAATCCGTACCGGTCGTGATACTCATCTTTTACAAAATGGCCTTTCTTTTCATGACGTTCGTGTTGGACACGAAGCAACATGACGACATCGGAAGTTTCCACTGCTGAATCGATATCTTCGTATTGACCAAATTTCAGCAGGCTCTCATCAAACCATTCTTTCGGTCCGGAAAAGACGACCTCCGCCCCGAGTCTTGTCAATGTATCCGCATTTGAACGGGCGACCCTGCTGTGGCGGATATCCCCGATAATGGCCACCTTGATTCCTTTAAAAGTGCCGAATTCTTGTTTAATCGTCAGCAAATCAAGCAAGGATTGGGTCGGATGATGGCCGCAGCCGTCTCCCGCATTCACAATCGACACATTCGTTTTACCAACAAGTTCGGCAAAATAATTATCCACTTTATGCCGAATGACAACCGCACTGATCCCGATTGATTCCAAAGTCAAGATCGTATCGTACAATGTTTCTCCTTTAAGCACACTGGACGTATCCGCCTCAAAAGGTATCACTTCCAGCCCCAGCCTGCGCTCCGCGACATAAAAACTGCTTTTTGTCCTTGTGCTCGGTTCAAAGAACAGATTCGTCACAAAAATTTTTCTGTCCGGCCGCCAGACTTTTCCCTCGGCAAATTCCTGCGCTTCTGCCAAGATGTCGATGATTTCTCGGGTAGTCAATTGTGTCGTTGTCAATAAATGCTTCATTTATGAAGCCCTCCTTATTTAAAATCCCCATGAAGTAAAGCAAACGAAGCGGTAAGCCTATTCGCCCTTATTCTATCTTTTCTGTCATTTTTCGACATGCCGGGGCCATGAAAGCCCCGGTCCGCTTTTCACACAAGCGGAACAAAATCAGTTTTCTTTTAACTTGTGCATGTACTTCGGCTTCAACGTTTTCACGTGCTGTCCGGCTTCTTCAAACATATCGTTTTCTCCTTCTTTGTTGCCGGGCAAAAGGAGATTCAACAAAATTCCTAAAATGGAGGCCAACGCCATCCCCTCAATGCGGAGGTCATTTAACGGTTCAATTTCAATAAACGCTCCCCCAATACCGACTACGAGAATGACTGACGCAATCACCAAATTTCTGTTGATGCCAAAATCGATTTTGCTGTCAATCATCATTCTTAAACCGGAAGCAGCGATAATTCCAAACAGCAAGATAGAGACGCCGCCCATGACCGGTTGCGGGATCGTGCTGATTAACGCTGTCACTTTGCCGATAAAGCCAAATACCACCGCGATGAGCGCTGCACCGGCAATTACATAAACGCTGTAAACTTTCGTCAACGCTAAAACGCCGATATTTTCTCCGTAAGTCGTTTTCGGAGGACCGCCGATGAAAGCCGACAAAATGGTTGCCGTGCCGTCCCCGAGAATGGAGCGGTGCAGCCCCGGGTCTTTCAACAAGTTTTTTCCGACAATTTTGCTTAACACCAACTGGTGGCCGATATGTTCAGATATCGTTACCGCCGCGACCGGAACCATCAACAACAGAATGTCCAAAGAAAAGTTCAACTCATAGTGAAGACCGGGCAAAACAATATCCGGGATTGCGAGCCACTTTGCTTCAGCAACAGGAGTCATATCGACGATTCCGACTAGCCATGCATACAAGTATCCAACCACAATGCCTCCCAAGATGGGGATCAATCCGAACAACCCTCTGCCAAACATTGTGAACAGAATTGCGGCAAGGAGCGTCACCCCGGCCACGGAAAAATAAATCATGCTCGGTTCTTTCGTGACGGGATGATTCATCGCCATCCCCACCGCCGTGCTCGATAGTGAGAGACCGATGACAATAATGACTGGCCCTACAACGATGGGCGGAAGCAATTTCATAATCCACTCGTATCCGATTCCTTTAATCAGCAAGGCTACAAAAACATAAGTCAAACCGACAAGGAATGTCCCAATCATCGCTGCCCCGACCCCTCCGCCGGAAGCAATCAAAAATTGGAGCGGAACAATAAAGGCGAAGGAGGAACCGAGATACGCCGGAACTTTTCCTTTGGTTATCAATATGAATGCCAATGTTCCCAATCCGCTGGAGATTAAGGCCATGGCCGGACTCAAGCCAACCAAATACGGGACTAAGACGGTGGCGCCGAACATGGCGAACAAATGCTGAAGGCTGAGAGACAGTCCTTGAAGCGGACCTGGAACGTCTTTGATATCTAATACCGGTGATGTCATAAAAAATTTCTCCTTTTGCTCAAGATTTATGTTCATTCTTGCAAAAAACCTCTTTGAATATCGTTCAAAGAGGTTAAGTTCATAAGGCAGCAGGGACACTTCCTATTTTGTTCTTTTTACCAGCCTCTCCGGAC
Organism: uncultured Bacillaceae bacterium; assembly: GCA_937995745.1. Lineage (GTDB taxonomy): Bacteria > Bacillota > Bacilli > Bacillales > Cytobacillaceae > CALKIU01. The sequence continues at coordinate 45,041 of CALKIU010000115.1, read as the reverse complement.
CAATTTAAAAAAGAAACATTATTTAGTTTTAATCTTCATGTATGCTGACTTGTTCTTTATCATCCACTTCCAACAATTCAACGACAATTCTTTCCGAACTGGAAGTGGGGACATTCTTGCCTACGTAATCGGCTCGAATCGGCAATTCGCGGTGTCCTCTGTCAACAAGGACAGCCAATTGAACGGCGGCCGGCCTGCCGATATCGACGAGCGCGTCCAAAGCCGCTCTGACCGTTCTTCCGGTATATAAGACATCATCCACGAGGATGACTTTTTTATTGTTAATATCAAATGGAATGTTGGAACCTTTGACCAACGGATCTTCCCCATTTCTCGTCAGATCGTCCCGGTACAAAGTGATGTCCAGTTCGCCGACCGGAACAGTTTTCCCTTCAATTCTTTTGATTCGTTCCGCCAATCTTTTGGCGAGATATATGCCTCTCGTGCGAATGCCGACTAACACGCATCCGTCGATGCCTTTATTTTTTTCAATAATTTCATGGGCAATTCTCGTCAAAGTTCTGTGAATGGCTTTTTCATCAAGCACTACCGCTTTTTGTGTCATCATCTTCATCCTTTCATGGGAACACATCTTTAGATTTTGCGCTTAACAGCAATTTAATCATTCTGAAAGCACAAAAAAATCCTCCCGCCCGTCGGCGAGAGGATTATAGACATACGAATGGCATACATCCCCCTAGGATGAATGGCATAATTATCCGTATTCCGTAATACCTTCTCAGCCTCACGGGACTGTCTTTAAAGGTATTATATTCCGCTAAAACAATCATAAAAGAAGCTTCCCGATTTTGTCAACAATTATTTCGCAGGCGGGTCAAAAGTTCTTCAAAATAGCGGGGCAGAGGCGCTTCAAACTCCATATATTCACCCGTCCGCGGATGGACAAAACCTAAAACTCCCGCATGCAAGGCCTGGCCGTCCAAGTCCAAAGTTTTCTTTGGTCCGTATTTCGGATCGCCGGCGATGGGATATCCGATATATCTCATGTGAACCCGTATTTGGTGGGTTCTCCCCGTTTCAAGACGGCATTCAATAAAAGTAAACTCCTTGAATCTTTCCAAAACGCGAAAATGCGTGACAGAAGGTTTCCCGTTGTCCACAACCGCCATTTGCTGTCTGTTTTTCGGATCGCGGCCAATCGGGGCATCGATCGTTCCGTGGTCGTGGGGAATCACGCCGTGAACAAGGGCCCGGTATTTCCTCACCATCGTTCTTTCCGTGAGCTGAATGGCCAAATCCTCATGGGCTTTGTCATTTTTTGCAGCCACCAACAATCCGGACGTATCTTTGTCCAAACGGTGAACAATACCGGGACGCAGCACGCCGTTTATACCTGACAAGTCTTTGCAATGGGCAAGAAGCCCGTTAACAAGGGTGCCGCGAAAATGCCCGGGGCCGGGATGGACAACCATGCCCTTCGGCTTGTTCACGACTATGATGTCCCTGTCTTCATAATAAATATCCAAATCCATTTCTTCCGGTTCCACATCCAAAATTTCCGGCTCGGGGATGTTTATTTCAACCACATCATTGAGACACGCCTTGTAATTGGCTTTGGTTTTTTCTCCATTAACAAGAACATGCCCTTCTTTGATCCATTGCTGAACTTGCGTGCGCGACCAATCGTCATTTAATTCGGCGATGACTTTATCGATTCTTTGATTGACTTCATGTTCACGAATGATGTGTTCTATTGTTTCCATGATTTTTCTCCTTCGCAGCTTTCTCCTCCATGAACAAGTGAATGAACAACAGGAATACGCCCACAACTAAAGCAGAATCAGCTATGTTAAACACGGGAAAGTCATAGCCGAAAATAAACGTATTAATGAAATCAACCACTTCTTTGCGGAAAAGCCTGTCAATAAAATTGCCGATGGCCCCACCAAGCATGAGCGCGGCCGCCGTCCCGGGCAGCCATCTTCCTTTCGCATATTTTTGTATGTAATAGATCATCCCGATAACCGCAATAATAGTAACAATATAAAAAAACCACAGTTGTCCCTGCAGTATCCCCCATGCCGCTCCGCTGTTGCGGTGGGATGTAATGTACAAAAAATTTTCAATTACTTCGATGCTTTCACCAATTTCCATATATTTTACAATCAACCATTTCGTTATTTGGTCTAAAACAATGATGACAGCCGCCAACAAATAAAAAAACACAAAGGCAACCTCCAAACCATTTGTAGTCACCTTTGCATTTTAGCATACTTGCCGGCAAAACGACAATTTATCTGTAGATTGGCTTGCAAAAATAGCTGTTTATTACATCAACATCTTTCTTGCTCCTGATAGTGGGAACGGCTTTTAACAATTCTTCCGGCAAGAGTTCACCCGAGTTCTCACAAACGCCAAAATCGTTATTTCTTAATCTCGCTAAAGCATTGTCGATATCCCTCAATTCTTCTTCCATCAACGGACGGATGAGCTTGTTGACGTTTTTCTGGCTCAGTCTACCGGCCAGTTCCTGCCGCATCTGGCGAAGTTCCGAGTAAAGTTCGTCAATATTCATGCTCACTTGCTTCAACGGCCTCCGTTTATGATAATTTTCCTTATGATCAGTATTTCCCCTGCGCCGGCGGCCACGCGGCTAAAGTTTTTACAGGAACAACAACAAATGACCATAAAGGAATTTTTTAAAAGGTTCAAGAGGGATGAAAGCAACCGGAAAACAAGGAGCAGACCGCCTGTTCCCGCCCAGCATTTTTCAAAAGGTTTATTCAAGCAAAAAAACCCACTGGCCTCCATAAAAGCTGCCATCGAAAATGTCCTGTTTGGTTATGGTTTCACTTTCTCAAGAAAAAAAGCTGTCCCGAGGGACAGCTTTTTCGTTTCCAATTATTCCAAATCACTGTAATGCTCTTTGACGATTTCCACGCAACGGGCGCACAACGTCGGATGGTCTTTGTCATGGCCCACGTCCGTAGAAACCACCCAGCAACGCTCACATGTTTCACCAGGTGCCGGTGAGACGACAATGGCCGCCGTCTCCAATTTCAAAGCTTCTTCGGGGGCTTCTTCGTAACTGCCGGCCACTTCAAAATCGGATACGATAAACAGCTGTTTCAAGTCTTCATTGATGGAATCGAGAAGCTTGCCGGCCTCTTCCGTTGCATACAATGTCACTTTGGCATTCAATGATTTGCCGATAATCTTCTCATTTCTTGCTTCTTCCAAAGCTTTCAGAACATCGTCGCGAATCCTCATAAATCCGTTCCATTTTTCCGCAATTTTATCGGCATCCGGAAGCTCAACGTATTCAGGCATATCCGTCAGCTGGACGCTTTCCTCTTTCACAGCCGGGATGTAGCTCCAAACTTCGTCAGCCGTATGGGGCAAGATCGGCGAAATCAGTTTCGCCAACGAAACGAGCGTTTCATACAATACAGATTGGATAGCCCGTCTGTGCGGATGATTCGGAACCTCAATATAGAGAATGTCTTTCGAAAAATCGAAGTAAAAGGCGCTCAAATCAACCGTGCAGAAATTGTTGACCGTATGGTAGATCGTAGGATAATCATAGTTCTCATATGCATTGAGAACTTTTTTGATAACCTTGTTCAATTTAACGAGCATAAACTTGTCGACTTCTCTTAATTTTTCATACGGGACAAGATCTTTTTCCGGATCGAAATCGAACAAGTTGCCCAGCATGAAGCGGAATGTGTTGCGAATCTTCCGGTAAACTTCCGCCACTTGCTTCAAAATGGAATCCGAAAGCCTCACATCGGACTGATAATCGACGGAAGCGACCCAAAGACGCAAAATATCCGCCCCATATTGCTTCATGACTTTAAGGGGATCCACAACATTGCCGAGTGATTTACTCATTTTCCGCCCTTCACCGTCAAGAACAAAGCCGTGGCTGAGCACGCCTTTATACGGAGCTTTTCCGGTCACGGCCACACATGTGGACAGAGAAGAATTAAACCAGCCCCTGTATTGATCTGAACCTTCCAAATAGAGATCGGCAGGTCTCCTGAGTTCTTCCCGCTCGACCAAAACTGCTTGGTGGGAGGAACCGGAATCAAACCACACATCCATGATATCCGTCTCTTTTGTAAAGATGCCGTTCGGGCTGTATTCATGGGTGAAACCTTCCGGAAGAAGATCTTTTACATCCCATTCAAACCAAATGTTGGAGCCGTGCTCTCTAAACAGTTTGGCGACGTGGTCAATCGTTTCATCTGTAATGATCGGTTTGCCGTTTTCCCCGTAAAAGACCGGAATCGGCACACCCCAAACACGCTGGCGGGAAATACACCAGTCTTCACGATCCTTGATCATATTGTAAATTCTGATTTCTCCCCATGAAGGGATCCATTTCGTTTCTCTGACCGCCCTTAACAAATCTTCGCGGAAATCTTTAATGGATGCGAACCATTGCGATGTCGCCCTGAAAATGACCGGTTTTTTCGTTCTCCAGTCGTGGGGATAAGAGTGGGTGATGAAGCCCAGTTTTAACAGGGCACCGACACTTTCGAGCCTTTCCGTCACGGCCTTGTTGGCATCATCATAGAACATGCCGGCAAAGCCTTCCGCTTCTTCAGTGAAATACCCTTTGTCATCGATCGGACTCAAAACAGGCAGTCCGTATTTTTTCCCGATATTGAAGTCATCTTCCCCGTGGCCTGGTGCTGTATGTACGCATCCTGTACCGGCATCTGTCGTTACGTGTTCTCCAATCATCACCAAGGAATCGCGGTCATAAAAAGGATGTTTGCACACGATGTACTCAAGATCTTTGCCCGGAATCTTCTTAATGACTTCGAAATTCTCCCAGCCAATCTCCTTTTGGCAGGATTCGAGCAACTCTTCGGCTACCACATATTTGTTTCCGTCCACGCTGACAACCACATAAACCAAATCGGGATGAACGGTGATGCCCAAGTTGGCCGGAATGGTCCACGGCGTAGTCGTCCAAATGACAAAGCTTGTATCCGTATCAAGAACGCCTTTGCCGTCTTTCACTTTAAAAGCAACATAGATGGACGGCGAGCGTTTATCTTTGTACTCAATTTCCGCTTCCGCCAGGGCGCTTTCACTGGACGGGGACCAATAAACAGGTTTTACCCCTTTGTAAATATATCCTTTTTTCGCCATTTCCCCGAACACTTTAATTTGCTGGGCCTCATAATAGGGTTTTAAAGTAATATAAGGATTTTCCCAGTCTCCGCGCACTCCGAGCCGCTTAAATTGTCTCTTTTGATTTTCAATCTGTTCGTAAGCATACTCTTCGCAACGTTTTCTGAATTCGGTCACAGACATTTTCTTTCTGTCCACGCCCTTCTTGGTAAGGGCATGTTCGATCGGCAGCCCGTGAGTGTCCCAGCCGGGAACGTAAGGAGCGTGGAATCCGCTCATTGATTTGTAACGGACGATAAAATCTTTAAGGATTTTGTTTAAAGCGTGGCCCATGTGGATATCTCCGTTTGCATACGGAGGACCGTCATGAAGAACAAATAGCGGTCTTCCCTTTGTCCGTTCTTGAACGCGACGATAAATATCCATTTCTTCCCATTTCTTTTGGATCTCCGGTTCTCTTTTCGGCAAATTTCCTCTCATAGGAAAATCTGTTTTCATCATTAACAATGTTTTTTTGTAATCCATTCCTACTGCTCCTCCTGCTATATTCCATAAAAAAGTTTGAAGTATTTTGTCCATCAAAAAAGCCTCCTCATCCCAACCAAGGGACGAGAAGGCATTATTTCCCGCGGTACCACCCTTATGGACAGCAAAATCAGCTGTCCTCTCGAAATTCGTAACGTGAATGACCCGCCGCAGTCTACTGGTCAACCCCGAGACAAATCTAACAGAACCGGGGGTGACGTTCAACTTGGTGCTCAAGGGTGATCTTCCATCCTTCCGTCTATACCGGCCTCCCACCGTCACCGGTTCGCTGCAATAGACATTTGAAGAATGTACTCTCCCTCTCATCGCATGGTGTATGCTTTTTTTACGTATTATATTCTTTTAAAAACATTTCGTCAAGCCAGCGAGTTTTCTTCCTTCGCGGCTTCCAATTCCGGTGCATCCACTTCATATTCCAGCAAATGATCCCAATCATCGCTGTTCAAAAGGTCGAGCTGTGCTTCGATCAGCATTTTAAATCTTGTCCGGAACACTTTCGACTGCTTTTTCAAATCTTCTATTTCAAGGGCAATCTTCCGTGCTTTTGCCAATGCTTCATTGATGATGCGATCCGCGTTCTTTTCCGCTTCTTTAATAATGAGTTTGGCTTCTTTCTGCGCGTTTCGTTTGACTTCCTCGGCCGCTTCTTGTGCAACGACGAGCGATTTATTTAAAGTCTCTTCTATATTGTTGAAGTGGGAGAGACGTGCATTTAATTCATTAACTTTTTCTTCCAGTTCACGCTTTTCCCGCAAAACCATTTCATAATCTTTGATCACTTGATCAAGAAATTCGTTTACCTCATCTTCATCATAGCCCCGAAACCCTCTGGTAAATTCCTTATTATGTATATCTAAAGGAGTTAAAGGCATGGACGGCACCTCCGTTAAATTTGTTCACAACAAGTTTTTAACTAATATTATTCGACATTGGCATACCATTTCCTGCAAAAGAAAAGAAATATTTAAGCGTTCCGGCATTTTTTTACTTTTTGCGGCCGACAGTCAACCGCCATTTTCCCTTTTTTGTCTGCCCTTCCAAAACGATAAGCTTGGCGCGGCCATATCCTTTTACAGATAATAGGTCTCCTTCCCCGCATTCAAATGCGGGCTCTTCCACCACGGCCCAGTTTACTTTGACATGTCCTTGTTTAATGAAATTTTGCGCTTTTTGGCGCGACAAACGGTACACTGTTGCCAGGACGGCGTCCAACCTGAGTGATGATACGGTAACCGGAGTTTCCTGCCATTGTTCCGGGACAAAGAGAGCCTCACTTAAAGGCTGCTCTTTCAGAGCAATGGTTGTCCGCCCGACAGCCGTAAACTCTTGTCTTATATATTCGCTGACTTCCGCGGCGGCGAAAAACTGCACCCTCCCGTCTTCGAGAAGGATGTCGCCGAACTTGCCCCTTCTTAAACCGATGGACATCAGGCTGCCCAACACATGGCGATGTTCGAGCGTCACAAATTTGCGGGGATATTCAATTTCCCATAACGCAATTTGGAAATCATCGGGTCCGGGCTGAAAATATTCCGGACAAATCACCGCACGCGACCGCTCCGCGTTCTTCACACCGCCAAAAAATTCAACCTTTACGGACGAATGGCTGCCAATAATGGATTTCACAATTTTTTGTTCCCGGGGATCGAGAAAATCGGTCAGTTTCGGGTAATACCGTTCCTCCACATGCTCTTTCCATTGCAATACTTTGGCAACGAACTCCCGCTCTCCCGGACGAAAATGTTGGAAAATATCCATCATGTCACCTGTATTGCTTCAATTTCCAATGCTTTCTCAGTCTTAAAACCATTGTATCAACGCATGGAGTCCGCTGGCTGCAAGATGCAGGACAAAAAATGCAATCAGCGGCGATATATCGATCATTCCTATCGGCGGTATGACCCTGCGGAACGGTTCCAAATACGGTTCGCAAATGCGGGCCAGCACCTCACCGAACGAAGATTCCCGGGCGTTGGGAAACCACGACATGATAATATAAATGATCAGCACCCAGGAATATATTCTGATTAAATCAATTAAGAGAGCGAAAATAAAATCCATTTACATTTACCACCTCGTATTCTCGAAATCTGATTCTTCCATCATATCCGAAATATTACCGGTAACTTCAACATTGTCGGGTGTGCAGAGAAAAATGTTTGTGCCGATTTTTTGGATATCTCCCCCGATAGCATACACTGTTCCGCTTAAAAAGTCGACAATCCGCTTTGCGGCATCATGCTCGATGCGCTGCAAATTCACGACGACCGCACGGCGGTTTTTTAAATGATCGGCAATCTCTTGGGCTTCTGCATAAAGCCTCGGTTCTGCCAAAATCACCTTGGCGGAATTTTGCACGGCTTGGAGATGGACGACATTTTGTTTCTGGCTTCCGGCACCGTTATAGGCTCTTACGGGCGCCGCGCTTTCACTTTCATGCCGTTCGTCATAAGTTTCTTCATAACCGTCTTCGTCATCAAGGAAGAAAAACGTTTTAATTCTTGTTTTTAAACTCATCGGTTCCACCCCACCATCGTATATGAATTTGCCTTTTATTCACCCACCAGGGCCGACCCTATTCTGACAAAAGTGGCTCCTTCCTCAATGGCAATCGCAAAATCATTGGACATCCCCATCGACAGTTCTGTGCACGGTGCATGTTCAAGTTCCAGGTCTTGGATTTGTTTCTGCAAATTTCTCAAGGTTCGGAAACAGTGCCGCAACACCGCCTCATCATCTGTATACGGAGCCATGGTCATTAATCCGACGACTTGAATTTTAGGAAACTGTGCTAATTCTTTAACAAAATCAATCGTCTCTTCCGGGGAAATGCCGTGTTTTGATTCCTCATTTGATGTTTTTACCTGAACGAAGCATTTAACCTGTTTTTCGGCCCTTTTATTGATTTCTTTAGCGAGGGACATTCGGTCAAGGGAGTGTAAATAATCAATTTTGTCAATGATCTTTTTGACTTTTCTTGACTGTAGGGTTCCGATAAAATGCCAGACAGGCTTGTCCCCAAAAGCTTCATATTTTTCCAGAAATCCTTGTTCGTAATTTTCCCCAAAGTGGGAAATTCCCGCTTCTAGCGCTTCCTGAGCTCTCTCTATGGAAACATATTTTGTAACGGCAATAATTGTAATATCTTCGGGATTTCTGCCTGACTTATGACAAGCTTTTTCTATTTCTTTCTTTATTAAAGCCAACTTGTCAACGACTCTCATTCTAAGCTGCTAATCCTCCTTCCAGCCGATAAAGCCCATCATGCGTCCGGTTTTTCCTTTATCGCGCCGGTGCGAAAAGAACAAATTATGATGATGTCCCGTACAAAAATTGGTGATGCGGATGTTTTGTTCCGGGACCTTTGCCTGCATGAGTATTTGTTTGTTCGCTTCCTGCAGATTCAAAGTATATTGATTTCCATAAATAAAATTATATGTCTTTTTTTCCCCTTCTGCCAGTCTTGATTTGACAATTTCGATTACTTTATCATCTACAATATAACATTTTTCGCAAATGGACGGACCGATGACAACAAAAATGTCACGGGGCGGGATTTTTTCCTCTTGAAAAACGCGAATCATCTCCGCGGCTATGCCTTTAACCGTCCCGCGCCAGCCGGCATGGGCGATTCCGACGGCTCCATGCCGCGGGGAGAAAAAATATACGGGGACACAATCGGCAAAACAGAGAGTCAACAATACCCCTTTATCGAGAGTAAAAAACCCGTCTGTTCCTTTAATGGCATCCTCGTAAGACAAAGCTCCTTTCCCCGTGTCGCTTTTAGAAACTTTTCGGATAACAGCATCGTGAATTTGCTCGGCTCCCACCCAATGATGGACGGAAAAATCAAGCTCGCGGCCGACTTTTTGTCGGTTTAGGCGCACCGCATCACTTTCGTCATTGACATGAAAAGCCATATTCAAACTGGTGTACGGCCCCTTGCTGTATCCGCCGTGCTTGGTGGTAAAACCGGCTATTAAACGGGGATTAGAATCCATCCAATCCCTAAGGAGTAAAAAACTTTCATTTTCTAACAAAAAAGGCTCCATTTTTATGCAACCTCTTCGTTTTTCTTTAGTGTATCATACTTGCCCGTTTGCTGAGCAAAAATTTATTGGGAATGGGACTCATTAAACCGCACAAATATTACATCTTTGCCAATTTTAATTATATTGTTCCAAGAAATTGTGATTTCTTCATTTCTGTTGAAAAATGCGAAAGTCTTTCCGTTGCCTCCGATTATGACCGATTCAATTTTTCCCGTCCCCGGATGAATATCCACGTCGCCGACATGCCCGAGTATTTTTCCGTCCGAAAGATTCACAACATCCTTTGCTTGAAACTCTGATAACCTCATCAGGAACCCCCCAAGTTCAACTTAATATATACATATGTCTGACGAAAAAAGAAAAACACACCACCTTCATATTAAGAAGAAATGCTGTTGTTCACAATGTCCGTCGGCCGCTTCTTTCCGCCGGATAACAGCTGCGTGTGTTGCCGCCTTCTCCAGCTCCTTCGCCAAACTCTTAAGCCCTTTGTGTCATGAATGAAAAGACGCTTGTAAAAAATGAAAGCTGCCCATAAGGCAGCTTAACTTTGTATATTCTTGTTCATTTGTCTGATAGCCGCTTTTTCCAATCTTGACACTTGAGCTTGGGAAATTCCGATTTCTTCAGCCACTTCCATCTGCGTCTTTCCTTGGAAAAATCTTTTTCGCAAAATCAGCTTTTCCCTTTCATTAAGCCTTCTCATTCCTTCTTTCAAGGCAATTTCCTCAATCCAATGGGCATCCTTGTTTTTCTCGTCGCTCAACTGGTCCATGACATAAATGGGATCCCCGCCGTCATTGTAAATCGGTTCAAACAACGACACCGGATCTTGAATGGCATCGAGAGCAAAAACAATTTCTTCATGGGGGACGCCCAATTCCTTTGCTATCTCGTCAGGAGTAGGCTCCCTGGACGTTTTATTCATCAATTTTTCTCTCACTTGCAAAGCTTTGTAAGCAATGTCCCGCAAAGACCGGGATACGCGGATGGGATTATTATCCCGCAAATACCGCCTTATTTCCCCGATTATCATCGGAACAGCGTAAGTGGAAAATTTTACATTTTGGCTTAAATCAAAATTATCGATGGATTTCATGAGACCGATGCATCCGACTTGGAAGAGATCGTCCACATACTCTCCCCGGTTGTTAAAGCGTTGGATGACACTCAATACGAGCCGCAAATTTCCATTCACAAGCTTTTCACGCGCGGTTTTGTCTCCATTGTGCATCCTCTTGAATAGTTCCCGCATTTCCTCATTTTTTAACACGGGAAGTTTCGACGTATCAACACCGCAAATTTCCACCTTGTTTCGTGTCAATTCTTTCCCTCCTCACAGGAGTTGCTGTACAAAAAACAGTATCTCCTTGGGGAGGAAAAATATGCACGGCCATCACGTTGGCAAAATCATGCACCATGTCCATCCGCCGTGAAACTTGCGCACCGGGAAGCGTTTTTACTATAAGGAAATTTTTCCTCAATGATTGATAAATTTTGGTTATCATTTTCCTGAAAATTCTTGCAAAAAAAATGCCCGTACTGTCATGTACCGGCAGAGGGGGAAACCGTGTTAAACCATTTTATTAAACTCTTTTTTCAACCTTTTGATGATTCTTTTTTCCAGTCTGGAAATATAGGACTGAGATATTCCCAACATATCGGCCACGTCTTTTTGTGTTTTTTCCTCTCCATTCCCGAGGCCAAATCTCAGTTCCATAATTTGCTTTTCCCGGTCGGACAATTGATGCAAAGCTTTAAAAAGCAACTTTTTATCCACTGAAGCTTCAAGATTTTTTGTAATGATGTCATCATCCGTCCCCAAAACATCGGAGAGGAGCAATTCATTTCCGTCCCAATCAATGTTTAACGGTTCATCAAATGATACCTCCGACCTTACTTTATTGTTTCTCCGCAAATACATCAAGATTTCATTTTCGATGCATCTTGATGCATATGTAGCCAACTTGATTTTTTTCTCCGGTTTAAAAGTATTAACCGCTTTAATGAGGCCGATTGTGCCGATGCTGATTAAATCCTCTATATGAATGCCCGTGTTTTCGAATTTTCTGGCAATATAAACGACAAGCCGCAAATTTCTTTCAATTAAAGTAGATCTCGCCTCCTGATCCCCTTCGGCCAGCTTTTTCAACAAAGCTTCTTCTTCTTTCTTGCTTAAAGGAGGTGGGAGCGCTTCGCTTCCGCCGATATAAAAGATTTCATCCGTTTTTATTCCCAGCTTAATCAGCAATTTGTTCCAATAATAGGATAAGCGCAGGCGCAAACTTTTCATAAGATGGCCCTCCTTTATAACACTTTTTTCTCAAACACCTTTTACGATTCGGGGAAAGTTGTCTCAACCTGTCCGGCCGTACAATTTTTCCGTCCTGTCAACATCTTCGGATGAACGATGCACTGAAAGCGACCATCCGGCGATAATTGTTGAATCGTAAAAGTCACCAGGCATTTCTTTATCCGGTAAAATTGATCTTTTTTCTTAATCACGACTTCATCCGGTTTTACGGCCAATAGCAGTTGGTGATCCTGCCCGAGAACCTTGCACGGAACCACCCTCATTTTCGTTTTGAATTCCCCGGGAAAGTCTGTTTCCCCGTTAATCATCCGCCCCGGATTTGCCGCCAGTTCCGCCAGGACTTCAGGGATTTTCCCCCGTTGGTTATGCAACGACACTACCATGACAGGCATTTTGGAAACAGGATCATAAAGTTGATTGCCGCTGTCCACAAGGCCGCGCAAATAGAGCTCCGTACGGAATATTTTTATATAAACATCCACCAATTGCGCATAATTTATTTTTGTCATTTCCAAATTATCCAAAGATTTTCTGGAAAAATGCCAGGCCAGAGGGAAGCCGGTTAAAACAAACAGCCAACTGACGGGATCGCCAAATCCTTGAACCAATCCGATCACAGCTTGGGCACTGACCGCTGGTTCAAATTGCAGAAAATAATGCACTCCAATTAGAATGCCGCCAATTAAAAAAGTCATTAAATAAAAAGTGAGGAGGCCGTTAAAAAAATAGCTGAATCGTTTATACCCAAATACGGAGGCTACCATGAAAATTGAAAAAAGAAACTTTGTAAAAGGATGTCCCGCCGGAACATTTAACGGAGAAAACCACAGCAAGACAAGGAACGAACCAATCAATCCGCCAAGAAAAACTCTCCATAATTTGACTGTTCTTTTTAAAATAACGGCGGTTAAATATAAAAGAAGACTATCAAACAGAAAGTTGAGTGCCCATACGACATCCAAATATATATCCAACTCCTCCCCCCCTTACAGCAATTTTCCTGCCGCGCGATTCCGGCACTCAACTGTCTATATATTGAATGGCCATTCTATTTCCGCTGGCACATAAAAATAGTAAAAGGAAAATATTGGATTTACTAAAGAGTATAACCTATCATGGCCAAGAAAGTGTGTCATATTTTGTACAAAAAAAAGACAATTTTCCATTCATCCTTCCGAAAAATGATGAAAGGAGCAGCCCTGACCGGACTGCTCCCCTTTTTTCACATATTGCGAAAATTCGTATCATGCCGGCATCTTCTTACAGACAGAAATGCCGCAGAATCGGGAAAACTTTTTAACGTCTTCTGTTTCTGTTTCGGTTGCGCAAAAACGTTGGAATATCTAACGTTTCTTCAAATTGCGAGGAATGGGGTCTTCCCTTTTCCGAAACATCTTCATCAAGTTTTGGCTCTCTTCGCGCCTTATTAAAGGAATATTTTCCCCCAGCCACATTGTTGACGGATTTTTCCTGATGCTCATCTTCTTTGAAGCCGGTGGCAATCACTGTTACAACAATTTCATCCTTTAAATCCTCGTTAATGACGGAGCCGAAAATCATATTAACCTCTTCAGACGAAGCGGTAGCCACAATGTCCGCCGCCTCTTGCACTTCGAAGAGACTCAAATTTGTTCCTCCGGTGATGTTCATAATCACGCCTTCTGCACCATCAATGGTCGTTTCCAGAAGGGGGGAGGAAATTGCTTTTTTAGCCGCTTCGGCGGCGCGGTTTTCTCCGGACGAAATGCCGATTCCCATCAGTGCGGAACCTTTATTGGACATGATTGTTTTTACGTCTGCAAAGTCAAGATTTATCAATCCCGGAACGGCGATCAGGTCGGAAATGCCTTGGACTCCTTGACGCAAAACATTGTCAGCTTCCCTGAATGCTTCAAGCATCGGTGTATTCTTATCCACAATTTCCAACAACCTGTCATTAGGAATGACAATTAAAGTGTCAACCGCTTGTTTTAGAGCCTGAATGCCTCCCTCGGCCTGTTTTGCACGTTTTCTGCCTTCAAAACTAAAAGGACGGGTCACAACTCCGACAGTAAGAGCCCCGAGGTCACGGGCAATCTGCGCGATGATGGGTGCGGCACCTGTTCCGGTTCCGCCGCCCATTCCCGCAGTAACAAATACCATGTCTGCTCCGCGCAAAACTTCTTCGATTTGTTCCTTGCTTTCTTCTGCCGCTTTTTTTCCTATTTCCGGATTGGCTCCGGCCCCAAGCCCTCTCGTGAGCTTGGCGCCGATTTGCATCTTTATATCCGCCTTGGACAAGTTCAATGCTTGTGCATCCGTGTTAACGGCAATAAATTCTACCCCTCGAACTCCATCCTCTATCATCCTGTTTACGGCATTGCTCCCGCCGCCGCCCACACCAATTACTTTTATTGTCGCCAACGAATCCGTATTTGTATCAAATTCCAGCATGGCAAATCCTCCTAATTCGTCCTGTTAGTCAATAAAAACGAATAAACGGGCCTGTATTCTTTAGGGCAAAAATTCTTTTAACAATATTGATTTTCTCAAAACATTGGAACCCTCCGGAAAAACGGCCCTATTCAAAAAAGTATCCGAAAAATCTCTTAACCCTTACTGACAGCCTTTCTTCCGTCGGCTTTTCTTTTTTTGCGGTCTGATGGGCAAGCTTTTGCGTATGTTTGCCGCTGCTTTCATTGGCAGCTACACTGCTTCCCAGAATGCGGCCCTGTACTTTGGCATTTTTATAAGCAAACTTGATTAAACCTACGGCCGTTGTGTATTGCGGTTCCCGAACACCTATGTAATCAGGCGCCGCTACACGCACCCTGTTTTGAAAAACAGCTTGGGCAAGTTCGAGAATTCCCTGGGTACTGGCTACCCCTCCCGTCAAAACATATCCTCCCGGGAGATCATAAATGCCCATTTGCCTGATTTCATTGATGGCCAATTCAAATATTTCTTCTATCCTGGCTTCCATGATATCAGCCAGTTCCAATTGGGTGATCTGCTGAAACTGATTGCTTCCGATGACGGGCACCCGAAAAACTTCATCCTCTGATGCCCGGTCATAAAAAGCGTAACCATGCTTAATTTTAATTTTTTCTGCATCTTCCATGGAAATCCGCAATCCCACGGATAAGTCTTTGGTAATATGATCCCCGCCAACCGGAAGCATGCTCGTTGCAACGAGATCTCCCTGTTCAAAAACGGAAATGGTTGTCGAACCGCCCCCGATGTCTACAAGAGCGACTCCAAGATGTTTTTCATCCTTAGAAAGGGCGTATGAGCCGGCTGCCAACGGTTGAAGGACAATATCCTGTATTTCCAGCCCCGCTCTTTCAACACATCTGAGAGTATTATGCAAAATCGTTTTTGAACCGGTTATCAGCATGCCTTCCATTTCCAGACGGACACCGATCATGCCGCGCGGATCATTGATCTCGTCGAGACCGTCGACTATGAATTGTTTGGGAATACAATCGATGATTTCCCTTTCAGGAGGAAGGGATACCACTTGTGCCGCATCAATCACCCGGGCAATATCCACATCAGAAATTTCCCGGTTTTCACTGGATACGGCAACGACTCCGTGGCACGGCTGAATAGAAACGTGATTGCCGGAAACCCCGACAATCACCCGCCGGATTTCCATTCCTATCATTCTTTCCGCATGTTCAATCGCTTTTTTTATGGAATGAACCGTTTTATCTATATCAACAATAGAGCCTTTTCTCAGCCCTTCGGATTTTGCATTGCCGACGCCGATTATATTTAAAGAACCATTGACCATTTCGCCAATGATTACTTTTATGCTGGATGTACCAATATCAAGACTGACGTATATGTCGCTGTTCATGCTCTCTGGCACCTCCCCTTAAATAAGTCGTTTTGCACAGGAAAAAACAAACATTTTTACTCTATTTTATAAAATTATTCGGCAAAAAAAGTACAATTCCCTTTATAAATTTTAACTTTTTTCTTTTTTTCCGCGACTTGCCGACAATTTTGTCAATAAGATTCTGCGGATGACGGCAATGTTTTGAAACAGCCTTACTCCAAAAGCAAATACCGCTGCTAAATATAAGTCTACACCAATATGTACACCCAGAAAAGCTAAACTTGCAGCCAACAAAATATTAAAGAAGAAACCGGATATAAAAATCCTTTCGTCATAAACATTCTGCAGATGAGCTCTGATTCCTCCAAACAATGTGTCCAATGCAGCCAAGATGGCGATGGATAAATAATCGGCGTATTCGGGGGGAATCCGGATATCTGTCAAAAGTCCGAGCACGATGCCCAATATCAGGCCTGCAACAGGAAGCCACATTCCACATCCTCCCTTTATTTCTTGTCTAATCTGCGGTTTCCATGTTTTTTATGCGGATCTTGTCTTCATATGCCGGAACAGTGACTTCCCTTTCGGCATCCGATACCGTCAACAGCAAATGATCAATAAAAAAATCATCGCCAATCGGGGAAGCTTTCAGACGATGAGACAATTTTTCCGCGCTTTTATAATCTTCCGTTATCGCAATAATTTCAATCGGCCAATTTTTAAGAGTATAACCGTTAATTTTTGTTGCCCCGGCAATCTCCCTTATGACCGTCGTACTGATGACGCGATGACCCGAGACGGACACATGTTCGGCCCCATACATCTTTATTTCATTCAACAGTCTCATCAATAAATCCGCTGATATATAATTTTCATAAAATTCTCCTGCCGGAAGGCTGTTTGCCTTATCTATATAAATTTTCAATCCCGGGCCTTTCGCCTCGGTTAATCCGGCTTCCGTTTGCAACTCTTCCAATGTCTTTCGCAGCGTTTCTTCCTTGCTTTGCTCTCTTTCCGTTTCATAACTGGATAGTTTTTCCTCATTCGAACGCAATTCCTTTATTAATTCCGCTTGCAATTCTTTCTCTTTTTCGAGTGCGGCCCGCAACTGTTTTGTATCCCGTGTATCGCGGACAACCGGGTCTTGCACCGTTTGAAATTGAATGGAAAGCATGATGCCGGTAATAAAGGCAATGATAGTAAAACTGAGGACTTTCTTTTTGCCCACGTCCTTTCACCTGTCTTTCTTTTTAAACGGGAATTGGATTAATCATCCAAACTGAGAAGGGGATTAAAAACGATTTCATTCTTTGTTTCTATTTTTACTTCGATATTCTCACTGACAAGCATATCTTTGATTCCGCCCTGCAATTCCAAGGCCGCCGACAATACTTCCGGGTCGCCGATGGCGGCAATTTCAAAAGGCGCCGGATGCTGATTGCCATCGATCTCAATGACCGGACCGTTGCAAACAATATATGAACGATGCGACAGACGCTGGCCGTTCACGGCCACCGCTTCTGCCCCGGCCGCATACAATTCATTCACGACCATAAAAACATGGCGTTCATGAACAAGATAATTATTCACATTTTCTTCAGAAGGATTGTAATGGCCGTCTTTTAAAGTGACTGTGACTCCGGGCCCTTTCACTTTCACTTTGCCCAAAAAAATCCGGTATCGTTCCGCTTCCTCTGCCATATCGTAATAGGCTTGTTGTTCTTCGGCCAATTTTTTCTCCATATCCATTACTTTTTTTTGTTTCGCAAACAATTCTTTTTGCAGCTTCCTGTTTTTTTCTTCCAATTCCACCAATTCATTTCTTAATTTCATATCCCGTTCCCATTGGCTCGTTGTTATTTTTATCGACTCTTTTTGCTGTTGTGTTAAGTGGTATGAAAAGGAAATCATGAACCCGATTACCAAAAGTACGAGAGATAATACGACGTATCTACCTTTCTTCATCATTGTCACTCATTTCTTGCATGCCTTCGTCAAAAGCTTGAAAAAAACCCCCTACTTCAATATCAATCAATCCTTTTACCTCCGGATCCAAATGGCTGATCATGGACGGATAGTAGGCCATTTTTTCAGCAAAACTGCCAAGGGAAGCACTGACTTCAAAGCCATTATTCATATACAAATGAACATGATATTTATCCGTTTCTTTCGGGGCGTAGTGGATTTCAGAGATGGAATTATATACTTCCTCTGGTAATTTGGCAAGTTCTTCCGCCATTTTATAGATGGTTTCTTTTGCAGAAAAACCGACCAACACCGGGGCATTCATAGAGGAGCGCTCTCTTTCCGCCGCAAGAATTTCTCCATTCTCCAACAGGGGAATAAACCGATCATCCTTTAAAAGGTAGGCAATACGGGACCATTCATCGACATGGATATGGACCGTATTGGGAAACCGGACAGAAATTTTCGCATTCCGCACCTCGGGAAGCTGCTCAATCTTTTTCTCGGCTGTTTGTTTATCGATATTCCAAATATTGATTCCTTTTGTAATGCCGCTTTTTGAAATGATTTCAGCATCAGGATATACTTGATTGCCGGTGATATGTATAAACTTGACATGGCTCAGCGGAGATTGGAAATAAATGATGGCAAGAACGAGAAGAAAAAATAAGCATAAAAAAATAATCAGCCGTCTGTTCGCTTTCTTCCGGCGTTTTTTTTTCAACTGCGGGACGCGATCTTCCAAAGAGACAACCTTTCCTTCCTTCAAGTCCATCACTCCCAACATCATGACGAAATGCCCGGTCAAAATCAGCGACTTTCATAGGGAAAAAGAAATATTTTCCATAAAATGCAGAAAAACGGCACGATCGCTCATGCCGTTATAATCGCTATAAATGTGCCGAAATCTATCATTCTAATGTAGTATTATACCACAGAACTTGGCAGAATAAAGAAAAATATTTACGATCTGCCGATAATTTCAACTTCCGTCTCCAAAGTGATTTTCCTTTTTTCAAAAATCACATTCTTTATATGCCGGATCAAACTCAATACATCGTCCGCCGTCGCGTTTCCCGTATTGACGATAAAATTTGCATGTTTTTCGGAGACTTTTGCCCCGCCTATGGAATATCCTTTCAGACCCGCTTCCTCAATTAATCTGCCTGCGTATTCGGGCAGGGGATTCCGGAAAATGCTGCCGCAGCAACGCATGTCCCAAGGCTGGGTTTCTTTCCGGTAATCTTTATTCTTCTGCATTTCTGCAAAAATTTTCTCTCTGTCTCCTTCCGCCAATTGAAAAACAGCCTCAAGGACGATACCCGGACGATTTTTTTGCAATATGGAAGTACGGTATGAAAACTCCATTTCTTCATTGTCCAACCATTCGATCGTTCCGTCGGCAAATAAAATACGCGCCTTTTTTAATACACGGGAAATATCCGAACCATGTGCACCCGCATTCATATAAACGGCTCCTCCGACCGAACCGGGAATCCCGCTGGCAAATTCCAGTCCCGACAGACCACGCCGCGATACCAAAGTGGCCAAACTGACGAGGGAATAGCCGCTGCCAACCAATACCTCTGTGCCTCTTATTTCGAGATGGGCCAGTCCCCGGCCGAGTTTGATTACCGCCCCTTCAATGCCTTTATCGGTCACAAGCAAATTGGAGCCCCGGCCGATCACTCTCCATTTGACGGCGTTTTTGCGGAGAAATTCAACCGTTTTAATGAGATTGTCTATGGACGAAGGCTCAATAAATAAATCCGCCGGGCCGCCGACATTGATGGTCGTATGATTTGCCATCGGTTCATTTCTTGTCACTTTGCCTATATTCATTTCTCTCAATTTTGCGTACAGTTCGTCCATCAGGTACCTCCCTTTCCGTCTGGGTTATTTCATCATATGCACATAAACGGGAAAGCTGTTATGCTTTCGTCTCGACAAGTTCTTGCATTATACGGTAAAGCCTTGCCGCCGAATCAGGCACCCCCAAAGATTTGGCTTTTCTGCCCATCAATTTCCGCTTGCTTTCGTCCATCATAATTTCGTCAATCAATTCCACCAGCTTGCGGCTTGTTAAATCTTTCTCTTCGAGGAGAATGGCCGCCCCTTTTTCGCTTAACGTTCTGGCATTATTCTCTTGATGGTTGTTTGTAACATACGGACTGGGGATTAGAATGCTCGGTATTCCCAATGCCGTAATCTCCGCCAGCGTCGTGGCCCCTGCCCGGGAAACCACCAGATCCATGCCCGCCAAAACGGCAGGCATATTGTGAATGAAAGGCTTTATTATGACATTTTCCGGATTGCCAATCAACTCAACCTCTTTTTGCACCGAATCAAAATGAATTTCTCCCGTGACATACAACACTTGGTATGGTTTGGCGGCAAATTCGGTCAGAGATTTCACCACAGCTTCATTGATTGGCCTGGCCCCGCGGCTACCGCCAAAAATAAGCACGGCGGGCACATCTTTTTTCAAACCTGCCGAAATCTTCCCATTTTCCCCATCTTGGCCTATCACTTCCGAGGCACGGGGGTTTCCCGTAAATACAACTTTTTCTTCAGGAAAATCTTTTCTCGTTTCTTCAAAGCAGATGCCGATTTTATCGACGTACCGGCTGAGAAATTTATTGGTCAAACCGGCGACGCTGTTCTGTTCATGGATGATTGTGGGAATGCCGAGACGGGCCGCCGCATACACAACGGGACCGCAAACATAACCGCCGGTTCCAACGACGATATCC
The DNA here is from genome assembly GCA_937995745.1 of uncultured Bacillaceae bacterium. Taxonomy (GTDB): domain Bacteria; phylum Bacillota; class Bacilli; order Bacillales; family Cytobacillaceae; genus CALKIU01. The sequence goes on along the minus strand of CALKIU010000115.1, from coordinate 24,479 downwards.
GCCTTAAACTCCCGCAAAATCTTTTTGCAGTCCCGAACCCCTTTTATAAATCGGTAAACAGTTTTCACGTTTTCCAAAGAGAGTTTTCGTTTAAAACCGGTGATATGTATCGATACAAATGGAATTTTTTCCCTTGTTACAATCTTGCTTTCCAGTCCGCGCTCCGTTCCGATATACAAAAATTCATGCTCTTTATCTCTCTTTTTAATTTCTCTTATTAATGCCAAAGCCGGATAAATATGGCCTCCGGTTCCTCCCCCACTGACAACAATCCGCACTTCCTTCACCTCTTAAAAAATCCCGTTTTATGATTTTATGCCATGCCGCAACTGCCACGTTGCCGGCCGTGAAATCCGGAACCTTCCCGAATGTTCCGCCGCTCTACTCTTCCTTATTTTACTACAACCTTTTCGCGAACAAAAAACGATCTTTTTTTGTCGCTTAAATGTAAGAGTTCTTTCACCAATTTTTCATTCCAACAATAGTTGTCTCATATATGCCGGACCGGCCGCGGCTGGAAAACAAAAGAAACCCTGATTGTCAACAGGGCTAAAGGAAATGCAGTCAATATTTCGCGTAGCGGCTGACATTTAACAGCACGCCGACAGCAAGCAGCATTAAAGTCAAAGAGGAACCGCCGTAACTGAGAAAAGGGAGGGTAATCCCTGTTACCGGCATCAAGCCGGTCACGACACCGATATTAATCATGACTTGTATGGCAATCATGGCAACAATTCCGACGGCGAGCAAACTGCCGAACAAATCGGGGGCTCCAAGGGCGATCCTAATCCCCCTCCAAAGCAACAAGGCAAAAAGCAGAAGGACAAACGTTCCGCCGATAAAACCGAGCTCCTCTGCTAAAATGGCAAAAATAAAGTCCGTTTGCGGTTCGGGCAGATAAAAAAACTTTTGTCTGCTTTGCCCCAATCCGAGCCCCAATAAGCCTCCCGGACCGATGGCATACAACGATTGGATGATTTGAAATCCGCTCCCTTGCGGATCCTGCCACGGATCAAGAAAAGATGTAATCCGCTGAATCCGGTAAGGAGCAGATGCAATCAATCCGATAAAACCGATGATTCCAAGCACTCCCAACCCTATAAAATGACTGATTTTTGCCCCCGCAATAAAAATCATTACCAAACAAGTTCCGACCATTACCGTTCCCGTTCCCAAGTCGGGTTGGAGCATGATGAGTCCGAAAGCAAGAAAGACAAGGGCCAAAGAAGGAATCAATCCTTGTTTAAGGGAGGTAACCTTCTTTTGGTTTTCCGATAAAAATTTTGCCAAAAAGGCAATCATGGCGAGTTTCATAAACTCCGAGGGCTGAATGGAAAAAGCCCCGACGCCAATCCAGCTCCGGGAACCGTTTCTGACCGTTCCGATTCCCGGTATAAGAACCAAAATCAAAAGGATAAAACAAAATATAAGGAGAGCAACGGCAAATTTCCGCCATGTCCAGTAATCTATGTTCATCACAACGAACATGGCAACAATTCCCACTACGGCGAACAAAATCTGCCTTTTTGCAAAATAAAATGAATCATTGAACTTATAATCTGCCCATACGGCACTGGCACTGTAAACCATAATCAAGCCAACCGCAAGCAAAGAAAGGACGGTTAACAAAAATATAAAGTCGGGCGCAGCTCTCTTTGACGGCACCGGCTAACACCTCGTCAATCAGGGAGTTTGCGGGCGGAAGGTCGGCTCCGGCATCCGTTAAAAACGGTATGCGCGGTGCAAGACAAGCCCCTCACTTAAGCTTATTCACGGCATTAATAAATATGTCTCCCCTGACCTCGAAAGTTTTATATTGATCCCAACTGGCACATGCGGGAGAAAGCAAGATGACATCGCCAGGTTCTGACAATTGAAAAGCACGGGGCACCGCTACGTCCACATTATCGACGTGCTCAATGATTTTTATTCCCGCCTTGCGTCCCGCTTTTTCCAGTTTTGGCGCCGTTTGCCCGAACAAAACGAGAGCTTTGACCTTTTTTAAAGAAGGAATCAATTCATCAAATTCATTTCCCCTGTCCAAACCGCCCGCCAACAGAATCACCGGTTCATCTTGGAATGCCGCCAGCGCCGTTTTGGTGGCCAAAATGTTTGTTGCCTTCGAATCGTTGTAAAATTTCCGCCCTTCCACTTCACCAATATATTGAAGGCGATGCTTTACGCCCTTAAAAGTCGTCAATACGGTGCGGATAGCGTCATTATCAACCCCGGACAATTTGGCCGCGGCTATTGCCGCCAGCATATTTTCCAGATTATGTTTTCCGGGGAGAAGAATATCTTTGATCCCGATCACTTTTTCGCCGTTAAATACTAATGCATCATCCTCAATCCAAGCTCCGGATTCCAAGATGCGTTTGCTTGAAAACGGGACAATTTTCGCTTTTGATGCCGCCGCAATATCGAGGGTCTCCTCCTGATCGGCATTGATGATCAAATAATCGCTTTCCGTTTGATTGCGGGTGATATTTGCCTTCGCACCGTAATATTCGTCCAAGCTCTTATGATAATCAAGGTGGGCCTCATATAAATTGGTGATGACGGCAATTTTCGGTGCAAACCGATCGATCCCCATCAATTGGAAAGAAGACAGTTCAATGACAACAGTATTTTCTTCCGTTGCCTTTTGCGCCACTTCGCAAGCAACCGTACCGATATTTCCGGCAATCAAGGGAGATTTGCCGCCCTTTTCAAGCATTTCGTAAATGAGCGTCGTTGTCGTTGTTTTTCCGTTTGTTCCCGTGATTCCAATAAAGGGAGCGCGGGAAATTTCATATGCCAGTTCCACTTCTGTGATGACGGGCAAGCCTTTTTCGAGCGCCCGTTGCACCATGGCATTGTCATAAGGAATGCCGGGGTTCTTCACCACCACTTCAAAACCTTCATCCAAAAGTTCAACGGGATGGCTTCCGCAAATAACGGTAATGCCTTGTTCCAACAATCCCTGTGCTTCCGGATTTTCCGCGAGCGGCTTTTTATCGTTCACTGTTACAAACGCCCCTAATTTATGCAGCAAAGACGCGGCTGCAACCCCGCTTTTGGCAAGTCCCAAAACCAGTACTTTCCTATGGTAATATTTCTCGATCCGTTTCAATTACAACCACACCTCAATATAGATTCCGATGACCGCCAGCAACAAACCGGCTGCCCAAAAGGTAACGACGACACGCCATTCCGACCACCCGCCCAGCTCAAAATGGTGGTGCAGCGGGCTCATGCGGAATATTCTTTTTCCGGTTGTTTTATAAGACAACACTTGAAGAATTACCGAGAGAGTTTCGATGACAAAAACTCCCCCAATAATCAGCAACAAAATTTCCAACTTTGCCAAAATCGATACAGCGGCAATCGCCCCTCCGAGCGCCAAAGAGCCTGTGTCACCCATAAAAACTTTTGCCGGATGGGCGTTAAAAACAAGGAAACCTAAAACCGCCCCGACGACCGCCACCGAAAAGATGGCAATCTCGAGATTCGCCTGGTTCCAGGCCAATACACCCAATGCGCCGAAAGCAATGGCGGCTGTTCCCGATACCAATCCGTCAAGCCCGTCCGTTAAATTGACGGCATTTGAAAATCCGACCAGCCAAAAAACAACGAAGAACAGATAAACCCATCCGAGATCAAAAGAAATATTCGTTAAAGGAATGGAAATGGCCGTCGAAAATTCCGTTTGTTTTAAAACAAGAAAAAAGACAACGGCTACGACAATCTGGCCAAAAAGTTTTTGCCGCGATGTGAGTCCGAGATTCCTTTTTAAAACAACTTTAATGAAATCGTCAAGAAAACCAACTAAACCGAAACCCAGAGTTACCAAAATCAATAGAAGGGTATCCATCGTCGGTTCCGTGAATTTCCCTGTCATAATCAATGTTGTCACGACAATGGAAAAAATGATTACCAATCCGCCCATGGTGGGCGTGCCCGATTTTTTTTGGTGTGATTTGGGCCCTTCTTCCCGGATGCTTTGTCCAAATTTCAATCTCTTTAAAAAAGGTATGACAAACGGAGAAAGAATGACAGAAATAAGAAATCCCAACAAAATTGTCAAGAAAACGGCTTTTTCCAACATTTTATTCCTTCCCTCCAAAAACGGCGGCAAGAACATTGCTCATTACCGGTTCTATGTTTTTCCTATGCATATTTGTGTCCGTCCGGCCGCGCGGAAGGCTATTATGTAAACAGGGAAACGGAAGGTGTTCCTCCGGTGACAATAATAAAACATATTCCGCCATGCTATCTCCCCTCAATTGCCTCTTTCGCTGCCAACCGGTCATCGAAATCAATGATTTTATCACCGATAATTTGATAGGTTTCATGGCCTTTTCCTGCAATGAGAACAATATCATCTGTTTTCGCCAGCCCGATGGCGCGCTCAATCGCTTCCTTCCGGTCGACAATCGTTTCATAATTTTTTTGTTCGGGAACACCCGCTTCCATATCCTTAATAATTTGCACCGGATCTTCGCTGCGAGGGTTGTCGGATGTAAAAATGGCTTTGTCGCTGTATGCACAAGCAATTTGCGCCATCAGCGGCCTTTTTGTTTTATCGCGGTCGCCGCCGCAGCCGACAACAACAAAAATCTTTCCTTTGGCAATTTGTTTAATGGTTTTTAATACATTTTCAAGGCTGTCCGGTGTATGGCAATAATCAACAATGACCGTGAAGTCCTGGCCGCAGTCGACAAGTTCAAATCTGCCGGAGATGCCGTCTACGCTTTCTACGGACTTGATTGCTTTGTCGAGAGGAATTTTGGAAGCAACGGCTGCTCCAAGCGCGGCAAGGACATTGTAAATGCTGAACTTGCCGACAAGCTTTAATGACACGCGATGTTTTCCAAACGGGCTGAGAAGATCAAATTCTGTCCCTTTCGCTGACAACTGTATATTGGCTGCCCGCAAAACGGCTTCTTCGTCAATGCCGTAAGTAATAATATGGGCCGGCGTCTGCATCATATATTCTCTGCCTGCGGGATCATCCACATTTAATACGGCAAATTTTGGCCTGTCAATATTATATGTATTGCCGAGCCGGGAAAATAACAGGCCCTTTGCTTTCTTGTATTCTTCCATCGTCCGGTGAAAATCCAAATGATCTTGCGTCAAGTTGGTAAAGACGGCGATGTCAAAATTTGTTCCGAATACCCTGCCCTCGGCCAAAGCGTGGGAGGAAACCTCCATAACCGCTTTTTCAACGCCGGATTCCGCCATTCGGTGGAAGATTTTTTGCAGGGCAAGGCTTTCCGGCGTTGTATTTTTCGTTTCCAAAGTCTCTTCACCTATTTTTACATACATCGTGCCGATTAGCCCCGTTCGATATCCGGCATCGGCAAAAATCTTTTCAATCAAATGAGAAGTTGTTGTTTTTCCGTTCGTGCCGGTAATACCGACAAGATGAATTTTTTGGCTCGGGTGTCCGTAAAAAGCATCGGCAAGAACGGCCATCGCCCGCCTCGTGTTGTCAACGACAACAACAGGAACCGGGAGGTCAAGGGGTTTTTCCGCCAGGACCGCAGCCGCCCCCCTTTCCACTGCCGCCGAGGCAAAGTCATGGCCGTCAACCGTATAACCTTTTATGCAAATAAACAAACTGCCTTTCTGAACTTTGCGGTGGTCATTTTCAATTGATGTAATGTCGGGATTTTCTCCTTGAAACGGCACCAACAGATGGAGATGGCTCAACAATGTATGAAGCTTCAATTCTAAAACCTCGCATTCATCTTTGTATTTAAAACAATCAATCTTTATGCGCATGCCTGTGCGGTAGAATGACCCAACAAGACGCTTGCGCTTTTATATTTTACATGATTCCGGCACATTTAGCCATTTTATATTTAAAACCTGTTCGCATAATATAAAAGGCGGCGAAATCTTTTGCCGCCTCTTGTTAATGATCCTCCGCTTTTTTATCGCCGAAATACAACCGGATTGTGGATCCTTCTTTAAGTTTTACCCCTCCCTGCGGGGTTTGGCTTACAACAATATCTCCTTCCCCGCTGGCATCAATTTTTAAATTTACAAACATCTCTTGCAGGTCCTTTTTGCTCATTCCGACCACATCGGGAACCTCCACCATGACCGGATCGGTCCAATTTTTGCGGACCTTTTCCACTTGCTCTTTGCGGGGCTCAATTCCCATGACACGCATGCTGTCGCCGATGATTTTTCCGACAATCGGCGCGGCCACGGTTCCGCCGAATTGAACTGTTCCTTTCGGATTATCAACAGCGACGTAAACGACAATTTGCGGATCATCTGCCGGAGCAAAACCGATAAATGAAACAATATAATTGTTGTCCAAATATCTGCCATCTTTTACTTTTTGCGCCGTTCCCGTCTTTCCTCCGACACGGTACCCCTCAACGAATGCTCTTCCTCCCGATCCTTGGGCAACAACCGTTTCCAGCGCATAGCGGATTTCCCGGGAAGTTTTTTCAGAAATCACCTTCCGTTTGGCCTTGGGGGAATTTCGCATCACCACCTCGCCGGTGGCCGGGTCGATCAGTTCCTTTGCAATATAAGGGGTATATAATGTCCCCCCGTTGATGGCAGCGGAAATGGCGGCCACTTGCTGAATCGGCGTCACCGAAACCCCTTGTCCGAACGAAGTGGTCGCCAATTCGACGGGACCTACCCTCTCCAGGGGAAACAGTATTCCCTTCCCTTCACCGGCCAAATCGATGCCGGTTTTTTCCCCAAATCCGAACGATTTAATGTATTCAAAAAGCTTTTTCTTACCTATCCGCTGCCCCAATTCAATGAATCCCGGGTTGCAAGAATTTTGCACCACTTCCAAGAAGGATTGGGAACCATGACCCTGTCTCCTCCAGCAGCGGATTGTCGTGCCGTTAATCACGACGGATCCTTTGTCGTGAAATCGCTCTCTCCTTAAATTGACTTTATTCTCTTCCAATGCGGCGGCGAGAGTGATAATTTTAAAAGTTGAACCCGGTTCATACGTACTCCAAATCGGAAGATTCCGGTTATATATCTCCGGAGAAACATCTTGATAGGAGGACGGATCAAAATCGGGCCGGCTCGACATCGCCAAAATTTCGCCGGTGTTGGGATCCATCGCCAAGGCGATGATCGATTCGGGATTATATTGAGCTTCCGCATTGTCCAATTCTCTTTCAACGATCGTTTGGATTTTTGAATCGATCGTCAATTTTAATGTCAAACCGTCCACCGGAGGTTCATATTCATCCGCTTTGTCCTCCAACCGGTTATGTTTGGCATCGGCAAAAAATTGCACAGACCCTCTTTTTCCTTTCAGTTCTTTATCATACTGCAATTCCAACCCGGTCAAGCCTTGGTTATCGATCCCGGTAAACCCGAGCACATGTGACAAATAATCGCCAAACGGATAATAACGTTTAAAATCCTCACCGATGTAAACGCCGCTCAAACCCAATTGGCGAACTTTGGCGGATAACTCATGGGAAATTTTTCTTCCTTCTTTCAACCTCACAATCAATTGTTTTTGTGTAATTTGCCGGTATATTTCTTCTTTGGGGGCATTTAACACTTCCGCCAGTTTTTCCGCCGTTTCGGCCGGGTTTTTCACCTGGCGCGGAAATATATAAACCGTGGGCGCACTAATATTGGTTGCAAGGGGAATCCCGTTCCTGTCTACAATTTCCCCTCTTTTCGGCTCAAAAGGAATCTCGCGGCTCCACAAATCTTCCGCTCCTTGTGACAGCCAATCGCCGAGAAAAAACTGCACGTAACCGAGCCGGGCATCAATAATGGCAAAAATACACAGTCCGACAAGCAGAACAATCATCAGCCGTTTTCTTACCGTTACATTTGACACGCGCACAAAACGGACCTCCCTGCTTTAAGGCTCGTTTAAATATATGCTTGTACAAAGCCCGGTAGTACCTTCCCCGGCAAAGGAAAAAGGCTGACCCGGAAAAAGATAACGGCTACTTAAAAAATTTGTTCGCCGGTCCGGACAAAATGTCCGGACATTTCCGCAATATATGTTCAGATTTCCCATTAAAACGGCAGAAAAAAAGAGCCCTGCCGTTCGCAGGCGCTCCGCAACCGGACAAGTCGTCCGTTCTTTATCCATCGTCTTCTATCTCCTCTTTTTCAGCCTTATCAAGAGCGTTCCTTTCAGCAAATGATTGCAGGCGGATATGAAGCATGTCCCCTTTCTTAACAACCGTTCCCGCTTCCAGGTTTTGTTCGCTCACATATCCTTTACCGGTGGTCTTTAAATCCAAATCTAAAAGGACGGCAAGCTTCATGGCATCCCTCAGAGACCAGCCCGTCAAATCAGGCAGTCTGTTCTCTCCTTCCGTGGCGAGAATGACCTTTTCACCGGGCATGATGGACTGGCCTTTTTCCGGCAGCTGCTTTTTAACCGTGTCGTCGTTGCCGAGAACTACTGCTTTTCCTCCCGCTGCTTCGATTTCTTTTGCCGCTTCTTCGGCACGGCCCCCGATGAAATCAGGCAGCACAATGGTTTTTGCTTCTTGTTGTTCCGAAGGCTCCACGTTTAAATATTGCAAACTGTTTTGCATGATCATCTTAAAGGCCATGGAAACCGCGTTCGCGCCTCCCGTGTTGTTTTCCGTCTGCGGCTGTTGGACGGCTACATAGACGATCAATTCGGGCTCATCGGCCGGAGCCATTCCCAAAAATGAAAATATATAGTTGTTTCCTCCGTACAGATACTTCCCGTCTTCAGTGAAACTTGCCGTGCCCGTTTTCCCGGCTACTTTATACCCTTCAATGTTGTATTTGCCGTAACCCGTTCCTTTCGGTGAACTGACAACCGTTTCCAGCGCCTCCCTCACCTGTCTGGCCGTCTCTTTTGAAATCGGCCGGCCGACCACTTCCGGCTCTGTTTCCCTGATGACCTTTCCCGTATTGGGATCGACGATCTTTTCAATAATTTGCGGTTTCAACATTCTGCCGTCTCCGGCGATCGCCGTCATGGCCTGGATCTGTTGGATTGGGGTTATGGCGGTTCCTTGGCCATAAGCTGTTGTAATCTTTTCAAGGGGATATTGATAAACGATTTTTCCCCCGGTTTCATTCGGAAGTTCAATTCCGGTCGGCTTTTCGAAACCGAACTTCGTCAAATATTCCCTGAACTTTTCAAAGCCGAGTTTTTCGGCAACAATTTTTGCAAAGGCAACGTTTGAAGACCTTTGCAAACCTTCGAGATAGGTGATCGTTCCCCATCCTTTTCGGTTATGATCGCTGATTGCCCGCGAATTTTCTGTCACCCGGTATGTACCCGATTCAAACGTATCGTGTAAACGTATGGCCTTTTCCTCCAGCGCCGCCGCAAGGGTAAAAATTTTCATGGTCGAACCGGGTTCAAAGGAATTTTCAATCGCCTCATTATGCCATGTTTTATCAATGCCTTTTCTTGTTTCCGGATCAAATGTGGGCCTTTGCCCCATCCCCAGTATTTTCCCCGTCTTCGGATCGGCAACAATGGCGATCGCTTTTCTTGGATTGTAAATTTCATCCACTTGGTTCAGGGCATCTTCCACGAAAGTTTGGATTTTTTTGTCCAATGTTAAATAGACATCCATCCCGTGCCGGGCCGGTTCGATTTTTTCTTTCTCGCCGGCCAGAATATACCCCCAGCGGTCGCTTTTATAGTCAATTTTCCCGTTCGTTCCTGTCAGCAAATCATTCAACTCTTTTTCTATTCCCAAACGGCCCGTCATTTTTCCGTCCTGATCCTTTTCCGCATATCCGACTACATGGGATGAAAATATTCCGTTTGGATAAAATCTTTTTGATTCCTGCCTGAAAGTGATTCCCGGCAGTTTGAGAGCTTCAATTTTTTTCTTCGTTTCCAAGGTAAGATTTTTTCCCGCTTTGCCAAACTCAACTTGAAAAACGCCTTCTTTTGAAAGAATCCTGTAAATTTCGTTTTCATCCAGATTGATGTATTGGGCCAATTTTTGCGCCGTTTCCTTTTTGTCGACAACATGGTTTGGATAATTTTTATTGACCGTCATGCGCTCATCGAGAATGGCGATCAAAGTGTAAGAAGTGATATCCTCGGCGATCACCTCGCCGTTCCGGTCGTAAATTCCGCCTCTTTTTGCCTCCAGTACGTTTGTGTGCAAGTATTTTTGCCGCGCTTTTGCCACCAGAGGCTGCCCGGAAACCTCGCCGGTTACCTGAATGGAAATAAAACGAAATAACAAGACAAAAAAGAGCAGGATGAATATTATAAAAATAATCGCTGCTCCAACATTCATATTTCTTTTTTTTCTAATCATTTTTCTGCACGACCTTGACATTGTCATCCTTGAATTTCAAGTCTAATTCCTTCGCCTTTGCCCAAATTCTTTCGTAAGTGCTCAGTTCATTCACTTGCGCTTTTAAATCCTCATTCGTTCGTTCCTGCTCTTCAATGGAGGCGCGAATCTCCTGTATATCTTTATTTATTTGATAAATGGCCGCCTGGTTGGACACGATCTGAAAACAACCAAAGCTGACACCGGTTATAAACAATACCCCGATTATTTTTTCCCCGAGCGTGATTCCGTACGAACGTTTCTTTTTTGACTTTTTAACAGGTTTTTGGGCAGTTTGCCGTTGCCTCTCTTCCTGAACCTTCCTCGCCAAGTTTGACATGCTAATTCCTCCTTTCCTTGTTTACGGAAATTAAAGTTTTTCAGCAATTCTCAGTTTGGCCGAACGCGCCCGGCTGTTGCCTTCTAATTCTTCCGGCGACGGTAAAACAGGCTTTTTTGTGATCACTTTTAACACAGGTTTGTGTTCATCCGGCACTACCGGCAAACCGGGAGGCAAGTCCGGCCCCTCGCTGTATTTTTTGAAAATCGTTTTACAAATGCGATCTTCCAAAGAATGAAAAGTGATAACAGCAACCCTGCCCCCGGGATTTAAAATGTCAATCGCTTGTTTCAACGATTCTTCAAACACTCTCAGTTCATCGTTAACGGCAATGCGGATCGCTTGAAAAACCCTCTTAGCCGGATGTCCTCCTTTTCTTCTCGCCGGCGCAGGAATGGCTTCTTTGATCACTTCAACAAGTTCACCGGTTGTTTCAATCGGTTTCTGTTTCCGCCTGGTCTCTATTTTTCTCGCAATGTTCTTGGAAAATTTTTCCTCTCCGTATTTAAAAAAGATGCGGACCAACTCATCATAGCTCCATTTATTGACAATATCATATGCGGTTAACTCGCCTTGCAAATCCATTCTCATATCCAGCGGTGCATCGTGCCGGTAACTGAATCCCCTTTCCGGGTCATCCAACTGCGGGGAAGAAACACCCAAATCATAAAGAACACCATCGACCTTTTCGACTCCGTGTTCCAATAATTTCTCCTTCAGATAAAGAAAATTGCTCTGAATAAGCGTCACTTTCCGTCCGTGGGCAGCTAATTTTTCCCTCGCATTGGCTATGGCCGTTTCATCCTGGTCGAAGGCAAACAACCTCCCCTTTTCAGACAACCTTGATAAAATAAGGCTGCTGTGTCCGGCACCGCCCAATGTACAGTCCACGTAAATTCCATCAGGCTTGATCTTCAGACCGTCAACAGATTCTTTTAACAGCACCGGTGTATGTTCAAACATGTTTGTCCACCTTTCAGTCGATAACAATCTGTTTCTTTTTCCTTGACACAAACGGGGAATTGGAGGTAATTAAAGGAAAAAAGTTTGTGGGGGTGTATTTGTTTTTCCTGGAAGTTATATATCAAAATCCATCAAATTTTCGGCAATTTCCGCAAAAGATTCTTCTGATTGGGCAAAATACTCTTCCCAAATCTCTTTACTCCATATCTCAATCCGGTTGGAAACACCGATAATCACACATTCCTTGTGCAGTTTTGCATATTCAATCAATGGTGCGGCTATGTTTATTCTTCCTTGTTTATCAATTTCACATTCAATGGCACCGGAAAAGAAAAATCGGGTGAAGGCTCGGGCATCTTTTTTCGTTAACGGCAACTGCCTTAACTTCTTTTCAATTTTTTCCCATTCAGCAAGGGGGTAACCAAACAAACACCGATCAAGACCCCGCGTAAGCACAAAGGTCTCTCCCAAGTGCTCCCTGAATTTGGCGGGCACAATTAACCGCCCTTTTACATCAATGTTGTGATGATACTCACCCATAAACATAATCATGACCCCCACCCTGTATCCTAAATGTACCACATTCCCCCACCATCTACCACAATTTTTTTGAAATTTATTCAATTTATAAAAAAAGTTCATTCTTTTTACGCAAACATTCTTCCCTGCCCCTTTCTCTCCTCTTCTCGCATGACCCGCCGCGGCGCCGTTTCCGGGCAAAAAAAAGGATTTTGCCCGCCGTGGCAAAAATCCCGCTACAATTTTACTATTTTATGATTTCCGTCGAAATCATATAAAAGTTCACACAATTCACCCGCGAAATTTAATCCGTATTTATTTAAAAAATACAAGACATTCCAAATCCGTTCTTGCGGCCATCCGAAGGGCCGCAGGGAATTTTCGATCCGCCCGATTTTTCTCAATTGATGTACGTCCTTCATCAAAAAGGCTTCTTCCATTTTTTCTTGCAAAAAATCCAGCTGTTTCATCAAAAGAACTTCATTTTTGCGAATCAAAGGCAGAAGGCTTCCAACATCCCGCTCCACTTTACCGGCAAGCAGCTGATAATTTCTTTGCAACTGCCGCTTCATTTCTGCAAAAATACTGCTAATATTCTGATTTTTAACTCCGTTAATAAAAGACTCTTTCACAGCGCGCGCGCCTTTTTGCAAAATGCGGGGAGCGTCCAAGCCGAGTTTGCCCAAGAGAGATTCGATATTTCTTTCCAGCAACGTGATGTTCAGCCGGGGGACAATCACCGGCATTTTTATTTGAAAAAGCTCAAACACTTGTTTTAATTCGGCCCAGTAAGCAATTTCCCCGGGTCCGGCTATAAATGCAAGGGTGGGAAACAGCAGCTCCTGCGTAAGCGGTCTTGTCACAACATTATTGCTTAATTTTTCCGGGCTCTCCCTGGCCATTTCAAACAATTCATCAATGGAAAAAGACGGAAATCCGTTTTTTCCGGAAAACATTTTTCTACGTTCATCGTAGGTAAGGAGAATTCTTCCGTCATTTGCTTTGTCATAAAAAAACAAATTGGCGGATTTCTCATGAAGGTCAATGGCTTTTGTGAATCCGTCCCGGGATAAAATTTCCTGCTGGCTGCGCACCGCCTTCAAGATCTGTCCGGCAGATTCTATCTGTTGGACAAATATATGCTTTTCCAATTGCCGCAACCCGGGATCCCCGGAGTCGACAATAAGCAAGCCGTGATCTTTGAAAAGAGACATGATGAGAAAAGCAAAATAATCAACGAACGTTTGCGAGCGCAGAGCGGCTTCCTCTAACATTTGAAGCAGTTCGTTCGTGTATTCTGTCTCCCCCAATTTGGCAATCAACGATTTCGTCCATTGCATGCATATCTCTTTATTGACCGGACAGTCGGAGATCATTCTTTTTCCCCGAATCTTTTCCGGATAAACATATTTTTCTATCTGATCCGCGTACGGCAAAAACACATGGTTGACTTCCTGATAATCATGATCCTCCCCGGCAATCCAAAAAACAGGAACAACAGGAATGCCCAATTCCCTTTCTTTTTTTCGGGAAAGAACAATGATGGAAATGATTTTATGGATCGTATATAAAGGGCCTGTCAATATCACCGCCTGCTGTCCGCCGATGACGACCGCACTGTTGGGAAAGCGGAGCTTTTCAAGGGATTGGGCGACTTTGTCCGAGGAGGGAAACGGTTTCATAAATGATGAAATGTATTCGGCCAATTCTTCCCTCAAAAATGGCCGCCGCGCCAATTCATTTAATCTTTGTTTGTAGTCGCCTCCGCTCCGGAAATCGTAATGAAAATGTTTTTGTATTTCGGGGTCGCCCTCGCTGTACCCGGCAGCCAGCGGATTGATGGCCGGAATTAAGACATTCTCGACTTCCATCGGCCACTTCCTTTCCAAATTTCAATGTTGTCCATTAGTATAGCATCAATAAAAAGGCAAAAATAGAGCTTTGCTCGCCCCATCGGCCGCCCAAAAAATTACAGGGCCAAAATGATGCTTTTCAAAAGCCCGATCACCAGGAGCAAAATATAAGAAAATAAAAATATGAAGAATAAAAAGCGCAAAAAATACCGGAATGTCTGAACGCCTTTTTTTGCACCGGCTTTCAGGCGGGTCAAAAATGCGGCGGGGCTTGCAAGCAAAATCAGAATCAGTATGATCATCCAATGCGGGATATTCCAAATCACTGAAATCAAAAAATAAACAGATGCAACAAATAACGGCACACTGGCATCAACGGCCGCCAAAACAGCTCTGCGATGCCTTTTTGTTGCCAATTTGACAAAAATAAACACAACGATATATCCGAGCAGAGGAAGGGCTATAAAAGCCGCTGCAACAGTTGACAAAAGAGCCGCCACGGACTATTCCCCCCTTATTTGCAACTCACTTCCTTTTATCATGTTGTAAAGCATCGCCGCATGCGGAGCCGGTAGATTTTTCTCCTCCGCTTTTTCAAGGAGATAACCGAGAATGGCATCCACTTCCGTGGGCCTTCTTTCCTCCAAATCTTTGAGCATGGATGAACGGTTGTTGGCCGTTGTCCTGCATACCTGCAAAAGATTATTAAAATATGCCTCTTCATCGTCCAATTCAAGGATCGTATTTACTTCGGCAAAAACCATCTTCACCAATTCAAAATAACGGGGATTGTCCAAAAGCTGTCCGTTCGGAACTCTTAATATTGCCGTCAGCGGATTGATCACGGCATTGACGACCAATTTTTTTACAAGCATCCGGTAATAATCTTCTTCCTTGACGAACGGAAAGGTTCGTTCCAAGGGTGAAATCAATTTTTCTATCAATCTTTGATTGTTTCCGCGAAAGGGAGCAATTCTCGTGATGCCTTCCCCGGTATGGTTTACTTCATTTTCAGCCAGCCTTAAAGCACCGTGCTCGATAGTGGCAACAAAAATGTCCCGGTTTTTGAGTTTTTCAAGCATCTTTAAATGGCCCATCCCGTTTTGAACAAAGAGGAGAGAATGTTCACCGGGAAGCCGTGCTCCATCCAAGAGCGCCGGCAGATGATATTGCTTGACGCAAATAATCGATACGTCTTCCCCGTGGTTTCCCCATTCGGAAATATCCCTCGTTTCCACATCGGTTCTGAATGTTTGCCCTTTTTTGTGGAGGAATAGTCCGTTTGTCCGCAGCAGTTCCATTTGCCTCTGATTGCGCACATACAAGGTGACATGATGCTTTTGATTGAGATAATAAGCAAACAATAGACCGATTGAACCGCCGCCAATAATCGCAACTCTCATTTATTACCGCCCCAATAACATTATATTACTATCATTTTAACAAAATTTAGTTAACCTTTAAACAACGTCAATAAAGCGGACCTTCGTCCGCTTCATGAACGGGGGGATTATTCGCTCTTTTTCCCGTTGTCCTGATTTGCATCTTGCATGCCGACCATTTTGCGCGCTCTTTCCATGATTTCTATTAACGTTGTATAATCTTTCTCCATCATTTGCAGCTCTTTTGTCAACTTTTCGTTTTCGGCCGCCAAATGATAAACTTTTTTCTCCAATTCATGGACCTTTTGTTTGTATTTTTCCAGTTCATCACTGTTTGCAGCCGATGTTTCCGCCCGCTGATACAAATCCTTAAGATAATTTATCACGTTCTCAAATCGCAAACCTTTCTCATCGCCTGCCTGAAAAATTGTTCCGGCCTCCGCCCTCTTCTCTGCTGGTTGTTTGCCAGGTTCTCCGCCTTTTGCCCTGGCTTGTTTTTTCAATTCTTTGCGTTGCTTTTTAGCCAGTTCAATTCCTTCTTTATATTTTTTCCGCAAGTAAGAATTCCAGCGAAAACCGCATGCAGCAGGCGTTCTTGACAGTTGCTTGCCTACTTCTTCGAAAGCCTTAAGCTGGGTTCCGCCTTCTCGTATATGCCTTAAAACTACTTCGGCGAGAAGCAAGTCTTCATCAGGGGACCAGGCGTCTTGACGGTTTGACGGCACGGTATATCCCTCCCGGCTTTTTTATTCATACATATGCATCTGCTAGAAGAGATAGACTGACCGATTCACGAATTCCAGGTTTTTTCCCGGTATCTCTTTTTACGCCCGGTCCGGTTGCCGTCCTTTATTTTTCAGTTTTTGCCTTTTTATTGACAAATTGATCCACGAGTTCGTGATGTTCGTCGTCCGCCCAAAGAATCGCACACTTCTGGATTTCTTCGTCAATTTTTTCCTTCAAATTTTTGTCGCGCCATTTCCGGATCATCATTTCTTTATATGCTTCTAGGACGCCGGCACGCAATTGGAAGATATGGGCGATCGTAGAAAGACCGTCCTCTGTATCCCCGTCATATATGTAATGGACAAAACCGAGCTCTTTCAGTTCTTCAGCTGTGTATCTTTTCGCCTCAAACAACATTTTCATGGCATTGGCCAAAGGCAATTTTTCCAAAAGCATCGTCCCTCCGCCCCAGCCTGAAGTGATGGCAAGCGTTCCTTGGACAAATCCCGCTTTCACCCCTGTGCGGGCCACCCGGAAATCACAAGCCGTAGCCAGTTCGCATCCCCCGCCCAAAGCCGTTCCATTCATTAACGCAACTGTCGGTTTCGGCAGCATGAACAGTTCATAAAGGATATTCCCCATTTTTGAAAGCATGCCGTAAGCTTGCTCGGCGGTGCGCAAATTTTGAAAAACGCTCAAATCGCCGCCGGCGCAAAACGCTTTCTCTCCTTCCCCCGTCACGACGAGTCCTTTTACGTCCGGTTGCCCGGCCATTTCAATGGCTTCTTTTAATCCGTCCATCACCGCATAATTTATGGCATTTCTCTTCTCTTTTCTCCGGATGGTGAAAAGCAATATTCCGTCATCTCTTTTTTCAATCGAAAAATCTTGCATTTTCATCCTCCTCGCTTGTATATTTTTAAATATTCTTTACTGCGTTCTTATTAAGATTTTTCTTAATATTAATTAACTTTATCATAAAAAAATAAAAAGGGATACATGTTCCGTTGACTTTCTGCATTTTGTGAGGAAGGACGGTTTTTTTCCACCGCCACTCCACAAGGATTTCTTTATTCAGCAAAAATCAGAGAAGTTTTATAGGCACTGCAGGAAAATCAGGCCATATCGGGCGGAAGGCCCCCTTTTGATGAGCCAATAAACCGCGTTTGGAAGGATGAACCCGAATCCCGCCCGCCGATTGGCGGAATATCCCCCGAACCTCGTCTTATGCTCCCGGCATGAACTATTCCGCGGAATCATCCGTGCGGACCGGCACCTTTATCAGGCACCGCGAAGGGTTTTGTACAAAACCGGCCGGCAAAATGAAAACGACCGCCTCCCGGCAGTTTAAAAATCAGGCAAAATAGAAAAGCAAGTGGGCATCGAACCATTTGATCGCTTCTCCACTTGCTTTGTTCGGATGATATAAACATTTTATGAAACAAAATGATTGTCCGGTATGTTACTTATTGGCGACATTTTCTCCTTTATAATGTCCGCATGCTTTGCATACGCGGTGTGCAAGCTTCATTTCACCGCAATTCGGGCATTCTACCATGCCGGGCACAGCAAGTTTATAATGAGTGCGGCGTTTTCTTTTAGCAGCTTTAGAAGTCTTTCTGAAAGGTACAGCCATCTTTCCCACCTCCTTAAAAGAAAAGGTTGCGAAGCCGCGTGGCATTAAGCTTCAGCACTTTTACGATTATTCTTGAGGTTTGTTTTCTTCCAACAATTTAGCCAGTGGGGCTAAACGGGGATCTATTTTTTTCTCCTGGTTTTCTTCGGAGATTACCGCCCAACCTGTCCCTGATTGGGGAGCGCCTCCTTGCGGATTTGCCTCATCGGAAAACACCTGCATGGGTACCTCGAGCAAGAGAATTTCCCTGATGATTGGGCCCAAATCAATGACTTCCCCGTGAACAGGATGGACTTCTTCTTCTCCATCATACTCCGTGCCTTCAATAAGAAAGATTTCCGTCGTCTCAACATCGATTGGGTATTTAACGTCCACCAGCGTCCGGGAACATGGGAGAATCAAGTATCCTTCAATTCTCAAATGAAAAGTGACTCTCCGCGCAGCTACCTCCGCCCGGCCTGTCACCCGAATCGGTGAAACGTCCCGAATCGTTTTGTCTGCTTTTAAAATTTCTCCCGCATCGTAGATTTCATCGATGGCAAGGCTTTTATCCCGGTATTTCCGCAACTGACTGAGCGTCCATTTCACTTTTATCACCCCAAAGGCAACAAACTGTATTATAGCTTTCCTGCAATTATTTGTCAATATTTTTTCTTTACAGTAAAATATGATTAATATGCAGTTTCCACATGTTCGGAACACAGGAATTTGTTTTGCCTTACTCTTATTGTAAACCAAAAAGAATGCTTTCAGTCTTTAAGTCTTAAAAAGCAAAGGAGAGAAGGCCCGTGAAAGCTGCGGGAATCGTCGTGGAATACAACCCCTTTCATAACGGCCATGCCTTCCATCTTGCCCAAACGAAGAAAAAGACGCAGGCGGATGTTGTCGTCGCTGTCATGAGCGGACATTTTCTCCAAAGGGGAGAGCCCGCCATGCTTCCGAAATGGCATCGGGCTGAAATGGCATTGAAGGCCGGCGCCGACATCATTATTGAACTTCCATATCCATTTTCAACCCAAAAAGCTGACGTCTTTGCTTTCGGCGCTGTTTCTGTTTTATCTGCACTGGGATGCCAATTTTTATGTTTCGGCAGCGAATCCGGACAAATCGAAATGTTTGAAACGACGTTGGAATTTTTGCAGGAGAATGAGGATGAGCTGGAGAGAAATATTCAACAATTCATCACAGAAGGGATCAGTTACCCTGCTGCTGTCGCCCGTGCTTACGGCAAACTCAAAGGCAACAAAAAACTGCTTGATCTGTCACGCCCGAACAACATTTTGGGGCTCGCGTACCTCCGTGCCATAAAAAAACTCAATACACCAATGACCGGGATGACGATAAAGAGAATACATGCTGATTATCACGATGTTGAATTTTCCTCTCCGTCCGTTGCCAGCGCCACAAGCATTCGGAAAATGTTGTTTTCAAAAGAGGGACATATTGAAAAAATAAAACCGTACGTCCCGGAAACAACATTTCAAGTTCTAAAAGAGTATCAAAACAAATATCGGACCTTTCACAGTTGGGAAAACTACTGGCCCTATTTAAGATTCAGGCTGTTGCATCTCACACCCGAAGAATTGGCGCAAATCTATGAAATCGAAGAAGGAATTGAAAACAGGCTGCTCAAACTGGCACTGTCTTCCTCTTCATTCCGGGATTTTATCAGCCGGTTGAAAACAAAACGCTATACGTGGACGAGATTGCAACGAATGTGCGTGCATATTTTGACAAACACGAAAAAAGCGGAAATGCAAAAGAGAATGAAAAAAGTCTCATATTTGCGCTTATTGGGCATGAATGAACAGGGCCGAAAATATTTAAATTTAATGAAAAATGCTTTACAAATCCCTTTAGTGTCCAAATTATCAGCCTTTAAAGACAGTTCCATTGATTTGGACATCAGGGCTTCAAGAATATATGCATTGGGAGCGGCAAACGATTTCATTCAAGAATTGATAAACATGGAATTTTCCCGGCCGCCCGTTTACATAAAAAGCAATTGACCTCGGTTTGTCCAACTGTTCCATCCACAAAAAAAGCCGCAGTTAGGAAAAAGAGAAATGAACGGCTGTCTTTTTCCGCGCTTTCCCGCAAAGACAGCCCCGTTTATTTTTTTGGAGGCAATTCTTCCAAGTACCGGACAGCTTCATCAAAGGAGGCCACAGGAACAATTTTCATATCCGTTCCAATATCTTTTGCCGTTCTTAATGCGGCCTCATAGTTTAATTCACCGATTCCTTGTTCCCCATCTTCTTTCGGTGCGAAAAATATTTCCGCTCCTGATTTGTGGGCGGCAATGACTTTTTGCTCGATTCCGCCGATCCGGCCCACTTTGCCGTCAGGGGCTAAAGTCCCGGTTCCGGCAATCCTGTAACCGCGCGTCAAATCTTCTTTTGTCAATTGATCATAAATCTCAAGGGCGAACATTAATCCTGCCGATGGTCCGCCAATATTGTCGGTGCGAATTTCAATTTCCGGCACCGTTACGGCCTCCTTATCATCCACCAGGCCGATCCCTATGCCAACTTTGTTTTCTTCATCCGGAAAAGGCCGCAATTCCAGGGATTCCTTTTTGACCTTCCCTTCCCGTTTAAAAGTTAATGTGACTACATCCCCTGCTTTTTTTCCGGCAATGTAATTGATGAATTGTTCCGACGATTTAATTTTTTTGCCGTCCACTTCAAAAATTCTGTCTCCGGGCCGGAGTTTTCCATCTGCGGGCATATCCTCGACCACATTTAAGACATATACTCCGTGAAATTTATACTCGACAGGAATTCCCGCCTTTTTGCACGCCACTTCGATCGCCGTTATTTTAGAACTGGACATCAAATACATCTGTCTCACATTATACTCTTCGTCCGTTTCCGTTTCATCCCTGATCGCCTCAAGCGGATAAATCTCCTGGTAATCGCTGAACAAGGCCCTGATGTATGACACCAGATTGGCTTTCCCCATGCGGACCGTCGTCAGCATGAAACTTCCGTCCCCCTCATACCCGCCATCGACATCGACAATCGTGTCAAGTTCTTTCGCCATGCCCGGTTTGGAAATATAATAAGGCAGGGAATAAAAAAAACCAAAAAAGATCGCAACAATTATCAACAAAGTTATTCCGAATCTTACCGTCTTTTTATTCATCCCGCGGCTCCTTCCAGTTCCGTATCATTTCAAGTATTATATCAACTTGGCTTGCGGCTTCTTCTTCCCCTTTTTTTATGATTTCCTCTATGTTGGTAAATGCTTTCGAACTGAACATTTCAACCTTCGGCCGGAGCATGACGTCAGAAGCAATGGCCCGGTTTGCAACAAGTTCCAATTGCATTATATCAATACTTTGCATGATTACATCATAGATCGTTGAAATTTCGGGATTTTTTTTCACATTTGCGACATCTACGGCAACAACAATGTCCGCTCCCATTTCCTTGACGACGGATACAGGAATACGGTCTGCAACTCCCCCGTCAACCAGCAGTTTCCCATCATATTTGACCGGGACAAAAATACCCGGTATTGAAATGCTTGCCCGGACAGCATCCGCTATGGGCCCTTTTGTAAAAACCACTTTTTCTCCGGTCATTAAATCGGTGGCCACTACTCCGACCGGAATAGGTAAATCTTCCAATTTCTTCCCGTGAGTGAAAATGCGGATCAAATCTTTTACGCGGTTTCCGGCAATAAACCCCATTTTAGGAACGGTAAAATCCAAATAGTATTTCCTTTTAAACATCGTCGACAACTGATAAAGCCTTTGCAGATCATGTCCCGCCGCATATAAGCAGCCGACAAGAGCCCCCATGCTGCTTCCCGCTATTAAATCAACCGGAATGCCCGCATCTTTGAAAACCTTAAGAACGCCTAAATGGGCGAATCCTCTTGCACCGCCCGAACCCAATGCCAACCCTATTTTCGGCCGCCTCATTCTCTTCCTCCTTTCCGCCGTCTGTACGGGGAAAAATGCCGGCCGTCATTTCAACTCATCTTATGGTCTATTTTCATTTTCTATGAGTATATTAATTTATAAAAGGACAAGAGTTTACACGCAACAACCGAATTCAGCGGCTCATTTGTTGACAGTGGCTCTTGATGATGTTGGACTGCAAGGAGGCCCGAGGGTTTTGCAAGCGAAATTAAAAACCGTCTTTCTCGCCGGAACAGTGACCATTGCGGCCGCTGCGTTAATCTTTTTTCCCCGCGAAGCTGTGGAAGGATCTAAACAGGGCCTTGACATGTGGTGGCAAATTGTTTTCCCGTCCCTTCTGCCTTTTTTTATCATTTCAGAAATATTAATAGGCTTCGGTGTCGTAAAATTTATCGGCGTTCTGCTGGAACCTTTGATGAGACCCCTCTTTAGAGTTCCGGGAGCTGGAGGATTCGTTTGGGCGATGGGAATGGCTTCCGGCTTTCCGGCCGGAGCAAAGCTAACCGCCCGTCTGCGCCAGGAAGGGAATCTGACCAGAACCGAAGCGGAAAGGCTCATAACCTTTACCAATTGTTCCAATCCCTTGTTCATTTTCGGAGCCGTCGCGGTAGGTTTTTTCGTCAATGAAAAGCTGGGAATTATTCTTGCCCTGTCCCATTACCTCGGCAATTTTACCGTCGGCATCATTATGAGATTTTACGGAAGAGATGAGCCGAAACCCGGCGATAACAAAAAGTTTTCTTTGCGGACCGCTTTCCGGGAAATGCATATGACGAGGATGCGGGACAAAAGACCTCTCGGAAAAATGATGGGCGATGCCATCATGTCCTCAGTACATACGTTATTAATGGTCGGAGGATTTATCATCCTTTTTTCCGTTCTAAACAAATTGCTTTATCATTTAAATATTACCGCTCTCCTTAGCGAAAGTATGAAGGCGGCATTGACTCTACTTCAATTGCCGGAAAGTTTAAGCCTGCCGCTCATCTCGGGCCTGTTTGAAATCACGCTGGGAACCAAATTGGCAAGCGAAGCAAAAGATGCATCCCTGATGCATCAGACAATCATTGCCAGCATGATTCTTGCATTCAGCGGTTTAAGTGTTCATGCTCAAGTGGCGAGCATATTGGCCCAAACGGATATCCGGTACAAACCTTTTTTTGTTTCCAGAGTGCTGCACGCTTTTATATCCGGATTGTATGTCGTTGTTTTTTGGAAACCGCTGGGCCGTGTCATTCAAAGCGGCGAACAACCCGCATTCTTCACGGTGCAAAATGTTGAAGATCCTCCCCGGGCACTGGCCGTCCTATCGGTATTAAAAGAAATAGGGCCTGTTATTACGATTGCCGTGTTAATTTTTTATATTATCCTTGCATCAAAAAGAATGAAAATTCTCCAATAAAAAGAGCACCGTAACAGGCGCTCTATTTCACGCCCGGGTTTCCGAATTTTTCTCGCAAGGCCGCTTCGACCACCGGCGGGACCAACGGTTTAATATCTCCATGAAACCGGGCAATTTCTTTCACGATGCTTGAACTTAAGAACGAATATTGATTTTTCGTCATCATAAAAAATGTCTCAATTTTGTCGTTCAACAGGCGGTTCATCGAGGTCATCTGCATTTCATATTCAAAATCAGACACTGCCCTCAATCCGCGGATAATGGCGCAAGCACCGATGCTTTCCGCATAATCGACCAGCAACCCGTCAAAACAGTCCACTATCACATTAGGAATATCCTTCGTCGCCTCTTTTATCAGCTCCACTCTCTCTTCCACCGTAAAAAGAGGCTTTTTACTGCGGTTGTTTAATATGGACACATAGACTTTGTCAAAAATTTTCGCACCCCTCGAAATAATGTCCAAATGTCCGTTTGTAATCGGATCAAAGCTTCCCGGACATACAGCAATTCTTTCCATTGGTTTTCCCCCTGCTTCTCATTCTTTTTTATATATTGAAATGGTAATCATTCCGTATGTAGCCGTTTTGATGCAGTTTAAACCGCCCACTTTCCCGGGAAGGGATACGTCCGCGCTGTGTTCGCAAACAATGACCCCGTCTTCGGCCAACAAACTCCATTCAGAGATCATTTCCAATAAGGAAACGAGATTTTGTTGTTTATAGGGAGGATCGAGAAATATGCAATCAAAAACCATTCCTCTTTTTTTTAAAGCCTTTAAAGCCCGGAACGCATCGTTCCTGTATATTTCACACCGTTTCTCTGCCGAGCAGCGGGTGACATTCTCACGGACAGTTTTTACCGCTTTCCCGTCCCGGTCAACAAATATTGCTTTATCCATTCCCCTGCTCAAAGCTTCAATTCCCAGCCCTCCGCTGCCGGCGAACAAGTCCAGGCATGTGCCGCCTTCAAAATACGGGCCGATAATATTAAAAATCGCTTCCTTCACTTTATCCGTTGTCGGTCTGGTATCGGTTCCGGGAACCGCCTTTAAGCTTTGCCCTTTGAAACTTCCTGATATCACACGCAAGTGCATCACCACTAACGGCAAATTTGTAAACTTTCTCCATTATCCTATCACAAGAAGACATGCTCAGCCAATAGAAAAATAGTAAAAAAATTTAGATTTTTCAAAAAGTTACTGTTTTACCATGAAAAAGCAATCATGGTGATTCTTTGCAAAACGTTTCGGAAAAACGTGCCGCCCGACATAAAAGCATGGAATGTTAAACATACAGCCATGCAAACGGGAAATTTTTTAAAAACATTTAAATGCATAATGAAACCCCAACTGGAAATAATGAAAATGACAACATCACTAAAGATGTTGTTGCCAACCGCGGAGAAGACTTACGTTTCCCCATAAGTTCTTCCTCCG
>CALKIU010000114.1 GCA_937995745.1 uncultured Bacillaceae bacterium | reverse complement strand
TTAAGACATGTATCCGCCCGTACTTCCAAATCTTGCTTATGATGACTGGTTAATAGAATAAGTGCACCGCGTTCTTTTTCCTCTTTCAAAATTAATAAAACTTGCACCAAAAATTATGAAACTTACATAAACCTCAAAACCGGAGGCAGCAGCAAACACCGCCTCCGGTTCTCACCCCGAATCAAAGATAAAAATTTTTTTAGTATGTTGACCAACCTTTTTCTTTGTCAAGAATGCTCCGGAAAAATTGACAGGCGCATCAATTCTTCGCTATCCGTACATCCCTGTTCCTCTCTGTGGAACCATTCCTCACAAAACAAAAATATATTTCAAACATAAGAGAATTTTTTCAATCACTGTTCCCTCATGACAATGAAAGTCAAGAGTTGCGCCAAATAGGAAGTATCGCCGGGCAATATATCCAAAGTGTCAATAGCCTGACAATAATGATCCCACATCGCTTTTTTCGCACCAATTTTGCCAAGCACAGTCACAAATGTCGCTTGCAATTTTTCTTCATCTTGTCCGACCGGTTTTCCCAGAACAGTTTCGTCCCCTTCCGCATCCAATAGGTCGTCCTTGATTTGAAAGGCGATTCCAGCATGGTACGCAAACCTTTTTAAAGCTTCCTGTTCCTCTTTATCCGCACCGGCAAGAATGGCCGGCACCAAAACGGCCGCTTCAAAAGCCAGTCCTGTTTTATAAAAACTCATCTCGTTCAATTCTTCCAATGACAATTCTTTTCCGACATTAAGCAAATCTTCCATCTGCCCCCGGCAAATGTCCATTGCCACACGCGAAGTATAACGAATCGCTTCCAGCACCCTGTCCGGTGTGAACGACTCAAGCGACGCCAATTCTTCCGTAGCTTTTTGCGTCAAATAAAGACCGGTCAGTTCTGCAGTGGCCACGTCATAAATCTTATGTAGCGTCGGACGCCCTCTCCTCAACCCGGAATTGTCCTGTGAAGGGAGGTCATCGAAAACAAGAGAGGCGGTATGCATATACTCCAATGCTTTCATGAGCGGATACAAGCTCTCTTCTTTAAAACCGTAACTGCTTTTTCCCACCATGAGTGCGATCACGGAACGCAGTCTTTTCCCGCCGCTTTTCAATACATAGTTGGCCGCATCCACAATCTGCCCGCCCGGCAGCTCATCCTGTTCCTCGTTTGAAACCGGCAAGACATTGTTTATTTTTTTTCGGGCATCCTTAAAAAACGCAATAAATTTCTCCTGCTCCTCTTGTTCCTTTCTTAAAGACACAATCATCCTATCACGGATCCATTTATCCAAGAAATCGACATCGACCGCATGTTTAACCATGTATTGAATAACGTTGTTCAATTCCGGCATCCCGGAAGCAAAAATTCGCATCACTTTCTCATATTTTTCCGTTCCGTTTCTTTCTTTAAATCTTTTTAAACTGTTTATGGCCCGCGACAAAATGATCTCGCGGGTCAAACCGTCAGATTGGTAAACTTCGTGAATCAAAAAGGCTATGACGGCCCAATACAGCTCGAAAGGATTGATTAAATCCGGCCGTTCTTTGTAATACTTGAGATAATACGTATAGGGGGTTACAGAACCGAGCATTGCATCGGCAAACATATCAGTAAAATCATCGGCAAGTTGATTATAAATCCCGTAATAAAACATCTTTTCCGCCATATCTTCTTCTCCGGGAGCAGAAATAATGGCGCGGATAATCGCCCGGGATGATGCGGACTTTAAAATCACCGGAATGTAAATTTCTTCATTTGAATACGACCTGTTTTGCAAATTTTTCATTCGATCCGTTTCCTGCGATTGAAAAAACACAAAGGCCTGCTCCAAGAACCGCATTTTCATATCTCCGCCAAGCCTGCCCAATACATATGTATAAGCTTCGCTCAATTCTTCATAAACATACTGCATCAGTTTGGCATTCTTTCCCTGCCATCCGGAAAAAGGAGGAATTTTTCCGGTTGTTAAAACAGAGCGGATCAAAGCAGCATATTGCTTTTTCTCTCCTTCTGACATCACATTGGAATCAAGCAAATCATCAACGAACGGATACGTCAAACCGTAATAATAGCCAAGTTTCACCGCAGTTTCCAACCGGCTCTTCCGTTCTTGCGCCGGAACTTCCCCTTCCTGATCCAATTCATCCAATTCATGAAGGACGACACCGGCAATCATTTTCAACATCTTCCGTTTGGCGTGTACCGCATCCATTTCCGGCGGAATATGGCGCCACGCCTTGTGAAGTTTTTCAATCAGCCAAATACCGGTTTCTTCAATTTTTTCTTTTTGCGCAAAACGATATAAATGCTCCGGGCCGAACCATACTTCCCTGTTGTTTTCTGAAATCACTTTTTCCCGGAAAAATTTATGGAGATTTCCGGCCGCATACACAATCCGCTGCCTCGGTTCGGGCAAACTCAGATCTTTGCCCAAGTCGCGCATATAAATATAAGCCATGCTCCGTTCCAAATACGGCAATAATTTTCCTTTCTCTTCAAGATGGCGGATATATAGGAGAAAATCCTCTTTCATCTTTTTCTGCTGTTTTGAAAAAGACAGTGTTGGGAAACGCCGTTTTACATGTTTTTGCTTCCAAATGCGGAAATCATTTCGCAAAATCCGCTCAAAGTCCTTCTTTTTAACGCTGGCGGATAGTATGTCGAAATAGGATGATGCTTTATCCAATGCCTTGCGGGTGGCTTCGGCATAACCGGCCCGGAAAAATTCATCGTGATTTTCGTTCATATTTCTCTAACCTCAGCTTTATTGTTCATTAAAAAACTGTTATTTTACGAACATTAATCATTAACGTAACATTATACAGTTTTCGCGTCTTCCTTGCCAGAAAACGCACTTCCCTGTTTCGTGCAACTCTTTTGAATATTACAAAGCATTGCCTCGCAAAACAAATGAGAAAATATGTTGATATAATTATTATAAAGAGAACATTTGGAACTGGAAACTACTACATAAATTTAAAGAAGGGATTTCAAATGCCGGAAATATATCTCGATAACAGTGCGACAACGAAACCGTATCCTGAAGTCGTGAACAAAATTGCAACCGTGCTGACGGAGTATTACGGAAATCCTTCCTCCTTGCACCGCCTCGGCAGGGAGAGCAAAAAAGAAATGGAACAAGCAAGGAAAATTATCGCTGATTCCCTCGGAGTCCATCCTGAAGAAATCTATTTTACATCCGGGGGAACCGAAGCTGACAACCTCGCCATTAAAGGAGCGTGTCTTGCCAACGGTCATCTGGGCAACAAAATTGTCACGACGACAGTGGAACATGCCGCCGTAACCAAAACGATCCGCGATTTAAAAAGACAAGGGTGGAAGGTTGAATATATACCCGCTCCGTTCGGGAAACTTGATTTGGAAGCAATGGAAAAAGCGATTGACGAAAGAACGGTTCTCGTCAGCGTCATGCTGGTCAATAATGAGACGGGCTCCATTTTTCCGGTCAGCGAAGTAAAAGGCATCATCGCAAAAAAAAATTCTCCCGCTCTCCTGCATTGCGATGCCGTTCAAGGATATGGAAAAATGAAATTTACTGCCGGAGGGCTCGGCGTCGATCTACTGAGCATCAGCGCCCATAAGATCCACGGTCCAAAAGGAATCGGAGCATTATATGTAAAAAAAGGCACAAAGATGTTTTCTCTCAACCTTGGCGGCGGCCAGGAACGGGGGCTTCGGTCGGGCACAGAAAGTACACCTTTAATCGCCGGATTTGGCGAAGCGGTGAAAATCACATTTTCCAATTTGGAAGAAAAAATCGCCCATATAAAAAATCTCCGGGATTGCTGTCTTCACAAATTGGCCGAACAATTGCCCGGAGCCGTCATCAATTCCCCGATATCGGGCGCTCCACATATTATTAATCTTTCTTTGCCCGGCCTGAAAAACCGGGAGGTCTTGCAATTTCTTGATTCACAAGGAATTTATATTTCGACTGCAGCCGCCTGTAAATCGAACCACCGCCGCGGCCCTTCCGTTCTTGAATCTTTCGGGCTTTCGCGCGAACTGGCCGGTAGCGCGTTGAGAATCAGCTTCTCCCATATGAATACAAAAAACGACGTGGAGGCATTGGTCAGTTCCTTAACAGAATACTGCCGGCAGCATGCCCCGGAACTACTGGGGAAATAATCTGAATCCATCACCTGTCCTCTATAAGAAATTTCGCGTCCGATCGGACATAATAAACTTTTTGACATCATCCTGCCCCATCACGGATGCAGGATTATTTTTTTCATATACATTTGCAAAGAATGACCGGTGTCGGTCCATTTACGCTAAGGAAAGTTCACAATCAAAGTTGATATTGCTTTTATCGAAACGTCTTAGTGGCGGAATAAGAAGCTGAAACAGTCTCATTTCGTTGCCTCTTGAACCTGGATATTTTCCAACAGATTTCCGGAAAATAAAAATCCGGTCAAACTGTCCAACTTGAAAAACAATAAAAATCCTGATATTATTGTAAAAATATATTTTCGTTGGCAAGAAAATGGTTGCAAAGGAGGAACAACTGATGAGACAAGTAACACTGGAACAGCTTTATAAACATCCCATTGTCCAAAAATACGTCAAACGTTCCGGTATGGATCATGCAATCACGGTCGCAGAACACGCCTTTAATATCGCTGTCAAAAAAGGCGTTAACCCGGACCTGGCGGCAAAAGCAGGATTCCTCCACGATATCGGTCATTACGAATGGTATCGCGAAAACGGCGAATGGGATTATCAAATGTATAAACGCAACGACATCCACGCCATCAAAGGCGCGGCCCGGGCTCATAAACTGCTTGTCCGTCTCGGAGAGGATTTAGTGAACGCGAAAGAAATTGCCCTTGCCGTTTTGCTTCACACTGATTCTTATTTGCCGGAAGGCCACTTGCAGCTTACCCCGTTGCAAAAAGTTGTCGCTGCCGCTGACGAAGCGGATGAAGAGCCGGGTGGAACTCATCACTACCGAAAGATCGATTATCATGCAGGTCTTGAAAGAATTCGAAAGCTTGACGAAAAAATTGACCGTTATCTGCTTACGGCAAATTTGGAACAAATAAGCTGACGGACAAACATCCAAACGGGCCGGCACTTTGAGCACCACTTCACCCCTCATTCCATTCCCAAGCCTGCCCCCGATTTTTATCCCACAGCAAATCGAATAGAATTCATCTTTCATCATTCATGAGCTGGAGGAATATGCTGAAAGCATGTTCCTCTTTCTTTTTCCAAAAAAAAGCTGCTTTGCTTGCTTTTCCAACTGCATTCCCGCTTTTTTCTCTTTTCTCCTCCGCCGCAAAGCTTTTTCAAAATCAACAAAATCATTCTTTCCCTGTCCCATTTGACGAACATTTTCACCGGCCTGTAGCACACTTTTGTTGTATATTTTTTCCTCTTTACAACAATCTAATATGGATTATATTTCTACGATTGGCATGTCCATAAAATGGAAAACTCACCCTGGCAACTGAACCGTTTAAAGGGGGAAGCACAGCCGAGAAGGAGGGCAAATATGAAGCGAAACCTGAAGGAATTTAAAAAAACAAAAAATTTCCTGATCTGCATCGACTCAGACGGCTGCGTCATGGATACGATGGAAGAAAAACACAAAAAATGTTTCGGACCGAGGCCGTCAACGTATGGAAACTGCATGACATTAAAGATCTCTTTCTTGAGAAATGGAATGACATCAATCTGTATACAAAAACACGCGGCATCAATCGTTTTAAAGGCATCGTCGTTACTTGGGAAGCGTCGGAAGCAGAAGGAATTAAAATGCCTGATATATCCCGCTTCAAAAAATGGACCGAAACAACACCGGAACTTTCCAACCCCGCTCTCGAACGGGAAATTGAAAAAACGGGCGATGAACAACTTGGATATGGAGTGAAGCTGTCAACAGAACAATTAAAAAACTGTCCGGAGCGGACCGGCCTTTTAAAGGAGCCAAAGAAGGCTTGATAGCGGCCAAGCAGGCAGCCGATGTCGCTATCGTTTCGTCGGCAAACAGTGAAGCAGTATTGGATGAATGGACAAGATATGGATTGGCACCATATGTCGATATCATGCTGGGACAAGAAGCGGGAACAAAAGCGTATGCCATTAAACAATTGAAGGATTTCGGCTATGACGGAGAGCACGTTTTTTGATGGTGGGAGATGCTCCGGGAGATTTGGCTGCAGCTCAAGAAAATCATGGCTCTATTATCCAATTTTGGCAGGAAAAGAAGAGTATTCTTGGCAAAAAATTCCGTGATGAAGCTATAAAGCGGTTTGTTGAAGGGAGCTTTTCCGGAGACTACCAAAATGAATTGATTCAAGCTTTCAACAACAATTTGAAATGAATGACAGGAGGTATGATGAATGAAACCGTGAATTGCCAAAAATATTCCCATGCCGCGCGTCAATTTAAAAGCTAAACCGTACAATCTTTCCGATGAGGATATTCAATGGGTAAAAGACACGATTTCCAACATGTCCATCGAAGAAAAAATCGGCCAATTGTTTATCTGTTTATTCTTTTTTGGCGAGGACTCTTTTTCAGGAAATAAATTCACCAACAAAGAAATTATTGAAAAATTCCATATCGGCGGCGCCCGCTATCAAGGCGGCACTTCAGAGGAAGTGCAAAATTTGATTAACGACTTGCAATCTTATAGCAAAATTCCGTTGCTTTCTTCATAGAGAATAAGAACTTGTACAATAGAATCGGGAAACCGCTCAACAAGACAGGGGATAATGGGTGGAAAGCAATCCAATTAGCTGTTGCCAAAATTTAAGAGAAATCCAAGCAAGAAAAAAGAAGTTAATGCCGGTGCATGAAATAGGACATGAAAAACATTCCCCCGGATTTCCCGTCCGGGGGCTCTTCTCGACTATCATTTTGACGGAATCAGACAATCATTTAACCATTTAAACAATATTTTCTCACATAAACCTCACATATTTGTTGAAATTTTGTCAATTTTTAAGGTCTTTTACGAAATATCATTCAATTAAAAATAGTATAATATATTATAAATATGTCGAACAAAGCAGGGGAAAATATGATTACGGAGAAATATCAGGTCGAACACTATGTTTTGAGGAATTACTTTAAAAAACTGAATATTCTTTTTGTCGAAAGCTTACAAATTGACAAAGAAATTTTCTCTTTTTCCATCAGAAAGCGGATACCCATACCATTTTTGCGTAAACAAGTTAACTATCATGATTTGCGCGAAAGAGGCCGGCAAATCTTGGCCGCCTTAAAGGAAATTCAAGAAGATTTGTCACAATTGGTATTTGAAAAAGCGGAAACGAACGAACTGGTCAGCATCATGCGCGATTATGCGTTCTGCTCCGTCCGGGCTCAAGAAGCTCTCAATACACTTTGCTACAGGCTTTATCTAAAGTCTGAAGGCATAAAAGACATTGATAATGAGGAATATATCAAACTTTGCAACGATTATTTTTCCATTGACGAAATAAGAGACAGGCAATACGCTCTGCAAATGGATCTCATCGCGGAAAAGCTCGGGTTTGAAGTTTTGCATAAACAAATTTAATATTTTTCGGCTGCAAAAAGGCACCATCCGAACCGGAAAGTGCCTTTTTCTTTTATCCGAATTTCATTCGCATAAACGAATGCAAACCGAACGGGGCAGAATGCAAGTGCCCGGTTCGCCGATATATTAAGCCGATATATAAAGAAGAAGGAGATTCTTGGGGATTTATGACTCCGACACCGGTGAAACAGACAATTTGCAATATTTCACACCCTTCAGGGAAGTGAGCTTATCGCGCAATATACGCAGGTTTTGTGTTTTTCCTTTGACAACAATCATTTCCAAACAATTGTGGTGGTCCAGGTGAAAATGGGTCGTTGCTAAAATAACATCATGAAAATCATGCTGAATCCCGATCATCTCCTCGACCAGATTTCGTTGATGATGATCGTAAAATATAAGAATGCAGCCGGCGACAATTTGATCATCTTCTTCCCATTTATTTCGCAAAAGCGCCTCCCTGACCAAATCCCGAACCGCTTCGGAACG
This sequence comes from uncultured Bacillaceae bacterium, assembly GCA_937995745.1. Lineage (GTDB taxonomy): Bacteria > Bacillota > Bacilli > Bacillales > Cytobacillaceae > CALKIU01. The sequence continues at coordinate 8,767 of CALKIU010000114.1, read as the reverse complement.
GTTCGTGTAACCTTGCTTTTCTATTAAAATATCAAAACTCTGAAGCAAATTTTCTTCCATCGATACGCCGAAGCGGCGCAATTGTTTCGTTGTCATCCTTCCTGCTCCCCTTTCCCGTCATTAATTTTACAATACCACAAATGCCTCTTGTAAAGTCTGATAATATGACAAATTTTAAACTTTCATTCAATTTTAAGATGAATAATGGTATTCGCTAAACATTTTTCTTTGGAAGCTAATAAAACGAGCCGCCTTTTTCCTGCAGAAAACAAGTTCGGTGAGATTTTCACGGCCCCGTAAATTGAACAGCCAAAAGAGAGGATAAAACATGAGACTGTCCCCTTTTTCGGGACAGTCTCAAAGTCTTTGGGGATTTTACAATAACGTTGGAATCAATTTTTCAGACGGGGAAGGAATAATTTCAGCATTGACCAGCAACCCTTTTTCTTTTGCAACAGCCTTTCCGGCCTTGATACTTGCTTCAACCGCACCGACTGGGCCCGTGAAAGTGAAAAACGCCTTGCCGCCCAACCCATTGCCGAGACGGAGTTCAATCGCCTCGACGTTTGCCGCTTTTAAAACAGCATCGGCGGCCAAAATCATCGTTGCCTGAGAAAATGATTCCATAATCCCAATCGCTTCAATTTTTTGCGGCATCGTCCCTCCGGTAATGGCCGGGAAAAGGCCCGGATTGACATTTGGAATGATCATTGAATCGACAAAATATTCCCCTGCCAGCCGCTCCCCCACGCTGACCGAATTCTTTACCGCTGCCACATCACCGTGAACGACAGCCAAATATTTTCCGGGACATGTGGATACTGCCGTCACAATATCCACATCCGCCACTTTTACCATTTGGTCTGCCGCAAATATGCCCCTGGCCACACTGACAAATTCAACTATGCCAACCGCTTTCGTCATTATTTTTCTCTCCTTATTGCAATATAATCTTCAGTAACAGATACCACTGTTCCGGAAATGCTGGAATGAACCGGCGCTCCCAAACTGTTTTCGGGAATTTCTCCAATCAACTGGCCGGCTTTGACGCTTTCACCGGCGGATACAACCGGAATGGCGGGAGCGCCTATATGTTGACGTCTCGCAATATATACAATCTCCGAATGAACTGTCTCTTCCGTAAGGGGAGCCGGTTTATCAAAAGGCATCAAACCGAGTCTCGCCGTCAGCCGATTGGTGGGAACCAAGCGCCATTCACGGGCATGATGCGCCTCAAAAACATCTTTTGATCGCTGATAACGAATATTCTTTTCTACTAATTTGTCTTTTATAAACATATTGGCGGTTCTTGGATAAATGTTGATAGGACAAGAAAACAACTCGCATAAATTGCATTGCGAACACAAATAGACTGTTGTCTGCGGCTCAATGTCGTGCAATCCGAAATTAACGATGCGGACCATTTTATGCGGCTGGATGTTATGCCCCAACAAATAGCGTGGACACATATCCGTGCACATCCGGCATTGTTCGCAAGTTTTATTCACTCTTAACGCTTGTTCATATGTGCGCGTTTTCCTCACGATTAACGGATGGTTTTTTTTAAGAACAAGCAATGCTTTTGTCGTTTTCGTCACATATCCTTCAGTGCCGTTTATAACCGTCCCCATCATCGGACCGCCGTCAATGACGGCAAAATCCGCCAAATCTTCAATACCCGCCAATCGCAGCACATCTTTAACTGGTGTTCCGACGGGAACTTTCACAGTCAGGCGCCGCGGAACGTCGCCGCCGATTGTCAAATATGTTTCCGTCACCGGCTCATGATTCAACGCTTTATAAACATTTAGCGCCGTTTCCGAGTTGATGACAACACAGCCGACATCGATGGGAATGCCCGCTTCCGGAACGACACGTCCCGTCAATTCAAATACCAGCACTTGTTCGTCTCCGGCCGGATAAACATCTTTCAATTCTCTGACTTCCATATAATGATCAATTTGAAGAGCCTTAATCCGTTCTCTTAAAATAGAAATAACCTTTTTATGTTTTCCTTTAATGCCAATGAGCGCTTTTTTCGCACCGGTCATTTGCCCGGCAGCGGCAAATCCTTTAATGATTTCATCAGGATGCTTTTCCATCAGTTGCTGGTCAACTCTGAGCAACGGTTCGCATTCCGCGCCGTTGAGAAGAATGAATTCCGCTTTAGCCTTCAATTTGACATGGGTGGGAAATCCGGCACCGCCTGCTCCAACAACTCCCGCATTTTTAACCAGTTCATGCAAATTCAATGTTTTCACCCTTTCATAAAACCGGGACAAAAGAACCGGTAATAAAAAGAACACGGATTTTTTCCTCAATCACTAAATCCACCTGACCTATCTAAACAATAACGGCCCGGTTCAATTGTTCCCTTTCCATAAGCAATGGACTTCATTTATTTTCGCAGAAAAGCCTTGATCACAGCGGCAATATTTACTGACAAATGAACCAGATTGGTATACCCGTTTCTTAATGCTTCTTCCAAAGTGCATATGCCCGGTGCGATACTGAATACGGCATCAATTCCATGCTGATAAACACGTTCATAACCGGAGCCGAGCGAACCGGCAACCGCAATGACCGGCACCCCGTATTTTTTGGCTGCTCCGGCCACGCCCGCCGGTGTTTTTCCAAACGCTGTCTGGCTGTCTATTTTTCCTTCCCCGGTAATCAACAAATCTGCATCCCGGACTTCTTTTTCCAAGCCTGATGCCTCCATGACAATTTCAATCCCCTTTCTGAGACTGCAAGGAAGGAAAGCAAGCAAGCCGGCACCAAGTCCGCCCGCCGCGCCCGCACCCGGAATATCATGCACTCGCTTTCCCAAATCCCGCTCAATGATTTTGGCAAAATGAACCAAATTGCGCTCAAGAATTTCTATCATTTCAGGAGTTGCCCCCTTCTGCGGACCGAATACGGCCGACGCTCCCTCCGCTCCCAGCAAAGGGTTTGTCACATCACAGGCAGCCACGATCTTTACCCGGGACAAACGGGGATGCATCCCCTCCGTATGTATTGCGGAAAGGGCTGATAACCCCCCGCCCCCAAATTCAATGTCATTCCCGTCTTTATCAAGAAGCCGTGCCCCGAGAGCCTGAGCGAGACCGGCCCCTCCGTCATTGGTGGCGCTGCCTCCCAAACCGAGAATGATCCGCTCCGCCCCTTTTTTGATTGCAGCAAGAATGAGCTCCCCCACCCCATATGTGGTTGTTTTGAGTGGATTTCTTTTTTCCGCGGGCACGAGGTGAAGTCCGGCCGCTGCCGCCATTTCGATCACAGCCGTTTTTCCTTCATGTATCAAACCATAAAAACTTTCCACTTTTCCCCCGAGCGGTCCGGTGACCTTCTTTTTGACGATTTCCCCGTCAAGGGCGCTGACCAATGAATGGACAAGCCCTTCCCCTCCATCTGACATGGGCAGTTTCACGATCTCGGCCTCGGGGAACACTTGCCTGAATCCCTCTTCAACAGCATCGGCCGCTTCCGAGGCAGTCAAGCTTTCTTTAAATGAATCCGGCGCAACCACTATTTTCATAACCATCTCCTTCCATTAAGAAAATAAACTCGGAGAACAGGCCGGGGATATAAACAATGGGACAATGGTGATATTTTTTCGGTTCACTTGTATTGCCCGCCTGAGACTTTCCGACAAACTCGCGGAAAACAATGACATTTGCCCGGTGAACTTTGCGGCAAAATCATGCAGCCATTCTGAAAGAAAAAGTCCGGGAGTCTGCAGCCAAAAGCGCTTTCATATTTGCAAGAAAAATATCTATAAAATATTTCTGCACCGGACGGCAAAAATCCTGCTATATACTATTTTAATATAATATTATTTCGCGCGATATAACGTAAATATCAACAGTTTATAACAATTGGCTTTAAAAATTGCTTTTTTTATAACGTAATAGCCTTTCGGTGCCGGGGCAGAGCCGCCCGGATGCGTTCCAACAAAAAAATGTCTGCCGCTCATTTGGTTTTGCGGCAGACAACAGGAAATGCCCTCTTATTTTTGCAACATGTTAGATAAACGGATAAATTCTTCCGCGTCTTTTTTCATTAATTCTATTCCCGCTTCCCAAAAGGCCGGTTTTGTTAAATCGACATTTAAATGCTTGGCTGCTAAATCTTCCACCTTCATGGAACCGGTGTCCCTGAGCAGGGCTATATATTTTTCCTCGAATCCGTCCGGATTTTTTAAATATTCGGCATAAATGCCAAGGCTGAATAAATATCCAAACGTATATGGAAAATTGTAAAACGGCACATCATCGATGAAGAAATGAAGCTTGCTGCACCAAAAATGCGGATGGTAACCGGACAGGCAGTCGCAATATGCTTCTTTTTGGGCAGCGATCATTAATTCGTTCAGGCGCTCGCGGGATACAATTCCTTTTGTGCGTTCCTTGTAAAAAGCCGACTCAAATAAATATCGGGCGTGAATATTCAAAAACATGGCAACAGCATTTTCCAGCTTTGCATTTAACAGCGACAATTTTTCTTCCATTGTTTTGGCCCGCTCCACCGCAGCACTGCTGACTATTGTTTCCGCAAACGTGCTGGCGGTTTCAGCCACATTCATGGCATAATTGCGGTTTAATGCCGGCAAATCTTTCATGACATAAGAGTGAAAAGCATGGCCCAATTCATGGGCAATCGTACTCATATCCGCCGACGAACCGGTAAAGGTTGTAAAAATCCGCGATTCACCGGATTCGGGAAGTTCCGTACAATAACCGCCCGGCCGCTTATTGGGACGATCTTCCGCCTCCACCCAGCGGTTTTCCAGGGCGTGCTTTGCAAAAGCGGCCAGTTTCGGTCCAAACGAAGCGAAATGGTCGATAATAAAGTCACATGCTTCATCATATGTAAAACGGGGCGGTTCATAGTCCCCCAAAGCAACCGGCGCCTCCACGTCCTGCCAGCCGAGCTTCTCCATTCCGAAAATCTTTGCCTTTGCATTTAAAAAATGGATGAACGGCTGCTTATTCTGTGCCACCGCCGTCCACATCGCATCAAGGGTTTCCCTTGACATCCTGTTATATTCGAGGGGCTCTTCCATAAAATCTTTCCGGTGATGAAGTTTTTGCAGCGTGAGGCGAAAACCGCTCAAATGGTTCAAGACGTCGGCAAAAACAGGGGCATACTTCGACCAGGCTTTTTCCCAATTCTCGAAAAGTTGCTTCCTGACGGCCGGATCAGGATCCGCATACATCCGGTTCATCGCCTGTCCCACGGAATACTCCGTGGTCTCTCCATCCTTGTCCGTAAATGGAATCGTCATAATGGAAACAACCGTGTCATAAATGCGGCTCCATGCCGTCAAACCGTCTTTATTTAATTCCGTGATAATCCGTTCTTCCTTCTCCGATAAAAGTCGTTTTCCCTTTGTCCGAATTTCATTCAGGGCAAAAGAAACTTCCTCCAAGTCTTTGTCGGCAAAAAGCGAGATCCATTCCCGACTGGAAATAGAAACTAATTTTTTTGCCAAGAGCACGTTCATTTTTTCCATTTCCGCGGTTAAATCCATGACCTGGCCCATGACCACATTGGCGTGCGGATCATCCATATAAGCGTCTTGCCACATTTGCACGAATGTGCCTGCCTGCTCCAATCCGTTTTCAATGGCCTCTTTTTTGTTCAAAAGAGATTTCACAACATGAGCGGTTGCCTGTTCAGCTGGATTCCATTCCGTCACCAATGCTTCAAATTCGCGAATCTCCTCTTTCAAACCGCGCAATTTTTCCTGCAGTTGCGGAGACTTTGTTCCTCCGGGAAAAATAGCCTCTAAATCCCATGTATTATTGTATTTCATCTAAATCACTCCTTCTCCCCATCTCGTTCCCGGGAAATTAAAACGTTCCTTTAAAATTTCCGCCAAACAGGCGGTTTTGAAAAAACGGCAGGACTTGATGTTTTTAAAGCGCCGGAGCGAAACAAAAAACGCCCGCCTCCCCAAATACTTGGAAGGCAGGCAACAAATACTCGCCGGACAATCAGCGGTCTTCCATGGCAATATATTCCCTCTTGGGAGCAATGCTTTCATAAGCAGGTCTGATGATTTTGTCTACGTTTATCAGTTCTTCAATACGGTGTGCGCTCCATCCGGAAATTCTTGCCATTGCAAACAACGGAGTATACAGTTCAAGCGGAATCCCGAGGATGCTGTATACAAAACCGCTGTAAAAGTCCACATTGGCGCTGACGCCTTTGTAAATCTTGCGTTTCTTGGCAATGGCTTCGGGCGCCAGTTTCTCAATCTTTGCGTAAAGTTCAAATTCATCATGCCGGTTCTTTTCGTAAGCAAGTTTCTCGGCATAATCTTTCAGCACTTTCGCCCTCGGGTCGGAAACAGAGTAAATGGCATGTCCCAATCCGTAAATCAGGCCGCTTTTGTCAAACGCTTCTTTATTGAGGATTTTCTCCAAATACCAGGTGATTTCTTCCTCGTCTTGGATATCTTTAATATTCGCTTTAATATTTTCCATCATTTCAACAACTTTAATGTTGGCGCCGCCATGTTTCGGCCCTTTCAATGAAGACAGCGCGGCGGCAATCACCGAATACGTGTCGGAACCTGAAGAGGTAACCACTCTTGTGGTAAAGGTGGAGTTGTTCCCTCCTCCATGCTCCATATGAAGAACAAGAGCCGTATCCAAAACTTTTGCTTCAAGTTCGGTAAACTCTTTATTGGGCCGCAGCATTCTCAAAATGTTTTCCGCAGCTGTCAAATTTTTGTCCGGTCGGTGGATATAAAAACTGTCCCCCAGTTCATAGTGGTTGTAAGCATGATAACCGTAAACGGCCAGCATCGGGAAGGTGGCGATAAGCATCAAGCTTTGCCTGAGCACATTCTCTAATGACAAATCAGAGGCGCGTTTGTCATAAGAAGCGAGAGTAAGGACACTTCTGGTCATTGAATTCATGATATCTTTTGTCGGGGCTTTCATGATGACGTCTTTGACAAAGTTTTTCGGCAGATTTCTGAAGTTGGCCAACACTTCTTTGAATTCGGCCAGCTCATCTTTGGTGGGGAGATTGCCAAACAGCAGCAAATAAGTCATTTCTTCAAAGCCGTCTCGGTTTCCTCTGTTTTCAATTCCTTCGATCAAATCGAATATATTGTAGCCCCGGTAATAAAGATTTCCTTCAGTCGGAATGATTTCACCGTTGACTTCTTTCCTGGCCTCGATGGCGGAAATATTCGTCAAGCCGGTCAACACGCCTTTTCCGCTTTTATCCCGCAATCCGCGCTTTACGCCGTATTTGTCATACAATTCCCGGTCAATCAAACCGTTTTCGCGGCAAATTTTGCTGTATTTTTCCGTATATTCTTCAATCTTCTTCTTCGTGGTTCGCATAGGCAGCCTCCTTGTCCGTCTTTTGCTTTATTTGCAAATTTTTTAACTGAAATCCAAAATTTTAAAACCTTGGTTAAAAATCATATCCTTTATTATACCAAAAAAGCAAATTTTGAATATATACTTTGAATTTTCTTTATTTAAAAAAATTGCATGTGCTTTAAATAATTTTAACCAAAATATATATCACTTTACAAGAAAATACTACAAATACATTTATATCATTTGAGGCTATTGCCGGTCCCCGCTGCAAAATTCTTTGATATCTGTTGTTGCCGCAAACCATTTTTGCCGAAAGAAGCAGCTTCATCGTTTTTTGTATGAATTTCCGTCCCTGCCCTAATGCTTTTTTGGGTTTGTTCCTGTGATTATCCCCTGTTGAATCCAAGTGTAATTGGTTTGATACAGCAACACACTAACCGCTTTAGCGGGGCAGTCCTTTTAATGAAAACGCTGCAAGGTTCCCCGATGAAAAATGATAATGAAGTACGATGTTTGTGAGACACGGCTGTCTGAAAATCATCCCCACATAGCATGTGCCGAAATAAAATCCCCTTTGCCTCCAAAAGGCCGCCGATTGGTTTTGTCTTCGTCAAAATGAAAAAGGAGCTGTCCAAAAAATCAGATGAAAACGCTTTGGACAGCCCCTGTTTTTGCGTTTAAGTTAAGTACTTTCAAAAATTATATTTACCTGTATAAAAAGGCGAGGATAAGAGGGAGGAAATTCGTTGTCTTTGTAAAGTATGCCCACTCTATTATTAATAATGATCCTTTTTTAGAATTTTTTTTATATACTGGGAATAAGACTGCTTTGCATTGAAAGGCAAATATGAACAGACCTCTTTAGCTGCGCCTTTAAGTACGAAAAGTGAAAAAATGCCGGCAAAGCCCGAAGAACGGGCTTAACAAAAAAATTAAACCTGGGGATCTATCCAAAGCCAGATGGACAATTCATGTATCCATCCAGCATTTCATCTTGGTGGAGAAAACGCTTTGAAAAAATGGGTTAACCTCATATTACGTTTCATCAGCAAAGACACACATCAAGCGACGCGACTTTCAACAAAAAAGGATTGCGCATCGAAACAAAAAGTGTTTGCTTATGTCATTCCAAATTAGTATCCCCATGAATCCATGAACCAGCCGGACAAGTTAAAAAAAATGCAGATCGGAAAGCGGCAATTGAACGTGGCCGACTTTTTCAGCATAGAAAAAAGAACACGTTCAAAACATGTTCTTTTCGTTTAATGCCGCCAATACTGCCTTCAATTCATCTGTATTAAAATTTGCTGTTGATCGAGTAGGGGGAGTGATTAACTCCCGTCCTCTCACGCCACCGTACGTACGTGTCTCGTATACGGCGGTTCAACTAAGATAATTGACGCAAGAATTCATAACGCTTT
>CALKIU010000113.1 GCA_937995745.1 uncultured Bacillaceae bacterium | reverse complement strand
GTCTTCATGATCGCTTCATGAGGACAGGGAGCGTTGAAAACGAGGCCTCGCTGTCTTCATAGCGGTGTCATGAGGACAAAAGAGAGCCGAAAAAATCGTTTCGCCGTCCTCATAACCCCTATATAAAGACAAAACATGGGGAAATCCGCCCGTTGTCTTTATAAATTAAATCTGTGGGACAAAGGAAGAGAATAAACGGCCAAACGGTGTCATCCATTTTTTGTCAGGGACAGCAAACCTGTCCCCATGTCCCACCCCTGTTCCTGCGCACGGGTTCCGATTTAAACGAACGTTTAATAAAAATGGCACTAAAAATATTCGGTTTTTCGGGTGGAAGTCTTGCACATTTCCCTCTAAACGATTAAAATTGAGAAAGGTTTAGGCGTGAAAGTATTTTTAAAATCGACATAATATTTACATATTTTGTTGAAATTGAGGTGGAGTATGATGAGTATTTTGCAGCAACAGGACGAACAAGTATTTCAAGCCATCCAACAAGAATTAGGCCGCCAGCGTTCGAAAATCGAGTTGATTGCTTCGGAAAACTTTGTCAGTGAAGCGGTGTTGGAGGCTCAGGGATCCGTATTGACGAATAAATATGCGGAAGGATATCCGGGCCGGCGCTATTACGGCGGATGCGAATACGTGGACATCGTGGAAGACTTGGCCAGGGAGCGCGCCAAAAAGATCTTCGGTGCCGAACACGCCAACGTTCAGCCCCACTCCGGCGCCCAAGCGAACATGGCCGTTTATTTCAGCGTGTTGGAGCACGGCGATACCGTCCTCGGCATGAACTTGTCCCACGGCGGTCACTTGACGCATGGAAGCCCCGTGAATTTCAGCGGCGTCCAATATAATTTTGTCGAGTACGGCGTTGATCCGGAAACCCATCGGATCAATTACGATGATGTGTTGGACAAAGCCCGAACGCATAAGCCGAAAATGATCGTCGCCGGCGCAAGCGCCTATCCCCGCATCATCGACTTTAAACGGTTCCGTGAGATTGCCGATGAAGTCGGGGCCTACTTGATGGTCGACATGGCCCACATTGCCGGACTCGTTGCGGCAGGTCTTCATCCGAACCCGGTGCCGTATGCGGATTTTGTAACGACGACAACGCACAAAACCTTGCGCGGACCGCGCGGCGGTTTAATCCTTTGCAAAAAAGAATACGCCAAGAAAATTGACAAAGCCGTATTCCCGGGCATCCAAGGCGGCCCGTTGATGCACGTCATCGCGGCAAAAGCGGTCGCTCTCGGCGAAGCTCTTCAGGACAGCTTTAAAGAATATGCGAAAAATATTGTCAAAAACGCCAAACGTCTGGCGGAAGGCCTGAAAAAGGAAGGCTTGAATCTTGTTTCGGACGGAACGGACAACCACCTGTTGCTTGTGGACGTTCGCCCGCTCGGATTGACCGGAAAAATTGCCGAAGAAGTTCTCGATGAAGTCGGCATCACCGTCAATAAAAACACGATTCCTTTCGATCCGGAAAAACCGTCTGTCACAAGCGGAATCCGCATCGGTACGGCAGCTGTCACCACCCGCGGCTTCGGCGAAGAAGAAATGGACGAAATTGCATCGATCATCGGATTCACTCTCAAAAACTATGACAATAAAGAAAAACTGGAAGAAGCCAAAAAACGGGTTGAAGCCTTAACAAACAAATTCCCGCTCTACCCGGAAAAATAATGACAAAGGCAGGCGCAAAATGCGGCCTGCCTTTTTTGATGGTCCCGGTTGTATCATATGGCCGGGCACCACAGAGAATGCTAAAAGTGCCGGGCGCCAAATGCCTGGTCCAATTCCGGAACAGCTACATATCCACAGGTGCCAGGCACCTCGGCGCCCTGCCCGGCCACGGCTGTTTTCGTCCGGGCCCAAACGCCGTTCCCCAACCCCGGTGCAAGCGTTTTTTTGTCGAAGCGGCACGATTTTTGTGTAATATTGCGATTTCCGGCACTAAAATGATGAAGGTTTTGGTAAGATAAAAGAAAGTGTGTGTTTTGTCAGCGGAAGAAAATATTCGAAGAAAAAGATTTGATTCACACCGTTTCATACATACTTAAAACGGCTGTTTTCCATAAAGCCGGTTTGCCGGCGGCTGATTGCCGGAGAGCCAATGATGGTTGGCCGTTTTACAAGAAACTGGATGCCCGAAAGCCAACGATTGTCCGGACGGGGGTGGGACCCGAAAGCCAAGGTATAGAAATATAAATGTTTTGAAAATTTGTCAGTTATTGCCTTGAAAATGTTTTTCTTATAAAATGAGCGAAAGCGCGGTTTGCGTTTTTGCCCGAGAGACTTTTTGCAAAGGAGCGATGAAAACGATGGGCAAATTGCATGTAATCGATCATCCGCTGATTCAACATAAATTGACACATGTCCGCGATATAAACACGGGAACGAAGGAGTTCCGCGAACTCGTTGACGAGATTGCCACTTTGATGGCTTTTGAAATAACACGGGATTTGCCGTTGAAAGAAATAGAAATCGAGACACCGGTAACGAAAACGAAATCGAAAGTATTATCCGGCAAAAAAATCGGCGTCATACCGATTTTGCGCGCGGGAATCGGCATGGTGGACGGCATCTTGAAACTCATTCCCACGGCCAAAGTCGGCCACATCGGTTTGTACCGCGACCCGGAAACGTTAAAGCCGGTCGAATATTATGTGAAGCTTCCGTCAGACGTGGAAGAAAGGGATTTTATCATCGTCGATCCGATGCTGGCAACAGGCGGATCCGCCGTGGAAGCGATCAACGCTTTGAAAAAACGGGGCGCCAAAAACATCAAATTTATGTGCCTGATTGCCGCTCCCGAAGGTGTGGAAGCAGTGCAAAAAGCGCATGATGATGTGGACATCTACACGGCGGCCCTTGACGAACGATTGGACGACAAAGGATATATCATCCCCGGTCTTGGCGATGCGGGCGACCGTCTCTTCGGAACAAAATAAACTGACAGCCGCCTTAGCGGGTGCCGGGCGTTAAACCGGTTCAAGTACTGCTGCCGGCGGCGGAATCATGTGCGGCAGCGGATGCCGGGCGCTGCACGGTTCAAGTATGGCCGCAGGTGACGATCGTCGCAGTGAATCCGGGTGCTGCGCCGGTTCAAGTATGGCCGCCGGTGGCGGTGCCGGTCGCCGCAATGAATTCCGAATGCCGGACGGTAAACCGCCACGGCTTCCCCCTGCCAAACCGCGGCCGCATGCAGTGAAACGCACCGGCATCCCGGAAAAAATGGCAACAATACATAATGGCCGGGCGGGAAACCCGCTCCGCCCGGATTTTGCGCAGCAGCACGGTCTGCGCTTTTGGGCCAAAACACAATAATTGCTGTGGATAATAGTGAAAGATGGTGGATGGATTGAATCGACCGATAAAAGTCATGACCATTTTTGGAACAAGACCGGAAGCCATAAAAATGGCTCCGCTCGTGCTGGAGCTGCAAAAATCACCGGAACACTTCGAATCCATCGTCACGGTGACGGCCCAGCACCGCGAAATGCTTGATCAAGTACTGGACATTTTCGGCATCACGCCCGATTATGACCTCGATATTATGAAGGATCGGCAAACCCTTGTCGACATTACCGTAAAAGCTTTGGAAGGCCTCGATAAAGTGATGAAAGAAGTCCGGCCCGACATCGTCCTCGTGCACGGCGACACTTCCACGACCTTTGTGGCCAGCCTGGCCGCTTTTTACAACCAGCTAGTCGTCGGCCACGTGGAGGCCGGTCTCAGGACATGGAACAAGTACTCCCCGTATCCCGAGGAGATGAACCGGCAATTGACAGGCGTCATTGCCGACTTGCACTTCGCCCCGACTTCAAAAGCGGCAAAAAACCTTCTGGCGGAAAACAAAAACGAAGAAAGCATCTTCATCACGGGAAATACGGCCATCGACGCCTTGAAAACAACCGTAAAGGACCGGTATGAACATGACGTTTTGAAAAAAATCGGCAGCGACCGCCTGATTTTGCTGACCGCCCACCGGCGCGAAAACCTCGGCGAGCCGATGCGCAACATGTTCCGGGCTGTCAAACGAATCGTCGAAGAACAAAAAGATGTGCAGGTCGTCTATCCGGTCCATCTCAATCCGGTCGTCCGGGAAATTGCCAATGAAGTGCTCGGCGACGACCCGCGCATCCACTTAATCGAACCGCTCGATGTTATCGATTTCCATAACTTTGCCGCGCGGGCCCATCTCATTTTGACCGACTCCGGCGGCGTTCAGGAAGAGGCGCCTTCCCTCGGCGTGCCGGTGCTCGTCCTCCGCGACACGACCGAACGCCCGGAAGGAATTGAAGCGGGCACTCTGAAACTGGCCGGAGTAGAAGAAGAAACCATCTACCGCCTGGCCACCGAACTTCTCACCGACAAAGCCGCTTATGAAAAAATGGCCAAGGCCGTCAATCCGTACGGCGACGGCAACGCCTCCAAGCGCATCTGCCAAGCGATCCGCTACTATTTCAAACAGACGGATGAACGGCCCGAACCTTATGAACCGTTAAAAGGGAATGCTTAATATAGGAAAAAACTGACCTGCCAAACGCAGGTCAGTTTTTTTCCGCTTTTACAACGTAAAAACTCCTCCATAAAAGAAGCCGTCCCCATTATTTTTGGGCGGTTCCCCCGGGGCCAACCGTTCCGCTTCATCATTCAATCCCATTTTTCGCAGTGCCTCCGTGACAATCCCTTTTACATCCGGATGGTCATCCACAATCCAATAAAACTGAAGATCCCTGATGAACGCCAGCCTTGAGGCAACGGGCGCGGAATCGAAGTATTTCTTCAAAGCCCCCGGATCGGGCTTATTATACGGATCAAGGGGGAACGGTATGTGCTTTTCCCCTTTGCGGAACGGAACCGCAACGCCCAAACCGTCTTCCGTCTGCACACTGACAGTCCTTTTTCGCTCCGCCGCAAGGTCCCGAACATACTGATACGGATTTTCTATTTCGGGTATTTCAAAATTCTCCTCCAAATACTTTCTGACTTTCCCCCGCGCGGCCTTCTCTTTTTCAGCAAAAAGACCGTCATCCTCTGCGGCGTATTTCTTATAAGCCAAATAATCTTCTTCACTCTCAAAATCATTATAAAGAAGCCCGGGATCGTCCATCAGGAGCCGCAAAAAATCATGCAAATTTCTCGCCACCACACGGGTCGGACAATCATTCATCGGGGCCACACAGACAATGGGAGCTTCATCCAGACTCGCCGCCGCGCCAAAGTCGGTCAGGAATCCGCAATGGGTCCCATCCGCCCCAAAACTTCCAAATATAACCAAATCACAAGGGGTGCAGGCATGCCTGAAGTTGTCGGTCGAAGGATAAAAACCAAGGCCGTAAAGCAAATCCTCCCGGTCCAGCACCTGTTCAATGTCGAGCAGACGCCGCAAAGAAGGCGTTACATTGTATTTGCCCAAATTAACATCCATCAAACAAACCTCCGCAGAAATTCATTTAATCCAAGGTTATCACAAAGTTCCGAATATTCAGCCCGAGTTCTTTACAAAATTCAAAACCTTTTCAGCCGCCTGTCACCCTTCCCGCCCTCTCAAATCACCAGTTTCTTCTTGTGCCCCCAATGCATAAATCGGCAGTCAGAAGAACAGCATATGCGAAAAAAGGGGTGAAACGGACTTTGGGCAAACAGCTTTCCTCCGCCGTCATGGCTATTCTTTTTGCAACTGTCATCGCTTTTCTTTTTACAGCCACCGCCATCCGGTTCCCGGCCGCTGCCGCCGAAGCAGGCAAAACGCGCCTGCTTCTGCCTTCCGTTCCTGAAACATCTCCGGACGAAGAAACAGTGGCCATTGTCATCACCGCCGCGCAAAAGACGAGGGCAGAAATCGAAGCCATGCTGAAGCCTTATCCGGATCTGACATTAAGATACATATTCAAACATGCGCTGACCGGCTTTTCCGTAAAAGGAAAACCTTCCTCTTTGAAAAAGCTGGCCAAAACCCATGCTGTGGAGTCCGTTTCCCCCGTGCACGTCTATCGGGCGGAGCAGGGCGACAATTTGCAAATCATCGGCGCTGACGCTGCGAGGGGGCTTTTTGATGCAACAAATAAAAGGCTGACCGGAAGAGGCATTAAAATCGGCGTCATTGACACGGGAATCGACTACAACCATCCCGACCTCCGCACTTCCTACAAGGGCGGCCGCGACCTTGTCGACGGCGACGACGATCCGATGGAAACCAATATAGAAGGGTTAAAAACCATCCACGGCACCCATGTCGCCGGCATCATCGGCGCGAACGGCAGCATCCGCGGTGTCGCGCCGGAAGCGGCAATATACGCTTACCGGGCGCTCGGTCCCGGGGGGAGGGGCACAACCGAGCAGGTTTTGGCGGCCATTGAGGAAGCGGTGAAAGACAAGATGGACATCATCAACCTTTCCCTCGGCAACGACGTCAACGGCCCCGACCTTCCCATAAACAAAGCGATCGACAAAGCGGTGGAAAAAGGAATCATTGCCGTCACTTCGTCGGGAAATTCCGGTCCCGGAAAATGGACGGTCGGCTCCCCGGGGACGGCATCAAAAGGGATTTCCGTCGGGGCCTCCACGCCGTCCTTGAAACGCCCGCTCCTGCAAATCGGCAACACCGGCGAAAAGATTAAAATTGATCCCCTCGCCGGCGCCCAAGAATGGAAGCTGGACCGTTCGTACCAGCTCCATGACGGGGGAAAAGGCAAACCGGAACACTTGAAAGGAGCGGCGGGAAAAATCGTCCTCATCGAGCGGGGGGAACTGCCTCTTAAAGAAAAAGCGCAAAACGCATTACATGCCGGAGCGGCGGCCGTTTTGATTTACAACAATACAAACGGTCCGCTCCTCGCCAACCTGGAGAGTCCGGTCAACCTTCCCGCCGCCGTCATTTCCCGGAAAGACGGCAAAAAATTAAAACGCCTCGCCAAAACAAATCCGCCGCCTTATATTCGGACGATCATCACCGAAGAAAAGGACCGGCTCGCACCGTTCAGCTCGCGGGGACCGGTGGCCGCATCATGGGAAATCAAACCGGATGTGGTGGCGCCCGGCGTGGCCATTCGCAGCACCGTTCCCGGCGGATATTTGGCGCTGCACGGAACCAGCATGGCCGCACCCCATGTCGCCGGCGCCTGCGCCCTTATCAAACAAGCCCATCCCGACTGGAGTCCGGAAAAAATCAAAGCCGCCTTAATGAATACGGCCGTTCCCCTCATGAAAGAAAACGGCCGGCCGTACCACGTCTTCGAACAGGGGGCGGGCCGGATCCGAATCAGGGAAGCGATTGAAACAGAAACGATCGCCGCGCCCGGTTCGCTCCATTTCGGCAAGTTCGCAAAAAGCGGCCCCCACCGGAAGGAAACGCGCTTTCTTACCATATTCAACGAAGGAAAAGACACAAAAAAATTTTCCTTCCGCCTTCCGAAAACGGAAGCCGGGTTTGATTGGCAGCTGCCGCTTTCTTTTTCCCTCGGGCCGAAGGAATCGAAAAAAGTGGCCATCAGCCTGACGGTAAACCCGGAAAAACTGACAAAAAAGATTTATGACGATTATTTGATTCTTGAAGCCGGTTCCCGGACAATCCGCATTCCGTATATTTTTGTGATTGAAGAACCCGATTATCCGCGCATCATGGGCTTTGAATTTGCACCCGGCGACCGGGAAGGAGTGTACCGGTATGAAGTGTATTTGCCGGGAGGAGCGGAGGAATTGGCCATTGCCCTTTTTGACAGCGACTCTTATCGTTTTAAAGGTTTTCTCGATCAAAAGAGGAACGTCGGCAGGGGAATGCTGAAGGTGGAATTAAATGCGGAAGACTTGCCGGAATCAGGAAGCTACATCGCCAAAGTGGCGGCCAAAAAATCCGGCAAGACTGACGAACTGGAAGTGCCGATTTTCATACCGTGAGCGGTCGGCCCGGAAATGAGGGGGAAAGGGGGCTCCCGGTGCGAACCGGTGCCCGGGGGCAGCTCCAACAACAAATTACTTGCGGCCAAAACCCAAGTACGGGCTGCCCCGCCCTTGGCACGTTCAGCCGGCACCCCGGCCGGAACGGTTGCGGCTTCATGACCCGGCGCCGGTCCGATTGATTGCCCCGGCCAACCATGCCCCCGGTTTTCCTTTTTTAAAATGAACCGGCCGGTTTTTTAAAACATTTTTCAAACATTTTTCCTGCCGGAATTCCCCATTTTGGGAAAAGTGGCAGACTGCGCCATCGTTTTTTACAGTTTTGTGTCAATCTTTCGCAAAAATTGTCCACACGTTATGTACGGTGTAAAATATACGAAAGCCCTAATTACTGACAAAGATGGGGATGAATAGGAAAAATCTTGCAATGTGGCGAAAACACCCGCCCAATCCGGCCGTCGTGAAGAAAAAGCCCCGCGCGGACAAAAAGTTCGCTATTTTTTGGCGCAAAAACACGGCGATACGCCGCGATCCAATCTTCATTTCTATGAAAAAAGGCCCGTACAATTTCTATAAATTTGTTATGATATTAATACACGGAGATTAAGTGAATCCCGTCAAATCTCCTTGAAAACAGCCGTTAAAAAAATGAAAAAAAGGGGGCGGTGTGGAAAAACCAACAATTTATTTCACGTTTTTCTACAAATTTTCCCCACTTTATTGAAAATTTTGTGAAGATTTCATTATCTGGAATTTTGATTAGTGAGATTTTTCACTCGAAACTGATTGACTTTAAAAATTTCCTATTGTATGCTTTAAAAGTGAGCAGTCGAAAAGGTTTTCAAAATTGTCATATATTATTCTAGCAAATGTCAAATTTTTTGAAATAAATTCAAAAAGTGTCAACAAATTAGTAAAATTCGACAAATAAGCCGTCGAAAAGAAGCCAGCCTTTTTTCATCCGGTTTCCACGAAAGAAGGGACGAACACGAATGAAAGGTGAAAACCGCCACCCGTTGAAAGGGATGGCGCTCATGTCAGCGATTATTTCCCAGCTGGTCGGAAGCGTATTGGTGGGAATTTTTTTTGGCAAATGGCTGGATGGTTTGTGGGATACCGGACCGCTCTTTTTAATTATAGGCTTGTTTTTGGGCTTGGCAACAGGCATATATGCCATGTTGCGAATGATCCAGCAATTTTTTCGGGAGAATAAATAAACATGCCGGAATTTAAATTGGTGTACATCCGATTGCGCGGGTACATTTATTTTTTGATGGCTGCTTACGTTCTTCTATGGGGATTCACCGCCCACAAGGCAGTTTTTTTAGGGCTTATTCTCGGAACGGCGACCAGCCATTTTAATTTGTGGCTGCTGTTGAAGCGGGTGGACAGATTTTCCCAAGCCGTCGATGCAGGAAGAAGCATCCGCTCGCTCGGAACGGTATCGAGGATGGCCGCGGCCGTGCTGGCGGTTTTGATAGCCGTAAAATTTCCCCAATATTTTAATGTTTATTGTGTGGTTATTGGATTAATGACATCTTTTGTTGTCATTATGATAGATTTTTTTGTGCAAACTTTCATTTTGCGCAAAAGTCAAAAGAAGTGAGGTGAAAAGTGTGCATCATGAGGCTCCGTTAGTTGAAATTATGGGGTTGACCTTCAACCTGTCGAACATTTTGATGATCACCGTTGCCAGTGCCATTGTTTTTCTGATTGCCGTTTTAGCCACCCGCAATCTTTCCATGGTTCCGACAGGCATGCAAAACTTCATGGAATGGCTCATGGACTTTGTCAAAAACATCATTAAGAGCAACATGGACTGGAAAGACGGCGGAAGATTTCATGTGCTTGGCTTAACGATCATCATGTATATCTTTGTTTCCAATATGCTGGGGCTTCCGTTCTCGTTCATCGTGGGGGACAAGCTCTGGTGGAAATCACCGACTGCAGATCCGGTGATTACGCTGACATTGGCAGTCATGGTTGTCGGTTTGTCCCATTATTACGGGGTAAAACTGAAGGGAACAAAAGGCTATGTCAAAACATTTTTCCAACCGATGTGGTTGCTGTTCCCGCTCAAGCTTGTTGAAGAGTTTGCCAACACTTTGACACTCGGCCTCCGTCTATTCGGAAACATTTATGCCGGGGAAGTTCTTCTTGGATTGATTGCCAGCGGATTGGCGACAGGAGTCATTGGAAATATTGTCGCTGCCATTCCGATGATGGCATGGCAAGCATTCTCGATCTTTGTAGGTACAATCCAAGCGTTCATTTTCACTATGTTAACAATGGTATACATCTCACACAAAGTGAGCAGCCATTAAGATACATCTTCAATATGAAGCAGCTTTCATTACTTCACTTAAAAACTATTTAAAACTTATTAAAACTTACGAAAATTAAGGGAGGATTTCAATAATGGGAGTTTTAGCAGCAGCACTTGCAGTAGGTTTAGCGGCATTGGGTGCCGGTGTAGGTAACGGTCTTATCGTATCACGCACAGTTGAGGGAATTGCCCGCCAGCCTGAAGCTCGCGGTATGTTACAAACAACCATGTTCATCGGGGTAGCGCTCGTAGAGGCGATTCCGATTATCGCTGTTGTTATCGCATTTATGGTTATGTAAACAGTTGGACAAACACACGTTTTGGACAAATGGCGAAGTTCAATGTTTAAAAACCTTCGCCATTCCTTTATGCAGATAACGGGGACAAGGATGAACCCTGTTCAGATAGGATCTTTTATTGGTTGATTTCCGGTTCAACAGGCGGGAAAGCCGGCAAGAAAGCGCGGTCCCGCGTGGAGAGCAGGATTTTCATTGCCGGGATTCCCGGCCGGACTCTTGAAGGGAGTGAATCGAGGGTGATAGACGCTTTAGTGTTAGGGAATATTGTGGAACACCTCCATTTGGGGGACGTATTGTTCCAGCTGTTCATGTTCTTGATTTTGCTGGCACTGTTGAAAAAATTTGCCTGGGGCCCGTTGATGGGCGTCATGAAAAAACGCGAAGAATATATTGCCAATGAAATAAAAGCGGCTGAACAAAGCCGTTCCGAAGCGAAAAACCTTTTGGAAGAACAGCGCAAGCTCTTAAAAGAGGCCCGCGAACAAGCGCAGCAAATGATCGAAAATGCGAAAAAACAAGGCGAAGCACAGCGCGAGGAAATCATTTCCCTTGCCCGTGAAGAAGCTGAACGCATGAAAGAACAAGCGAGAATGGAAATCGAACAGCAAAGAGACAAAGCTGTTTCTGCCATCCGTGAACAAGTGGCTGCGCTGTCTGTCATGATTGCTTCTAAAGTGATTGAAAAAGAATTGACATTGGAAGATCAAGAGAAGCTTATTAATGAATACATCAAAGAGGCAGGAGAAGAGCAATGACAGGCTCATTGGTAGGTAAACGTTATGCGGCCGCTCTTTTCCAAATTGCCAAAGAAAGACAATTAGTGGACCAAATGGCAAACGAGCTTCGTGCAATCAAGGAAGTTTTTGACCAAAATAAGGAACTCGTTATCGTATTAAAATCGCCGAAACTTTCCAAAAGGAAAAAGAAAGAAATTTTAGAAAATGCATTCAAATCCGTTAATGAATATGTACTGAACACGTTGATGCTGCTTACCGATCGTCATCGTGAAGAATATATTCCGGATGTCGCTGCCCAATTTTTGCAGCTCGTTGACGAAGATAAAGGCATTGTCGAAGCGGATGTATATACGGTTCGTCCGCTGACGGACGAAGAAAAGGCTGCTTTGTCTTCTGCCTATGCAGCGAAAATCGGGAAAAAATCTTTGCGGATTCGCAACTTTGTTGACAAGAACTTGTTGGGCGGGGTGAAACTCCGCGTCGGAAACCGCATCATTGACGGCAGCTTACGCGGTAAACTCGATCGTCTGCATCGGGAATTGTTAGCCTAGATTCGTAGATAGGGGTGAAATTCATGAGCATAAGTGCTGAAGAAATCAGTGCGCTTATAAAAAAGCAAATTGAGAACTACCGCTCGGAAATTCAAGTAAGCGATGTCGGCACGGTTATCTCCGTGGGGGACGGTATCGCACGCGCTCATGGCCTCGACAACGTCATGGCCGGAGAGCTTGTTGAATTTTCCAACGGCGTTATGGGTATGGCCCAAAACCTCGAGGAAAATAACGTTGGTATCGTAATTTTGGGTCCGTACAAGGATATTCATGAAGGAGACGAAGTGCGCCGCACGGGCCGCATCATGGAAGTTCCCGTCGGTGAAGAGTTGATTGGCCGCGTCGTCAATCCGCTCGGACAGCCGCTTGACGGAATGGGTCCGATCAATGCGAAGAAAACACGTCCGGTCGAATATCGTGCTCCCGGCGTCATGGACAGACGGTCCGTTCACGAACCGCTGCAAACCGGTATCAAGGCTATCGACGCTCTTGTTCCGATCGGCCGCGGTCAGCGCGAGTTGATCATCGGGGACCGTCAAACAGGTAAAACATCCGTTGCGGTGGACACGATCATTAACCAAAAAGACCAAAACATGATTTGTATTTATGTAGCGATCGGACAGAAAGAATCCACTGTTCGTACCGTTGTTGAAACACTTCGCCAATATGGCGCATTGGATTATACGATCGTCGTATCAGCGTCCGCATCGCAACCGGCGCCGCTGTTGTTCCTGGCTCCGTATGCCGGAGTTGCGATGGCTGAAGAATTCATGTATCAAGGAAAACACGTCCTGATTATATATGACGACTTGTCCAAACAAGCTGCGGCATACCGTGAACTTTCCTTGCTGTTGCGCCGTCCGCCGGGCCGCGAAGCTTATCCGGGGGATGTCTTCTACTTGCACAGCCGTCTCTTGGAGCGCGCAGCCAAGTTGAGCGATGAAAAAGGCGGAGGTTCGATCACGGCGCTGCCGTTTATCGAAACACAAGCAGGGGACGTTTCTGCTTATATTCCGACAAACGTTATTTCCATCACAGACGGGCAAATCTTCTTGCAGTCCGACCTGTTCTATTCCGGTGTACGTCCGGCGATTAACGCAGGTCTTTCCGTATCGCGTGTCGGCGGTTCCGCCCAAATCAAGGCAATGAAGAAGGTTGCCGGTACGCTGCGTCTGGACCTCGCTTCATACCGTGAATTGGAAGCATTCGCCCAGTTCGGTTCCGACCTGGATGAAGCCACACAGGCAAAATTGAACCGCGGTGCCCGCACGGTTGAAATTCTGAAGCAGGACTTGCACAAACCGTTGAAAGTTGAAAAGCAAGTGGCCATCCTTTATGCGTTAACGCGCGGTTATCTGGATGATATTCCGCTTCAGGATGTGCGCCGCTTTGAAGAAGAATTCCTGGCTTGGCTCGATCACAACCACACTCACATTTTGGAGCATATCCGCACGACGAAAGATCTGCCGAGCGATGAAGAAATGGATGCGGCTATTAAAGATTTCAAGAAAACATTTGCTGTTTCCGAAGAAAAACAACAAAAGAAATATTGAGCGGAAAGCAATAGCTGATAAATGCAGGGCAAACGCCCGGTGCAAATCCAACCCGGGACCGGCACAAACCGGGCCGGTACCGGAACGGTTTCGGCATGGTAATGGTATGTCTTCTGTTTCCGGCCGAATGATTTTCCGGGCCCGCCATAGCCGGGCCTTACCGTTATCATGCTTTTCCGCCGCATAAACTCGAATAAGGTGGTGAGACCGTGGGTCAGTCTTTACGCGATTTAAGAAATAAAATCAATGCGACGAAAAAGATGAGTCAGATCACGAACGCGATGGAAATGATCTCGGCCGCCCATTATAACAAAGCGGAAGCGAAGGCCAGATCGTATGTGGCTTACATGGACAAGATCCAGGAAGTCACTGCGTCAGTGGCCTTGGGGAGCAGCGACTCTGATCATCCGATGCTTGCATCCCGCCCGGTGAAGAAGACGGCCTATTTAGTGATCACCGGCGAACGGGGGCTTGCCGGCGCTTTTAACAGCAACGTTTTGCGCAAAGCGTACCAGGATATTACGGAACGCCACAAATCGGAAGACGAATATTGCATCATCGCGTTCGGCAAAGTCGGCCGCGAGTTTTTCAAAAAGCGCGGCATGAACATTATTCTTGATCTGACCGGCATCAGTGATCAGCCGCAGTTTATGGATATAAAGGCTACGGTGCAAAAGATCATCGGCATGTTCAGCGACGGCGAATTTGATGAATTGTACATGTATTATAACCAGTTCGTGAACGCTCTCCGCAATGATGTGACGGCGAAAAAAGTATTGCCGGTGACCGATTTGGCAACTTCGAAGAAACTTATGCTGTATGAATTTGAACCTTCAGCGCAGGAAATTTTGGACGTTTTGCTGCCGCAATATGCGGAAAGCTTAATTTACGGTGCGTTGTTGAGCAGCAAAACCGGAGAGCATGCGGCACGCATGAATGCGATGAAAAACGCGACCGAGAACGCCGAAGAAATTATCGAATCTACCACGCTTATGTTCAACCGTGCACGCCAAGCAGCGATCACGCAGGAGATCACCGAGGTCGTCAGCGGAGCGAATGCGTTGCAATAGATATATTCGGTCAGCAGGGAAACAGGAGGGAGCTCCTGTTTCGTTCGGGATAACACACATTAGGAGGGAAAAAGATGAACAAAGGACGCGTTATCCAAGTTATGGGTCCGGTTGTTGACGTAAAGTTCGAAGGCGGACAACTCCCGGAAATCTATAACGCTCTGAAAATTGAACATAAAGCGCGTAACGAAAATGAAGTCGATGTGGACTTAACCCTTGAAGTTGCCCTTCATTTAGGTGATGATACAGTTCGCGCCATCGCCATGGCCTCAACAGACGGTGTCCAAAGGGGAATGGAGGTTGTCGATACAGGCAGTCCGATTTCCGTGCCTGTCGGTGAAGTGACACTGGGCCGCGTATTTAACGTACTCGGCGAACCAATCGACGGAAAAGAATCTATTCCGGCTGAAGCCCGCCGCGACCCCATTCACAAAGAAGCGCCGAAATTTGAGCAACTATCCACGAAGGTGGAAATTCTTGAAACGGGAATTAAAGTCGTTGACTTGCTTGCTCCTTACATCAAAGGTGGTAAAATCGGTTTGTTCGGCGGTGCTGGTGTAGGTAAGACCGTTTTAATCCAAGAGTTAATCCATAACGTAGCCCAAGAACACGGGGGTATTTCCGTATTCGCCGGCGTCGGTGAGCGTACCCGTGAAGGAAACGACCTCTATTGGGAAATGACCGACTCCGGCGTTATCAATAAAACTGCTCTTGTATTCGGTCAGATGAACGAACCGCCCGGCGCCCGTATGCGCGTGGGATTGACCGGTTTGACGATGGCCGAGTATTTCCGTGACGAAATGGGACAAGACGTGCTGTTGTTCATCGACAACATTTTCCGTTTCACACAAGCCGGTTCCGAAGTTTCCGCGCTCTTGGGACGGATGCCATCCGCGGTTGGTTATCAGCCGACATTGGCAACGGAAATGGGACAATTGCAAGAACGGATCACTTCCACAACGAAAGGTTCCATTACTTCCATCCAGGCAATTTACGTACCGGCGGACGACTACACAGACCCGGCTCCGGCTACGACATTTGCCCACTTGGATGCGACAACCAACCTTGAGCGTAAGCTTGCGGAAATGGGTATTTATCCGGCTGTGGACCCGCTTGCTTCCACATCACGCGCTCTTGCGCCTGAAATTGTCGGTGAAGAGCATTACAAAGTAGCACGTCAAGTACAGGCAACATTGCAGCGTTATAAAGAATTGCAAGATATTATTGCTATTCTTGGTATGGATGAGTTGTCCGAAGAAGACAAGATTACAGTAGCCCGTGCTCGCCGTATCCAATTCTTCTTGTCACAAAACTTCCACGTTGCCGAACAGTTTACCGGACAGCCCGGTTCCTATGTACCTATTAAAGAAACTGTCAGAGGCTTTAAAGAAATTCTTGAGGGCAAATACGACCATCTCCCTGAAGATGCTTTCCGCCTCGTGGGTACAATTGACGAAGTGGTTGAAAAAGCCAAGAAAATGGGCTATAAGGTATAATCTCTGACCGGGAGGCTTTACAATGAAGACGATAAGGGTCAACGTCGTTACTCCTGATCGTGTCGTGTATGATGAAGACGTGGAAATGGTGAGCACAAAAACGATCCACGGAGAAATCGGAGTCCTGCCCGGGCATATTCCGACGGTTGCCCCTTTGCAAATTACTGCCATCCGTCTGAAAAAAGAAAATGACTGGGATTATGTGGCAGTTGCAGGAGGCATCATGGAAATTCGTCCGGACAAAGTGACGATTCTCGCTTCAGCGGCGGAAACAGCTGAAGACATCGACGTGGAACGGGCATTGCGGGCTAAAGAACGGGCAGAAAGAAGATTAAAGCAAATAAAGAAAGAACATTTCGACGCCAAGCGGGCAGAACTGGCCCTGCAACGGGCAATCAACCGTCTGCAAGTGGCAGCCCGCAAAGGAAAAACAGCAAATTAAAACGCCACCAAACACCTTCCGGAATCACTCAAACCCAATCCGGAAGGTGTTTTTTAAATTGCGAAACATATGCATCGCCGGGACATGGGGACAGGAACCCTGTCCCAAATTTCAAATTTTCCGTCTTCTGGGACACGGGGACAGGCACTCTGTCCCAAATCCCAAAATCCGCAACTCCAAGAGCCGCCGGTGGGACACGGGACAGGCACCGCGTCCCAAATTCCAGCCCCCGCACCCCCAAGTAACGCAACAGCGCAACAAGCCTCATGCAATAAACAAATCCCACCTTAATGAAATGCAGCCGCAAAACGAAATGATCCGGCAATCAAGCTCATTCGTTGGCCGCCAACAACCCACTCTGCCCCGGGATGCTTTCACTTTTTAACTTGGAACTTCCATAGCCGGTACCACAAATACTTGCACCCGCTCTCCTCTAAAGCGACGGCCTCGTATTTTCATCGTTGAAACGTATTGGCGGAGCCCTTCGCCGCCTCCTTTCCGGAGCGCCGGAAAAATTTCTCTTGAAAATGTCTGTTTTAAATGCGGGACGGCCGCGAAAACAACAGACCGGCGGAAAATGTCGTTTTTCTTATCCATTTTTAAATAGAAAAATGTCATATTTTTCTTATTACAAAGGACAAACGTCGCGGGATAAACATTGCATTTTCCATATGGATTGCGCGTCTATAGGGCCGTTAGCGCCTATAACCGCCCGGAGACAATAGGCCCCGTTCATCATTTTTCAAAATGCATTTAAACGGCCCTTTATGACACATTCAGGAAAAACTTGCCGAAAAAAGGCATCGACATAGCCTTCTTGCCTCCGGGCACCGGATCCTTCCTCTTTCCTTGCCGCCGCTCCTCCTGCCTTACCCCGTCAATAAGGGTATTTCCTCAATTTTCTTCTCTTGCGGTGCAAATGTTCGTTCATCCGGAAATTTTCCAGGTTCGCCCACGTATTCCGTGCCCGGTGAAACAAGCCGGAATAATGGGAGATTGCCAGATTGGCAGGACAAACTGGCACATTTCCACATATTACAACCTTTACGCACTGTATCTCTCTTGTTCTTGCAAACTAAAAAGCACCACACAATTTTTTCACGTTTTGATTATCTTATCCGTTAAGTTGAGTAAAATTTTTCACACTTTAGTCTTAAAATGAATCGGACACAAATCCCACTTTTTTATCATAATTGTGACATACTATTCTAGCAAAACCTTGATATATCAAGGTTTTTGAACATAAGTAAAAAATCGAGCATTCTTGTTGTCACCAATTTGTAAAAATAGTAGAATATTTGTCGACACAAATTTGTAACAATGTTATAATGGATTCGGTTACAAGAAGGAATCTTTTGAATATTTTTGAAGATGGAGGGGGAGGCATGGACGTTCTTCATATATATCAGAATAACTACCTGATCGTTCTTGCGTTCTTGCTGTTAGGAATTTTGTTGCCGGTTGTGGCGCTTTTCCTCGCGAGACTCTTGCGCCCGCATAAACCGAGCAAAGCCAAATATACAACATATGAAAGTGGAAACGAACCGATTGACGATGCCAGAGTACAGTTTAACGTCCGATACTATATGTTTGCCCTCATGTTTGTCATTTTTGATATAGAAACGGTGTTTTTATATCCGTGGGCTGTCGCCTATGATAAACTGGGGATTTTTGCGCTGATTGAGATGCTCATCTTCGTGTTCATGCTCCTTGTCGGACTCATCTACGCTTGGAAAAAGAAGGTGTTAAAATGGATTTAAAATTGGAAGACATCAAGGACATCAGCCCTCAAGAGCTGGAGGAAGTCAAAAGGAATGTCATATTAACAACCTTTGAAACGTTGAAAGGTTGGGCACGTAGTAATTCTCTTTGGCCCTTGACTTTTGGTCTTGCCTGCTGCGCCATAGAAATGATGAGCGCTTCCAATACACATTTTGACCTCGAGAGATTCGGAACGTTCTACCGGAACTCTCCGCGCCAGTCGGATTTAATGATCGTGTCCGGCACCGTCACGAAAAAAATGGCGCCGATTGTCAGAAGACTGTATGACCAAATGGCCGAACCGAAATGGGTCATTGCCATGGGATCTTGCGCTGTGGCGGGAGGTCCGTACGTCAATTCATATTCCGTTGTCAAAGGAGTGGACCAAATCATTCCGGTTGACGTTTATATACCGGGTTGTCCGCCGAATCCGGCCGCGCTGATCTACGGCATCAATAAATTAAAAGAAAAAATCAGGTACGAGGCCAAAACCGGGAAGAAGGTGCGCTAGATGATGGATGAAAAAAAAGACATGAACCAGCTAAAAGGTGACGCGGATCAGAAAGCGGTTTCAAATTCCGCGCCGGAAGAAAAAAAGGATTCAGCCGCTGTCGCGAAAGCCCGGGCGGCTGAAGAAACGGCTGTTGCAAAAGAAAAGACGGAACAAGCCGGCGAAGCCACAGCCTCTGCCGGGGCGGAAAAGAGCGGCGCAGACCGTACGCAGGAAGCAAAAGCTAAGGAAAGGGCCGATGCCCAAGCGAAGGCCGGCGAACCGGCTGGCGCCAAAGCTGACGCGGCCGCCAAAGCGAAAGCAGCCGCCGCCGCCAAAGCAAAAGCAGCCGCTGCGGCCAAAGCAAAAGCCGCTGCCGCCGCGAAGGCGAAAGCCCAGGCCGCCAAAAAGGACGCTGCCGAAGAGGAAGAGAAGCCGTCACCGAACCAGCCGTACCTCGACAAGTACGTCAAGGTGATCGGGGAACATCTCGGCAAAGAAGTTTTGGAAGATTACTATATTAACAGACAATCCAAAGATGTTCCCACCCTCGTTGTCAAACGGGACCAGTACTACCGGGTGGCGGAATTTTTAAAGTACAACGAACAGCTCGGCTTCGATTATTTGTCGGAACTGCACGGAACGGACTTCATGACCCACATGGAAGTCTATGTGCACTTGTATTCTTTCAAAAACAAGCAGTCGGTCGCATTGAAGGTCAAACTGGACCGGGATGAGCCGGTGATTGATTCCCTGGCGCCTCTGTGGGCCGGAGCCGAATGGCCGGAGTGCGAAGCGTACGATCTATTGGGAATCAAGTTCGAAAACCATCCGAATTTGCGCCGCATCTTACTGGGAGAAGACTGGGTCGGTTATCCGCTGCGCAAAGATTATAAACCGTATGATGTGGAGGAGTAACTATGCTGCGAACAGAGGAAATGCAAATCAATATAGGACCTCACCACCCCAGTACGCACGGTGTGTTCAGGGTCCTTTTAACGATAGACGGAGAAATCATCACAAAGGCAGAACCGGTGATCGGTTACCTTCACCGCGGGACGGAAAAGCTGGCGGAAGACCTTCAATATACACAAATCATCCCTTACACGGACCGGATGGACTATGTGTCGGGGATGACGAACAACTATGTGTTTGTTCACGCGGTTGAAACACTGATGGGCATTGAAGTTCCGGAACGGGCGGAATACTTGCGGGTACTGGCGATGGAATTGAACCGCATTGCCAGCCATCTTGTGTTTTGGGGGACGTTCCTGCTTGACTTCGGAGCAACCACTCCGTATCTGGTCGCATTCCGCGAGCGGGAAGTCGTCCTCAATCTCCTCAATGAATTGTCCGGAGCGCGCATGACCTTTAACTACATGCGCATCGGCGGCGTCAAATGGGATGCCCCTCCGGGATGGATTGAAAAAGTGAAAGAGTTTGTTCCGTACATGCGCGAACAGTTAAAAACTTACGATGAACTGGCGACGGGAAATGAAATCTTCCAAAGCCGGATGAAGGGCGTCGGCACATATACGGCAGAGGAAGCCCTGCAATATTCCCTGAGCGGTCCGAACTTGCGCTGCACAGGCGTGGAATGGGATTTGCGCAAAAACGAGCCGTATTCCGTTTATGACCGGTTTGATTTCGACATCGTAACGGAACAAAGCGGCGACGTGTGGGCCAGATATTTGGTGCGCACAAGGGAAATTGAGCAGTCCTTGCGCATTATTGAACAAGCGATCGAGCAAATGCCGAAAGACGGTCCGATTATGGCGAAAGTTCCGAGGGTCATCAAACCGCCCAAAGGGGAAGTTTACGTCCGGATTGAGTCACCCAAAGGCGAAATCGGCTGTTACATCTACAGCGAAGGCAAAAACAAACCTTACCGGGTGAAATTCAGGAGACCGTCCTTCTACAACTTACAGATTCTTCCGAAAATTCTAGTCGGAGAAAACATTTCCAACTTAATCCCGATCCTGGCAGCGGTTGACATTATTCTCGGGGAGGTTGATGGATGATGATGCAGGAACTTCTGGCTTCCCAGCCCGGTCCGGTGAACTTTTTGATTTTCTTCATTCAAGCCGTTGCCCTGCTTCTCATCGTGTTGGGGTTCGTTACGTATGTGATTTTGGCTGAGCGGAAAGTGCTCGGCTTCATGCAGTCCAGATACGGCCCGAACCGGGTCGGGGGACGTCTCGGATTGCTGCAGACGTTTGCCGACATTTTAAAATTGCTCGTAAAAGAAGATACCATCCCGGACAAAGCCGATAAAAAGCTGTTTATTTTGGCGCCGGGTTTTGCCATTGTGCCGGCCGTGATGGTCTTGGCCGTCCTGCCTTTTACGGAACATTTTCATTTTGCCGACATCGGCATCGGCCTTCTTTATTACTTTGGGATTGCGGGAATTACCACTTTGGGCTTGCTGCTCGGCGGCTGGGCGTCCAACAACAAATACTCCCTGTTGGGCGGGGCGCGCGCCGCGGCGCAAATGGTATCTTATGAAATCCCGCTCGTCATGTCCGTATTGGGGATCGTGCTGTTGACAGGCAGCATGAATTTAATCGATATCGTCGAGGCACAGGAAAAAGTTTGGTTCGTATTCACCCAGCCGATTGCGTTTATCGTCTTTTCCATTGCCGCTTATGCCGAACTGAACCGTGTGCCCTTCGACTTGCCGGAATCGGAAAACGAACTGGTCGCCGGATTCCAGACGGAGTACGGCGGATTCCGCTGGGCGATGTTCTATCTCGCCGAATACATTTATGCGTTTGCCATGTCAGCCTTGGCCGTTGTCCTGTTCTTTGGAGGCTGGCAGCCGTTGTTCCCGTTCCTTGATTTCATTCCGGGAGCCGTATGGTTCGGCCTCAAGTTTGCCATTCTCGTCTTCGGTTTGAGCTGGGTACGGGCAACATGGCCGCGCGTCCGTCCGGACCATTTGATGGAATTCGCCTGGAAAGTGCTGCTTCCGGTGGCGCTGGCCAACATTTTCCTGACGGCGATTGCCAAGGAATTGATTCAATTATTCTAAAAACCTCCCCATCTACCGGTCTGCAAAGCTTGGAAAAAGCATCCGGACAGCGGGAATGGAGCGATTTTTCAGGGAAGGCGGAAACGGCGGAAAGCCGGCGTTCATTTCCGCCTGCGGAGTTTGTGGATAGCGATTTAAATCCTGAGGGGTGAAATACATGTTTGGAGTTGGTTTGTTAAAAGGTTTGAAGTTTACCCTGAAAAACTTAACGACGGAAAAGCCGACGACGAATTATCCGGATGAGCCGATCAAATTGCCTGACCGGTTCCGGGGCGTACACAAATTTTATCCGGAAAAGTGCATTGTTTGTAACCAGTGCGCCAATATTTGCCCGACGCAATGCATCAGTCTGACAGGCAAAAAGCACCCTGATCCGAATGTGAAAAAGAAAATCATCGATACGTATGACATCAACTTTGAACTATGCATCTTGTGCGATTTGTGTACGGAAGTTTGCCCCACGGAGGCAATTGTGATGACGAATAATTTTGAACTGGCGGCCTACAGCCGTGACGAACTGTTCAAAGACTTGCAATGGCTGAATGAAAATGACGAGAACGTTCGGAAGGAGAATAAGCCATGACAGGAGAGTTTATCGCGTTTATGGTGCTCGCTTTAGTGGCCATCATGGGCGGTGTGCTTCTCTTAAACTTTAAAAATATCATCCACAGCGTAGTTGCGCTCGTGTTCACATTTCTCAGTCTGGCCGGCATTTACGTCTTGCTGTCGGCGGAATTTGTCGCAGTCGTCCAAGTGCTTGTGTACGCAGGTTCCATCACGATCATTCTGCTGTTCGGCATCATGATGACAAAGCACAAAGCCACGCACACCGAGCCAAAGAGTACCTGGAAAAAGATCCTGGCTCTTCTCGGAGTTCTCGGTTTTGCCGCCGCATTTTATCTCGGAATTTACAATCTCGATTTCGGGGCGGAACAAGTGCCGCTTCATGCCAATAACACCGAACAAATCGGAATCGCCCTTTATTCGAAATACATCATTCCGTTTGAACTGACATCCGTCGTGCTCCTCGTGGCGTTAATCGGCGCGATCGTCTTGGCGCGCAAAGACGACAATAAGGAGGCGGATGACAAGTGACCATTTCAGGCTATCTGACTTTGGCGCTCATTCTCTTCGCCATCGGGCTTTACGGAGCGCTGACAAAAAGAAACATTATTGTCGTATTGATTTCCATTGAACTGATGCTCAATGCCGTAAACGTCAACCTGGTGGCATTCAGCAAATACGGCATCATGCCGTCGATCACAGGTCAAGTGTTCGCCATTTTCGGCATGGCGATTGCCGCAGCAGAGGTAGCAATTGGAATTGCCATCCTGATCGCACTGTACAGAAACCGTGCGACAGTGAACATAGACCGCATCAATTCAATCAAAGACGAATTTTAAAAAACCGGACAGCCACTGCACGGATGTTGTCGTTCTGCCGCAAGCCCGGCGCCGGTCCCGGTAAAAGCGGAGAACGGACAGCGGCCGGTGCGGTTTGTGAACTGAATGGAACCGCTCGACGGCGGTCGTCAATTTACAGGCGTGAGAAACAATTTTTCACGTTCAAAAAAGGGGTTTGTGATATAGATGGAGACTGCATGGATCATACCGCTTTTTCCGCTGGCTTCATTCGTGTTGCTGCTTGTATTCGGCAAAAAATTGAAAGAATCGAGCGCCTACGTCGGAATTGCAATGACGCTTTTGTCCTTCGTTTTTGCGGTGGTGGCGCTTGTTGACCGCTTGCAATCGCCGACATACAAAGCAGAAGCCGTATGGCTGACGATTGGGGATGTGCAGCTGACAGCGGGATTTGAAATCAATCCGTTGAATGCATTGATGTTAGTCGTCGTATCACTTGTCAGCTTTTTGGTGCATACGTACTCAAAAGGATATATGCATGGTGACGACAGATTCCATATATTTTATGCCTATCTTGGCCTGTTCACATTCGCCATGTTGGGGCTCGTCATGTCCCCGAACCTGCTCCAGACGTATATTTTCTGGGAGCTTGTCGGACTCGGTTCCTTCCTGTTGATCGGATTCTGGTTCTATAAGGAAGAAGCGAAAGCCGCGGCCAAAAAGGCCTTTATCATGACAAGAATCGGGGATGTGGGGCTGCTCATCGGCATGATTCTCCTCTTCTGGCAAGTCGGCAGCCTGGAGTATGACGAAATTTTCCGGGCCGTGGAAGAGGGAACACTGTCTTCCGGGATGATTACGTTAACGGCTCTGCTCATCTTCATCGGAGCTGTCGGAAAATCGGGCCAATTCCCGCTTCATTCCTGGTTGCCTGACGCGATGGAAGGTCCGACGCCGGTGTCCGCATTGATTCACGCGGCGACGATGGTTGCGGCCGGTGTGTACTTGGTGGCAGCGTTGTTCCCGCTCTTTACCGCAAGCGAGACGGCGTTGTTGACCGTTGCCGTCATCGGAGCATTTACGGCCATCTTTGCGGCGAGCATCGGCCTTGTCCAGAAGGATATTAAACGGGTGCTGGCTTATTCGACCGTCAGCCAGCTCGGTTACATGATGCTTGCTTTAGGTTCTGCCGGTTATGTGGCCGGAGTGTTCCACTTGACGACGCACGCATTCTTTAAAGCGCTCTTGTTCTTGGCGGCCGGAAGCGTTATTCATGCCGTGGCAACACAAAACATCGAGAAAATGGGCGGTTTGTGGAAAAAGCTTCCGCTTACCGGACCGCTGTTCTTAATCGGAACGATGGCGATCAGCGGCGTACCGCTCTTGTCCGGATTCTTCAGCAAGGACGAAATTTTGCTCGCCACATGGGCAAGCGGCCATACCGTCCTGTTCTGGCTCGCTGTCATTGCGGCGTTCTTCACGGCGTTTTACATGTTCCGTCTCTTCTTCATGGTGTTTGCCGGGGAGTCGCGCAGCGAAGTGAAGGAAGTCAAGGAGTCACCGGCTGTCATGACGGTTCCGATGGTCATTCTCGGGCTTTTGGCCATTTTTGCCGGATATATGAATACGCCTTGGTTTGGGACGTTCCTCGGCGATTGGCTCGTGGAAGGCAATGCCGCGTTGGGACCGGCCCATGTGGAAGGACCGGCGTGGATTATGTACGTGGTGACCGCCATTTCGCTGGCAGGAATTCTGTTGGCGTGGCTCATTTACGGCAAACGTTCGATCAGCCGCGACTGGCTCACGGCGAAAGTGCCGGCTTTGTATAACATTTTGTACAACAAATATTATGTGGACGAGTTTTATCAATATACGGTTGTAAAAGCTACATTCTTTGTGTCCCGCGTTGTCCGTTTCGTGGAAGTGTACATTGTCGGCGGGGCGGTATTCCTCATATCGGGAATCGTTAAAGTATTCAGCACACTCGGCTCGTGGATGCAGAACGGGCAAACACAAATGTACGGTGCGGTTGCGGCCGTCGGCTTGGCCTTGCTCGTCGTCATCTACGCGTTGACAGGGGGGTACATTCAATGGTAAGTTCACACGTTTTGACAACTTTGGTGTTCGCCCCTTTATTAGGCATCTTGATTCTTGCCTTTATACCAAAAACAAATGAAAAATTGACAAAAATTGTCGGGTTTTTGGCCACCGTGCCGTCGCTTGTTCTGGCATTGACGCTTTACTTCCAATATAAAGCGGGGACAAGCCTCGAGAACTATTCGCTCAAAGTGGACTGGATCCAGTTCAACGATTTTCTCGGCAAAGGCTTGTTTGCGATCGATTTTGAGCTCGGCGTCAACGGCTTTACGATGATCATGCTCGTGTTGACCGCCGTCTTGGGCACATTGGCTGCGCTCGCTTCCGCCCTTTTTATCAAAAAGGAATGGAAAGGCTATTTCATGCTGTTTCTGCTCCTGTTGACGGGGATGCTGGGCGTGTTTGCCGCTGAAAACTTGATCTTGTTCTTCATTTTCTTTGAGATTACGATGATCCCGATGTTCTTCTTAATCGGGAAGTGGGGATATGCGGAAAAGGAAAAAGCGGCCTACAGCTACTTGATTTACAACGGCTTGGGTTCAGCGATTATGCTGATCGCCTTTATCGTTCTGTTTGCCAAGACAGGAACGACGAATATTGCCGCACTGACGGACATTTTGGCGTCTGACGGTTTGACGCCCGTCGGCAAAGAGATTGGCGAAGGATTGAAGGTTGGTCTGTTCATCGCCCTGTTGGTGGCTTTCGGAATCAAGCTGCCGATTTTGCCGCTGCACACTTGGATGGTGCGCGTCCACGTGCAAGCGCCGCCTTCCATCGTCATGGTGCACGCCGGAGTGCTGTTGAAGATCGGTGCGTACGGGTTAATCCGTTTCGGGATGGAAATGTTCCCGGAGCAGTTTGAATCTTTCGCGGTGCTCATTGCCGTTCTCGGCGTGGTCAACCTGTTGTACGGAGCGTTCCTGGCACTGATTCAGGATGATTTCAAAATGGTGCTTGCGTACTCATCGATTTCCCACATGGGAATTGTCCTGATCGGTCTCGGTGCGTTGAACGAAGCCGGTTTGCAAGGAGCCATTTTCCAAGTGGTGTCTCACGGTTTGATTGCCGCGCTCTTGTTCTTCCTTGTGGGAGTGTTTTACGAGCGGTTGGGAACCACGATTATTTCCAAACTGGGCGGCATGGCCAAGGGGCTGCCGATTACAGCCGGATTCATCCTCGCCGCTGCGATGGCATCACTCGGTTTGCCGGGAATGTCCGGGTTCGTGAGCGAGTTTATGGCTTTCCTCGGGCTGTTTAAGGAACTGCCTGTTTTGGCGGCCATCGGGGCGCTTGGCATTATTTTAACAGCCGTATACTTGCTCCGCGCCGTGTTGGCGATGACGTTTGGAAAAGCACACAGGGAGTTCAGAGGCACGCCTGATATGAAACCTGTTGAGTACGTTCCGGCCATTGTGCTGACAGGTTTGATCATCATGATTGGTGTGTACCCAAGTGTATTGAGCATGCCGCTGGAAACTACACTTGAGACGATCATGCTTGGGTTAGGGGGTCGATGAGGAGTGGATTTGGATACCTTATTGTCATACCAATGGAGCGCAATGGCGCCGGAGTTTATCATACTCATCACGGCGACGATCCTTTCCCTGGTTGACCTCTTTGCACCAAAGAAAATGGACAGAAGGATTTTGGGGTGGATTGGTTTCGCGGCAATTTTGGCCGCCATTGCCGCTCTCCTCAATCTCATTGGAGCGGACACGGTTTCGATTCTTTACGACACGTTCCGGTTGGACAGCTTTGCCAAAGCATTCAAGCTTCTCCTGCTGTTCGGCGGTGCGCTGGCGATGGTCATCGCTGTCAGCTACGAGCCGAAGGAAGGGCTCAACGAGTTCCGGGGAGAGTTTTACTATCTCTTCCTGGCCGGTCTCCTCGGCGCGATGATCATGTCTTCGAGCGGCGACTTGATTACGTTGTTTATCGGACTGGAGCTTCTGTCAATGTCGTCGTACATTTTGGCCGGTATTCGCAAAAAGCATCTGCCATCCAACGAATCGGCCATGAAATACGTGATCAACGGTTCGATCGCTTCGGCCGTGACGCTGTTTGGAATGAGCTATGTGTACGGAATCACCGGCACGACGAATTTGCAGGAAATGGCCGTGATTTTGCCGACCGTTGCCGACAGCCAATATATTTATTTATTGGGCTTGGCTTTCTTCATGATTTTTGTCGGCTTGTCGTTCAAAATCGCCTCTGCCCCGTTCCATATGTGGGCGCCGGACGTCTATCAAGGTGCGCCGACTCCGGTGACGGCGTTTTTGAGCGTCGTTTCCAAAACAGCGGGCTTCGTCATTTTGGTCCGCATCGTCCTCGTCGTGTACTTGAGCACGCCGGCGGGGGCGGAAGGATTGGAGAAGGCCACTCCGCTTTTGGCCAACTTGCAGATTTACATGGCGGTGCTGGCGGCCATTACGATGATTATCGGAAACGTGGTCGCTTTGAGGCAAAAAAATATCAAACGTCTCTTTGCTTATTCAAGCATCGGCCATGCCGGATATCTTCTCGTGGCCTTTACGGCTTTGTCGCCGTTCATGTTTGACGCTCTCTGGTTCTATTTGGGAGCCTATATGTTCATGACGCTGGGCGCATTCGCGATTATCCAGCTGATGACGGCCAAAGATGACAATGAAGACATCAGCAGTTTTGCCGGTTTGTACCGACGCTCGCCGTTCTTGGCGGTAACGATGGGTGTTTTCCTCGTTTCCTTGGCCGGACTTCCGGGAACGGCCGGTTTCATCGGAAAACTGAACATTTTCCTGGGAGCACTCGTCATGGAGCCGGCGTTCTATGTGTTGGCGTCGATCATGATTGGTACGACGGTCATCTCTTACATTTATTACTTTAGAATCTTTGCGCAAATTTTCATGAGGCCGGCTGAGACGGAAGAGAAAGTCAAAACGCCGGTGCCGCTTGGCATTATGATCGGCGTTGCCGCAGCGGCAACGATCATCTTTGGAATTTTCCCGGATCTCGGGATCGACTTCTTGCACGATCATTTTGCCGGGTTTGCCGATTTTGTAGATTAATGTGCGGTTGCGGATTACGAACAATTGGTGCGGGTTCATGGTTGTGGATAGTGAACAGTGAAAAGTGGGTTATGGGTTGCAAACTGCGAGTTGCGCGAGTTTGGAAGTTGCAACTGCGGCCCTTCCCCCATTCGGGGGGGAGTGGGGGAAGGGTTTTATTTTCAAAGGGGTGTGTGAAAAAGGCTCGCCTGTGCCCGGAATGGGCTGCACTT
Organism: uncultured Bacillaceae bacterium; assembly: GCA_937995745.1. Classification (GTDB taxonomy): domain Bacteria; phylum Bacillota; class Bacilli; order Bacillales; family Cytobacillaceae; genus CALKIU01. The sequence goes on along the minus strand of CALKIU010000113.1, from coordinate 5,175 downwards.
TTGAGGAGTTCGCCGTTTAAAAGGGGAGTCTGCGCCAAGTTCCATAATTCCATGAACCGATTCCACGTATCGTGCTTACATAGCGAATTTGGCGGCGGACTTTGATAACGGTTTCACGGATAAAATTGGAACGGTGCAAATTTGTTATGACGGGGAATGGCCAAAATAACGTATTGGTGACGGGAACACCTGCACCTGAAAGCGTTTTGACGACGGGAATGCCTGACAACATGACCCTTTTTAAACGCGGTCCTTGGAAGGAAGGGGGCCGGTGGCTGAGGTGCCGCGGTTGGGCGGCATATGTCAAGGGGGGAGCATGTGCCGCTCCCGCGGGCCGGGTACGGAAACCACCGGTATGGAGCCTGCTGTTTGTGATCGGAAAGACGGACGGATAACGGAAAGGCGTGAATTTGGGGGGAGTTCACGCCTCAAATGATGTGCTGTTTCCGGACGATTCATTGTCCAGGAACAGCTTTTTTTTATGGAGAAATTGACGAACCTTGGGGACAGGAGGTTTCGGGTCAAAAATTATTTTACACATTTTTCGCCGCTTCATGCGTTTTTTTGAGGGGCTCTCGTTTTGCCGGGAAATTGCTTTGGATGGTTTATGAGCGGGGAGGAATGGTATGGAAAAACCCGGTCCGTTGTCTGCGCCTGGCCCGTTTTGAGAACAAAGCCCGCTGAAAAATCAACCCCTTTGTCCCCATGAAGTCTCTTTGAAGACAAATCCGTTGAAAACAGCGGCCGCTTTGTCTTCAAAGTGCCGGTTTCAAGACAAATCTTATGAAAAACGCGGTCACTTCGGCCTTCAATCGCTTGTTTAAGGACAAAACCGTAAAAGCCCGGTGTTTATCCCGAATGGCCTTTATCTATCCGCCACAGTCACAAGGAACCGGTGTTGCCGGCTTTTTCCCGCCTTTTTGGACAGAAAATGGGAAATAAAGTAAGTTTTACAGATATTATGTCGACAGGTAATATTTGTAATATTCGCAATGTTGATGTAATATAAAATCAGACAAATGCCATAAAAAGGAAGCGCAAACCCGGGAGCGGAGGCTGACCGGTTTGGCTTAAGGAAGCGGGGGCCGGGTTGTCCCCTTTTTCCAGCAATGGAAGCAGCCGGCGGGACGGAAAATGGACAGGCATCCAGGCGCCGGGTCAGGCGGGAAAAAGGGGAATTGGCTGGCAACTACCAGGCATTTTCGTGTTAAGATAATTTATATAATGAAGGGAGGACGGAATATTGTTCGTTGAATACAGCCAGATGGCACTGTTGAGCATCATTATGCATTTGGTGTTTATTGCGATTGCCTGGTGGGCGCTGCAAGCCGTGAATTTTGAAAAGTTTCTCCGCAAGAACCGGGTCATGCAGGCGCGGGTGTTGTACATCCTTGTTTCCATTTTCCTGGGAACGACGGTGAGCAATTTTTTCCTTGATTATCTGCACTGGTCGCAGCAACTTCCGTTTATTTTCAAGTAACGCGTAACGCGGCTCGATGTTTTTTCGTCTAATATGATGGGCGGCGTGCCGAACATTGCTCCGTCTCATATGACGGGTATCTGGCCGGAAGTCGTTTGACGGGCGGGCGACCGGGCCGGAGCTGTTCCGTCTTATCGGACAGAGGCCCGGGGAATCGGTTGGTTTTTATGACGGGGAGGCGGGTTGAATGTTGCTTCGTCTCTTATTGGCGGTGACGGGCAGGGAGTTGCTCTGCCTTATATGATCGGCGATGTGGCCGGATGTTTTGCCGTCTTTTCATTGTTAAAATAGTCACTGAAAAAACCATGTAATGTATGTAAAAATAGTAAAAAAGTGAAAATAGGTCTTTTTGCCTTTTTAATTTCGGAAAATTTCCATTAAAATGGAGATTGCATGTGTGTTTTGAACAATATTCCCGATTGAAAAAAGGACTTGAAAACTAAATACCGTTGTGGTCCATCTTCAAAATGGAATATACATAATGGAGACCGCTGTTTTTGTACGGTTGCCGCCGGGGAACCGTTTCGCCGCCTTGTGCCGGCAATTCCCGTTTGATGACAGGGGAAAAATATTTCCACAGTGTCCCTCAAAGGGGACCGTTCTTCGCTTATAACTGGAAATAATAGGTATTTCATGTGAAAATTTTCATTAGTCGTTTGTTCCTTTTTTTGAAATTTTGCACGGTTTGTGGATCATTTTTCATTGTCAAAAAGTGACGATCTTTCGACAGTATGCTCCTTCTGTACTTGGTAACACTGTTACTAAGGGGAGGAGCACGGAAAATGAAGAAAGGTCAGATGGTTTTAGCGGTATTTTTTGTTGTTTTCATGTTTTTATTAAAACTTTGGAATTTTCCTGTTAATGCTAAAAATGAAACCGATCTGCTGAAAATTGTGGCCCTTTTGCAAAATGAAAAAATAAACATTACCGAATGGTCCCTTTATGCAAGGGAAAGAGTCGGCCATTTTGAAAACTTGGATGAAGTCAAAAAATACGGCCATGCCCTCAAGAAAAAGTTTCCCCACTGGCAATGGGAAACGGAAACCGTTGCCGGCCGCTGGGAACTGAAGGGAATCCATCCAAAGGACGGTTTTGAAGAAGTCATAAAAGTATTGGCCAATTTGGAAGGAGCCCCGCATGCATATGTCGTTTACGAATTGAGGGGGCAGGCTTTTACGGAAGAAAGCGAACGTTTTATAAAAGAACAGTGGAACGCTGTGGCATTCGACATATTTCGTGGAAATGCGTCAATTTTCTCTTGTGTGAAGGGCGAATGGAATGATAACATAGAGACGACTTTGCCAAAATCGGCGGAACGCTTGCTGGCATTGCTGCAAGCTGAGAAAAAGGAATCGATTGAAGAGAAACATTTTATTTCCACATCGGCATATTCACCGATTTTTGCCGATTCTATCCATCATGGCGAACAAGAAATAAATGTACAAATCGGAATCAGAAGCGGAGGATTGGGCGCCAAGACGACCCTTGTAGTTGGCACACCAATCATCACGATTGAATATTAATATAGAGAAATTGGACGCGGAGGGGAATACACTTGGAAAAAATCATCGTCCGCGGCGGAAATAGGCTGAGCGGTTCTGTTCAGATCGAAGGAGCAAAGAATGCTGTCTTACCTGTTATTGCCGCATCCTTATTAGCAAGTGATGGAAAAAGCGTCATTCGCGATGTACCGGCACTCTCCGATGTATATACCATCAATGAAGTACTGCGCTATTTGAACGCTGACGTAGAGTTTACGGATAATGTCGTGACAATAGATGCATCAAGAGTGTTAAAGGACGAAGCGCCGTTTGAATATGTCCGGAAAATGCGCGCTTCCGTACTTGTCATGGGTTCGTTATTGGCACGCAACGGACGGGCGCGGGTTGCGCTTCCGGGCGGGTGTGCGATTGGTTCCCGGCCGATTGATCAGCATTTAAAAGGCTTTGAAGCCATGGGCGCCGAAGTGAAAGTCGGGAACGGTTTTATCGACGCAAGGGTGAAAGGCCGCCTTGTCGGTGCAAGAATTTATTTGGATTTCCCCAGCGTGGGCGCCACCGAAAACATCATGATGGCCGCCACTTTGGCGAAAGGGACGACCGTGATCGAAAACGCGGCCAAAGAACCGGAAATTGTTGATCTGGCCAACTTTTTAAATAAAATGGGCGCGAAAGTGAAAGGTGCAGGAACGGGAACGATCCGCATAGAGGGCGTTTCTTCTTTGCGCGGAGCGGATCATACGGTGATCCCTGACCGCATTGAAGCGGGGACGTTCATGGTGGCCGCTGCCATTACTGGAGGCAATGTCCTTATCAAGGGAGCCGTGGCGGAACATTTAACATCCTTGATTGCCAAAATGGAAGAAATGGGCGTCATTTTCATCGAAGAAAAGGAAGGCATTCGTGTCATCGGTCCGGAAGAGCTGAAAGCGACCGATATCAAAACGATGCCGTACCCGGGATTTCCCACCGACATGCAATCCCAGATCATGGCCCTCCTTTTGCGGGCAAACGGCACCAGCATGATCACCGAGACGGTATTTGAAAATCGCTTTATGCACGTGGAAGAATTTCGCAGGATGAATGCGGATATCAAGATCGAAGGGCGCTCCGTCATTTTGAACGGTCCGACAAACCTGCAGGGAGCAGAGGTGGCGGCAACGGATTTGCGGGCTGCAGCTGCCCTCGTGCTGGCCGGACTGACGGCGGAGGGGATCACGAGAGTCACCGAACTGTATCATTTGGATCGGGGCTATGTCGATTTTCACAAGAAATTGCAAGCCCTGGGCGCAGACATTGAGCGCGTGGAAGTGGCCAGCGAAAAGATTGTCCTTCCGCAGTCTCTTGTTTCCGATTTAAACGCTTGATTGTTTTCCCATATGATACGCAGCAAAACCGTTGAATCAGCTTTACGGCGTTCGGCGGTTTTTTGCGTTTTTTGTGCGGCGGTATTTGCGTACGAAATGGCAGAAAAGCGGCGGTGTTATGCTGTCCGCTTTGGAACAGCGGCTGCGAAAGGGCCTTTGCCGGTTTGCGCATAGCTTCTTTTTGGCCTTGGCGCATCTCTGGGTCTTTTGGCCGCATTTTTGCGGTTTTGTGCGCCGGATTGAGCGTGCGTTTTTGCCGGGAAATGTTGTTGCGGCCGGTTTTATGTCCAGATGCTCTTACATCGGTCCGGCCATCCAGCGACCCCGCATTGCTCCGGAACTGGCAGGACCGGAGCGGGACGATGCCGGAAATGGCGGCAGGCGTGTTAATCTATTTTATGAATGATTCCGAAAACTTATGACCCGGGAAATAATGCACGCATCTTTCATCTTGGGCCAATATGCTTACCGGTTCACATGGCGATTCGGGCTGCCGGCGACGCCCGCGGCATGCGCTGACCATTGCGGCTCGATTCCGTCTGTTCTGTGGCGCTTGTCCCGACATGACATATTTTCCCTAAGCGGTAAAATTTTATACATACTTTCAATCGTCGGGTTTTACGTATATTTTTTAAAAAAGCGGCCAGTTGCCGTTTGGTGCGACGGCTGCCCGCTTATGTCCGTTTGTAAAAAAATTCCCCGTCCCGGCAAAATCGTTGTTTCCGGAAGGGGAACGAGGTTGTTTTAACTTAAGGCATCGTTTTTAAAGACAAAGGGAGGCCTTTTTTCCCACACCTTGCCCAAAAAACAGGTTCATTTGGACAAAACC
>CALKIU010000112.1 GCA_937995745.1 uncultured Bacillaceae bacterium | reverse complement strand
TTTGCAAAAACCGCGTCGCTGATGGTGGGTTGCGCCGGGCGGCAAGATGGAGCCCGGTGAATCGGTGCGCGATTCCTGTATTCGCGAGTTCCGTGAAGAAACAGGGATTTATTTGAAAAACCCCAGCATAAAGGGGATTTTTACTTTTATTATGAAAGACGGGGACAAAGTGCTCTCCGAATGGATGATGTTTACGTTTTACGCGACCGAAGCCGACGGCATCAATGTGGCCGAATCGGAAGAAGGAAGGCTCGCCTGGCACGATATTAATGAGATAAAAAATTTGCCGATGGCAGAGGGAGATTATCATATTTTGGATTATATGATTCAAGGCCAAGGCGTCATTTACGGAACTTTTACGTATACACCCGATTTTAAACTGATTCAATATCGTTTGGATCCCAGTTAGCCTGCACGAACGGAGGCAGGAAGGAATAAACTCATTATTGAAGGATTCAGATGCATGTTTTCGGGAGCGGAAATTTGCGGATAAAATCAATCGGTTGATACGGACAGGGGAACATGATGCGTTTTTTTCTTTTGAAGCAATTATTTTGGGGGAGTCAAAATGAACAAGGACGCGGTAAATGAGACGCAACTCGTCATTATTACCGGAATGTCAGGTGCAGGAAAAACGGTGGCGATGCGCAGTTTTGAAGATTTGGGTTTTTATTGCGTGGACAACTTGCCCCCGAACCTTTTGCCCACATTTCTGGAACTGATTAGGGATTCAGGAAATAAATTAAATAAAGTGGCCATTGTCATGGATTTGCGGAGCAAGGAGTTTTTTGATTATTTGTTTAAAGTCCTGGATGATTTGCATGAACTGTCTTGGGTGAGCCCGCAAATCCTGTTTCTCGATGCGGAAGATGCGGTTCTTGTGCAAAGGTATAAAGAATCAAGGCGTTCCCATCCACTGGCCCGTTCCGATCGTCTTTTGGAAGGCATCAAACAGGAGCGCCAATTGCTTGAGGAGTTAAAAGGCAGGGCGCAAATCATTTACGATACATCGAAATTGAATCCGAAAGATTTGCGGGAAAAAATCATGACCGAGTTTTCGGTCAACAAAAATTCCCACTTTACCGTGAACATCGTTTCTTTCGGTTTTAAGCACGGCATACCGATTGACGCGGATTTGATTTTTGATGTCCGGTTTTTACCGAACCCCCATTATGTGGACAGCATGCGTCCGAAGACGGGGTTGGATGAGGAAGTTTTCCATTATGTATTGAAGTGGAGCGAGACGCAAAAGTTTTTGGAAAAGCTCCTCGATTTGCTCGCTTTCATGCTTCCCCATTATAAAAGGGAGGGCAAGGCCCAATTAATCATCGGGATCGGGTGCACGGGCGGACAGCACCGCTCAGTGGCGCTTGCGGAATATGTCGGGCGCTTTTTTGAGGATGACTATCATATCCGCATCACTCACCGGGATATTAATAAAAGAAAGGAAAAATCGCTATGAGCAGGAAGCCAAAAATTGTCATTATCGGCGGCGGCACCGGTCTTCCCGTGTTGCTGAGGGGTCTGAAAAAATATCCGGTTGATTTGACGGCGATTGTGACTGTTGCCGATGATGGCGGTAGTTCGGGCAGATTGCGTGAAGAACTTCATATCCCGCCGCCCGGGGATGTCCGCAATGCACTGGCTGCATTGTCCGAAGTGGAACCATTGATCATCGAGCTATTCCAACACCGCTTTAATACGGAGAAAGAATTGTCCGGACATTCTCTCGGCAATTTGATTCTGGCCGCGATGACCTCGATAACGGGAGACTTTTTCCGGGCCATCCAGGAAATGAGCAAGGTCCTGAACGTACACGGAAAAGTGCTGCCGGCCGCGCGGGACAGTGTCGTCCTTCATGCGGAAATGGAAGACGGTTCAATCGTTTCGGGAGAATCAAAAATTCCTTATTCAGGAAAGAAAATTAAACGGGTGTTTTTAACGCCGGAAACGGCGCAGCCCCTTCCGGAAACGATTGATGAAATTCGCCGGGCAGACATGATCATTTTTGGGCCGGGAAGCCTTTATACGAGCATTCTTCCCAATTTGCTCGTGCCCAGACTTGGCCAGGAGATTTGTTCTTCCTGTGCGAAAAAGGTCTACGTCTGCAACTTGATGACCCAGCCGGGAGAAACGCTGGATTACACGGCCAGCGATCACGTAAAAGCGCTTTATGATCATATGAAATGCTCTTTTATTGATACAATTATAGTGAACAACAAAGAAGTGCCGGAACACATTTTGAAAAGGTACTGCGAAGAATATGCGAAACCTGTGGCCAATGACCTGAACAAGCTTTACGAACTGGGGCTGGAAGTGGTCCTGGCGGATATCGTTGCTCTGGAAGACGGAGTGATCCGTCACGACACGTCGAAAATTTCCAAGCTTTTGTATTCCCTGTTGATGGAGACGGTCACCGGACAAAAGTGGCGGCATCTGGGGTTCTAGCAAACGGATAAAAGGGGGTGTAAGGTGTGTCGTTCGCGTCGGAAACAAAGAAGGAATTGACAACAATCGAAGCGAAGCCTTGCTGCAGAAGAGCGGAACTATCGGCACTGGTCCGCATGAACGGCACCTTATCCTTTTCAAACCGCAAGCCTGTCGTGGACGTGCAGACGGAAAATGCGGCGATAGCCAGAAGGATATATACGCTGTTGAAAAAAGATCATGACGTACAAGTGGAAATCCTTGTCCGCAAAAAAATGCGCCTGAAGAAAAACAACGTTTATATTGTCAGAATGGTCCACCGGGCCAAGGAAGTTCTCGAGGCATTAAAAATCCTTGAAAAAGATTTTGTTTTTAACCACAAAATTTCCGAGGAACTGGTCGAAAAAAAATGCTGCAAGCGCGCCTATTTGCGCGGGGCTTTTATGGCCGGAGGTTCCGTGAACAATCCGGAAACCTCTTCCTATCACCTGGAGATTTCCTCGCTTTACAAAGAGCACAACGATTCCCTTTGTGAATTGATGAATAAATTCGGCCTCAACAGCCGAACCCTTGAGCGGAAGAAAGGGTACATCACGTACATCAAAGAAGCGGAAAAAATTGCCGACTTCCTGAACATCATCGGCGCACACGTGGCCCTGTTGAAGTTTGAAGACATCCGCATCGTCAGGGATATGAGGAATTCTGTCAACCGCCTCGTCAACTGCGAAACGGCCAATATGAACAAGACGATCAGCGCGGCCATGCGCCAAGTGGAAAATATCCGCTACATACATGATACGGTCGGTCTTGACGTGCTTCCTGAAAAACTGCGGGAAATCGCTGATTTGAGGCTGGAATATCCCGATGTCACATTAAAAGAATTGGGAGAACTGGTCTCGGGATCAAAAATCAGCAAATCCGGAATCAATCATCGCCTCCGCAAAATCGACGAGATTGCCAACAAGCTCAGAGCGGGGCAACCGATTTCGTACAAATAGTGAAATAAAACAGGAGGAAATAAGTATGCTGGAAAAACAAGTGGAAGTGAAATTGAAAACAGGATTGCAAGCCCGTCCGGCTGCTTTGTTTGTCCAAATGGCGAACCGATTTTCATCGGAAATCTATCTCGAAAAAGAAGGCAGAAGAATTAACGCGAAAAGCATCATGGGTCTGATGACTCTGGCAGTCGGCAGGGGACAAACCGTCACCCTGATTGCTGACGGGCATGATGAAGAAGAAGCCATCCAAGTTCTTTCTAATTATATAGAAGGAAAAGAAGAAACGAAATAACCCTATTTCACCGAATCACTGTCATTCCGGAAACAACGCGTCCCCCGTTCCGTTTCCGACTTAACGTACACTGCCGAAACGTAAGCGTTTTCAAGGTTTCTTTGAAAAAAACGGCCAGTTGGCCGGTTGTTTCGCGCGGGGCCGTTTTACCGGCCGGATCCGCGGTGCGGTGTTAATGAAATGGCATAGCGGCCGGTTTTTGCGGAAAAACCTCTTTTCGCATAATGCGGCGGAAGGGGGACTGGTATTGCCCGACTTCTTTGTCAAGGCGTGCGTCGGAGGAGTGTCAGGATTTTGGAAGTATTGTGGATTGGGTGTGCGGCGGAAACATGCGGATAAGGTAAAAATATAAGGGCGCCCTTTGCATGGGCGCCCTGTTTTATT
>CALKIU010000111.1 GCA_937995745.1 uncultured Bacillaceae bacterium | reverse complement strand
TTACTATTAAAACGGTGGTTCTTTTTTTGTTTGGCTATTTACTATACTAGGTTCCTTGTCCCAGCTTGAACCGGCGGAAGGACCCTTGTCCCAACTTCAACCCGTTTAATAAAGAGGAACAGCCCGCAAGCCCCGAAATACTTTCAATCCCCGAAACCTTTCCCCTTTTATCCGGCTTTTCATCATTTATCCCTCCATGGTGCTTGAATCGGGCGCCGAAAAACCGCAAAACATAAATATTTACAAAGGTTTCAACTTGGGCAGCTATTTGGAACTCACAAACATTTATTATAGAAAAGTGAATCCTGTCCCAATCCCTCCAAAAAAATTGTCAAATTGTCACATTATAACTCTGTTTTTGGTGTTACAGTGGAGGCAGGGAATGACCGGAGGTTTATCAGATGGGATGTTGCGCCGGCAAAACGGGATTGGCCGAATTGCCGTCAGCCACACAGAACCCCGCCGGATGCATTCCCGTTTTTTCAAAATATCCACGGATGTGCTGTTGTTCTGGCGGTATATCCTTTTTAGGGGGCTTTTTTTGGTGAAAAAGAAATGTGCTTTTGTGTCATTGGCTTTTTTCTTGATTTTTCTTTTAACCGGCTGCAGCGGAGGTTCATATGTGATATCTGTCGGCGAAATCGAGGCAAAAAAGGACTGTATTAAGGGAGATTACCACAGTTTTTCCGGAAAATTTTTTAAAAAAGTCACCGTTGATGACGGCGAGACGCTTTCCGTCCATTTTCACGCTGAAACGGAGCAGGGCACTTTAATTGCAAAAATCATCGATTCAAATGGAAAAACGATTCAGACATTAGTGCCGGATCATTCGTTCCGTCTAAAAAAGCCCGGCAAGTATAAGTTCCAAGTGGAAGGAGAAAAACATAAAGGTAATTTTAATTTGGCATGGAAGACGGGAAACCGGTAAAGGGCACGAGTTCTTTCCCAGCATCAGGCATACGGCCGCACGCAAGACATCCTTAAATATCGCGATGTTTCGCGAGCGAAAATCCAAAAATATCGCAATGTTTCGTGATCGGAAATCCAACTTTAAAATAAAAGCGGGCCTGAAAATCCAATAATTCGCAGGCCCGCTTCCATATTGCCATAAGCCGGATTTTCCGTTTCAAAACCGGGTGTTGAGCCCAGCTACCGCCGTTTCTTGAATGCCATGATCAGGATGATAACGATGAGAAGAACGATTATTCCGGTGAGAAGGTAAATGAGGGTGGTGTTATCTTTTTTTACGATTGGTTTCCCTTCCGTTACAGTATTTGTATTTACATATTCTTTGGTGTCGGCTTTCTTAACTTCAAAGCCGTTTCTTTTTGTAAAAGTATTGCCTTCGCCTTCAATGGTAAGTTCGATTTGATACCGGCCTTCGTTAAATTGTCCGGCGTTCCAGTTGGCAGGGAACATGATCCCTGTAAACGGCGCCATGTCGAATTCGTCGGTTCCGCCCTGAAACAATAATTCATTTTTATCATTATAAACTTTATAGTGCAGTTTATATGATTTCACAATTGATGGAGACGGGTTTTCGATTCTTGTCTGTATTTGAATTCCGGAAGGGTAAATTTCCACGACCGATTCTTTCACTTCAATCTCCGGGATGGCGCGTTCGCCGACATTCATTTGAATGGCCATTCCAACCCGGACTTCGCTATTTATTTGAATTTTTTCATTATTTTCTTGGTTAGCAGGATTGACCGCTGTAAACAATATTCCGCCTAAAAATGTCCCCTTTTCTTGCGGTGCCTGCAACACAACGGGAAGTTTCCGGGTTGCATGGGCCGGCAATTCAATCACGCTGTCGACCGTGATATAATTACTGGCCAGAAAATTCTGACTCAAAGAATAGGATAAATCTGAACTTTCCTCTTCTGTATAATGAATTCCGCCGTTTTGTGTTGTCAGTGCATTGGTCTTAATAATTTTAATGGTTTTTGATTCATTGCTGTAGTTCGTTAAATGTATATGAACGGTTTGTGTTTGTCCCGGGCGCATCGTCAAATTGAAATAACCCTTTGTATTTTTATCTTGATTTTCGGGAAATTCAAGGGAAAATTGTATGTCCTGACCATCGTCAGCATTGGCCAAAGCCTTGTCTTTTCCTGCCATGAATCCGGGAATGATGACAAGCAAGATTGCCATTAAGACAATTTTGTTCAACAGTTTCATTTAAAGACACCTCCTGTTAGAAAAATAAAGAGGCAAGGTAAATCTTGTATTTATCCATTACCTTGCCGCTGTCATCCATTTTTATGGTCCGGTTGTAAGAGTATAGGTTACTTTTGTATGGTAATTTCCAAGAACTAATTCCGTCGTGTTAACTGTAAATTTCAGGGGTTTAAATTTTACTTGGAATTCTCCCATTCCGGTTCCGTGTCTAGCGGATATAATCTTTTTTGCTTGTCCGTCCAAAATAATCGACCCTTTTTCAACAATATTTGGCAATTCTGACGTTGTATTACCAGCTGTTTTTATTTCTTCTATGCCGCTTAATTCCAAGGAACCTGTTGTTAGCTCTCTATTTCCGTCTCGAAATGGATCTGCCTGCACCGTGATCTTCCATCCGTCTCCCAATCCTCTGAAGTCTTTAATGACCATCGTTCCCAAGTCCATACTAAGTGTTTGTATACTCCCATCTATTGTGATGGTTTTAAAGTCAACATTTGGGTTGGGGCTCTTGATGTTAAACGGACCGCCCTCCACTTTAAACTGTACATTCGTGTGTGCAGTGGTGCCGGCACTTACCGGCGCAGCAAACAAAAGTGAAACCAACAAACTGAAACAAACAATCAATACTTTTTTCAAAACAATCTTCCTCCGAAAAATTTTTTAATATTAACCAGCAGCCGAAAAATATAATATAAATATCCGAACTGCTTGTTTGTGACATTTATCACATAAGAATAATACTAAAATTAGTCATCCTCTAAGAAAGCATACAGAACAACAGGTTGGAAGTTGAGTGGTAATTTATACCATATGAAAAATTTAGGATATCAGCTGACATAAAATCTAGAATTTATTCTTTGAATAGGTGTTTTTTTCCACGGTTTCACGCGATGATGGAACAGAGACAGGCATTTCGCCCATCATTGCGAATGCTGAAATGATTCTGCTTGGAGCCGGCTGCGGAACATTTGGTTTCCCCGGCTGTTAGTTGTCCCAGACCCCTTTTTCCCTCTATCATAGATATTATAATCGAAATTATATTAAAATAATGACGAGATTATGTAAATAATTCGAAATTTAGTGAAAAACAGACCTGAAAGGCGATTTTTAAAAGAAAAAATATTTCTTGTAATGAAAAAAATTTTACAAAAACCGGCGGTCACAGGATAGTCTGCCAAAAACCAAAATATGGAATCATACAAAAAATGTTATAAAATCCCACAGAAGCGCAAGAGCGGCAGGCTAGATAAAAGTTTTTTTAAAATAATATTTGAATGGCCACGAGCCGGCCGATTGCGAATGAAAAGTGCCGGACATGGGGCAGAAAGCATATGGGGGAACCACCGTTTCGGTTTGCGCCGTCATCGGATCACTGAACAGGGACGCTTTATGGCCCCGGTCCGCAGGCAGCCCAATTGTATGGACACAGGCCGAATTAAAATCGGATTTTGTCTGTTTGGCCGCAAAATGAAAATGCATGCAAGAGTTGGGGGCATTGAAGGCCCAAGAAACACCAGTCCCCAAACCAACTTAAAAGACAGGCCGCTCCCTCGGGTCTGTCCTTTTTTTTTCGCCGCAGGCCCGCAAACCGCCTCCGCCAATAAATCCGTCTGTTTTTATCTCTGCGTGGCGAAAAATATCGTATAATGGTAATGTAGGTTGCCATGTGCATGCATGTCGCAAGTGATTTTAGAAAAAATCCGCTTTGAATAAATGATTTTCTTAATGCCGGCCGAGCCGGTGAACGATTTTTTTAAAAGGCCGTTCATCCGCAGGCTCAAGCGGGAAATGCCAGTTTGGCCGGGAATCGGCGATTGTTGAGAACGCTTTCTGCGCCCGGGACAGGCATGCGGAGGCACATCCGAACGGAAGGGTCCTGTTCAAGCGGCAACGGCCGGAACGACCGGAGATCCGCTTTCTGGACCTCCGCAGGTGCATCCGAGCGGAAGAAGCCGTTGCAAACGCCCGGAACGCCACCTACTGGATCTCCGCCGGCCCAATCGAGCGAAACCCCTTTTTCAAGCGGATGCCCGCCCGGGTACCCAATTACTGCAAGAGACTACTATTCTATGAGGTGGAATCACATGACAAACTGTAAAAAGTGCGGGAAAGAACTTTCACAAGGTGCGCCATTTTGCGCCCATTGCGGAACGCCCGTCCACTCAGAAAAGCAAATTTTTTCCGGAAAAAAAGAAGTCGAGCCGGAGAGCCAACTTTCCCGTATAAGCAGGAAAAAACGGCCACACGGCCGCAGAAATCACACGCGGAAATGGCTGATAGGTGCCGGTGCGTTGTTTGTGCTCCTTCTTGCCGCAATGGCGGGGTTTTTTCTATTGAATGACGGGGACAAGGATCAAGCGAGCACGGCCGGACAAGAGGAAACGGAAGTGGAGCCGCCGAAAATGACGCAGTCGGATGTTTCCGCTCTGTTCCCGGGCTGGAAGATGATTCAGCAGGAAATGATCTGTTTGAAGGGCGCTTATTATCATGTTCTCGCCGTTGCGAAAAATGAAGGAGAGTCGGGCGGAACGGTTAAAATTGCCACAGTTGATTATGACGGGAAGTCCGAAGACAATGAGTGGGAGATTGTGTGGGAATCTGAGGAATACACGGCTGACCCCATTGTCAATATGGAAAATTATATTCATGAATTTCATGTGCTGAATCCGGAGAATGCTTCAAAAGCTTTGGTCGGCTTTAATATTTTTCATGCCGGAACGGCCCGCACTTATGCGACCAGTGTCATCAGCATCGATCAAAAAGGACTCGGAACCGAAATTTGGGAAGGAAACGGAAGCACCCTTGGGAAAAAAGATGACTACATTGAAGTGATGGTACTTGGTGCGGTTCGGTTTAACATTGAAGAGGACATCGTGAAAATCACGGAAATTCCCCGGAGTGAAGTCGGCTCTGCGGATGCTCTGAAGGTGGAGTTCATCTTGGATGCGGACGGCCTTGTCGCTCCGGCGGACGATGAGGAAATCCATGTAAAAGTTGGCCAGCCGTTCACTTTTATTCCGGTTGACCAAAAAACAAAAACCTTGTTTGATGAGGGAGAAATTTATATTTATTTTTCAAGCATGGAACTTGGTTCCGTGGCGGCGGCGAACGCCAATTTGATTTATGCCGGCAATGAGTTTGTATTTACCGAGGAGGGTTCTTACGGATTTTTGCTGCACTATCCGGAAGGCAATCCTTACACACCTCCGTATACTTTCATCGTCCACGTCGGGGATGGGGATGGAAGTGGAGAGAGACCGGCTGTAAATGAAGAAGCTGCGGATGGGGCGTCTGCCTCTGAAAAAATCGAAGCGCCTTTTCCGATTGGCACTCCGTTGAGCGAACTGAAAGCCAAATACGGCGAGCCTTCTTTTGACGATTATTATGAAGGGGCCAGGCTGGTCGTTTTTGACAAAGAAGGATATATTCTTGATTGGAACGAGCGGGTCAACGGTTACTATTTCGCTGCTCCGACCATCTCGGTGTTCGGTGCAAAAATCGGCATGACCGGAGAAGAAATTAACAAAATTTACGGAGAAAACGTCGAACCCGCACCGGATGAAAAAGGAACATCCGACCGATACATCCACTTCTACCACAAAAACGGCTACAAAATCATCTTCTACTCCAAAGAAAAACACACCCCCACCACCGAAGTAATGATCGTAAAAGAATAATGGGACAGGGGGACAGGTTCGCTGTCCCGGTTGTGGTGGTGGTGGGACAGGGGGACAGGTTCAGTGTCCCACCAATTAATGCCAATTTTGGAATAAAGACCGGTTTGAAATAAACGATTGAAGTTCACGTTTCGAATCTGTCTTGAGATTGAGAGAGTCTACGCCGAACGAGTGTATTCAAACAAGTGAGATTGGTGAAGGGGCTGTCTGATGGGAAATGGGACATGGGGACAGCAAATCATCCCTTTGTGAGAATATTTGCCGACATCCACTCCCACTATCAACAGGTTCTCAACACCAGTTTTCCTTACAAACTCAACCCAACTACTACCGCTTTTACGAAAAATGTGGTTCAATGAATGTAGAACCACCGTTAAAACCTCCTTTTTTTAAACTTATGGGTTACTTCTATTTTACATTGAAAACGGTGGTTCTTTTTTGTTTTTCTGACCATTTACTATACTAGGTTCACTGTCCCAGTTGGAGTGGCACACATGGCATGGGAACAGGTTCCTTTTTCCAAATAAAACAGTAAAAAGGTCAAATTTTCTGTACCCGGGATGAGGGACGGGTCCCGGGGCGGTTTTGTTGTCTTGGAAAACGAAAAATTGAACCGTTTCCTGTCCCTAAACCGAAAAATCTGTTTGAGAATATAACAAAAGGTTACTGACGTAGCCGAATTTACCTTTTAGGAATAATATAACTAAAATATTTTTGCGCCTTTTAGTAAGGAAAAATTAAGTGACAAAAATCAACCTTTCGCGATTTTTGATGAAATATAAGTGAAAATTTAAAAATATCGGCGAAAATCTCAATTTATTGGCGAATCTACAATATATCGGCGAATCCCCATCCATGGGCCGGTTTCGATTGGAAAAGGGCGGCGTAAAGGCCGCCCTTCACCGATCTAATTTATCTAAATCCGAACTTCGTCGGAATCCATGATTCACCCCGGGTGCGTAAAACTTCCAGTCGCCCAATCTCCCCCTGCCATCCCAGTCCTGTAAATATTTGGTGGGACGCGAAACCTGTCCCCATGTCCCGCCCATGTCCCGCTTCCCGCGTTCCGCTATCCCGTTCTATTCCCTCATCGCTTTTCCTGTTTGTTATACTAGTAGTAGAAAATGAGCGTGTTTCGGCAATGCCGGTTGAGCGGCGATAACGGCGAATGCAGAACGGACGGCCGGGCAGGAATCTTTTCATAAGTACAACCGTTGGGCGTTTACATAACACAGCGCGGCACTGGTTACCGGACGAAATAGTTTCGGCGCTCCCCTGTTTTCGTGATAACCAAAAATTTCGTCGCGGCCCCGTTTGCGGAGCGAAAAAAAGTTTCGTCTCCCGCCTGTGTCCCGAACCATAAAACGATTTTGGCGCAACCCCGGTACCATGCCACGATCGGGTCCGTTGCGGCCTCCGGTTCCGGTTCGCACAAAATTCTTGTCACATCCCCAGGTCACCCCCGGTTCCCGGCCGCAAAAAAGTAGCGCCCGCCCACAATCCCGCAACTCCGGTCCCGAACCACGCACCGTTTTTGCCGCCCGCCCGGGTCCCAAAGACCACCGTCTCCCGCCCTGTCACCCGGTTCCCGGCCTTGCCCCGGACCGGCGCAAACGCAAATCCCACCCGAAGGAGTGATACCATGATTATCGGTCTGGACATGGGAGGCACGCACGTGGACGCCGTCATCATCAAAGACGGCCGCATCGCAAATGCCTCAAAAAAACCGATTGACCGCAAAAACTTGTTCCAATCCATCTGGGACGTTCTCCAAGACCTGCTCGCCCACAGCGACAAATCCAAAATCAAACAAATTAACTTGAGCACGACCATTTCGACCAATGCCATTGTGGAAAAAAAGACAGATCCCGTAGCGATGTTCATTCAAAGCGGGCCCGGCTTACCCCATGATTTTCTCGCTTGCGGCGACGAAAACATTTTTCTCACCGGATACATTGACCACAGGGGAAGAGTGGTAAGAGACTTGAACAAAGACGAAATCACGGCCCGTATTCCCGGACTCCGGGAGAAAAACATCCAGGTGTGCGGTGTTGTGACAAAATTTTCCACACGAAACCCGAACCACGAAATCCGCATCAAAAATCTGTTGGAAAAACATTTCAGCCATGTATCGATGGGGCACACGATGTCCGGGAAACTTAACTTTCCCCGCCGCGTGAACACGACTTATTTAAACGCGGCCGTTCATGGTCATTTTCTCCGCTTTTCCAAAAGCATCAAACAGGCTCTCGAAAAAGAAGGCCTGGCCGGCGTCCCTGTCTATGTTTTAAAAGCGGACGGGGGAACGATGAGCATCGACGGGGCGGAAAAAAAGCCGGTGGAGACAATCTTGTCCGGCCCGGCCGCCAGTCTCATGGGGATGCAGGCGCTTTTGCACACGGACGAAGACGCCCTTTTGTTGGATGTGGGCGGCACGACAACGGACATCTTTTTCCTGGCTGACGGTGTTCCGCTCTTTGAACCGCTGGGCATTCAAATCGGTTCATACAAAACGCTGGTCCGCGCCATTTTCAGCCAGTCAATCGGCTTGGGCGGAGACAGCTTTGTCCGCGTCGAAAAGGGCCGGCTGAAAATCGGTCCGCAGCGATTGGGTCCGCCGCTTGCATTCGGAGGAGAAACTCCGACGCCCACCGATGCGATGGTCGTCTTGGGCTATTTGCCGGAAGGAGACAAAACAAAAGCGTACGAAGGGATGGCCGGTTTGGCCCGGGAGCTCGGGACGGATGCCGACACGGCAGCGAGGATGATTTTAAACGAAATGGCCCGGATTATCAAAGAAAGCGTGACCGGATTATTGCGCGACATCAACACCCGGCCGGTTTATACGGTGAAGGAACTTCTCGAAGACCGGAAAATCGAGCCGCGGGTCATTCACATGATTGGCGGTCCGGCGAAGGTATTGGCGCCCTTTTTAGAAAAAGAGTTCGCTTTGCCATGCCGTTTCCCGGAAAACTATCACGTGGCCAATGCCGTCGGAGCGGCCCTTTCCCGGACCACGGCGGAAATTACTCTGATCGCCGATACGGCGCAGAAAACGTTGTCCGTGCCGGAACTCGGCATTTATGAAAAAATCACCTCACACTTCAGTCTGGCGGCGGCAAAAGAAAAAGCCCTGGAACTCTTGAAAAACAGCGCCAGAGAACTGGGAGCCGACGAAAAAAACCTCGACGCGGAAATCACCGAAGAAAGCTGCTTCAACATAGTCCGCGGCTTCTTCACAAGCGGACAAAACATCCGCATAAAAGCACAAATCAAACCCGGCCTCACACAACATCGGGACACGGGGACAGGTTCCTTGTCCCAGCGTGGCGGGACAGAGGGAAACATCGGGACACGGGAAGTGGGACACGGGGACAGGTTCCTTGTCCCAAAAATGAAAGGAATTGATGCCGATGCTGAAAGCGAAGAATAAATTGGGGCTTGTGTTTTTCCCGGCTTTTGACTGGGCGATCAGCGAAACCCACCCTGAGAGGGAAGAACGGCTTCTGTATACCCAAGACCAAATTTTTGAAGAAGGAATTGAAGATATTGAGGGAATCCATTTTTATAATCCGGTTTTGGCCGATGAAAAAGATATTTTGCGGGTGCATTTTCCTTTCCCCGATGTAAAATCGCTCGTTACGGAGGCCCACCTCATCGCGGCCGGCGGAGCCATTCGGGCCGGGGAAGCGGTGATGAAAGGGGAAGTGGACAAGTCGTTTGCCCTTGTGCGGCCGCCTGGGCACCATGCGTTCCGCGTGACTTACGGAGACCGGGGATTTTGCATTATCAACGTGGAAGCGGTGATGGTTGAATATTTGCGGCACAAATTCGGCGATATGCGGATTGCCATCATTGATACCGATTGCCATCACGGCGACGGGACGCAGGATATTTTTTGGAATGACAAAGACACTTTATTTATTTCTTTCCATCAGGACGGTCGGACACTTTATCCGGGGACCGGTTTTGTGGAAGAACTCGGCGGGCCGTCCGCAATCGGATACAATATTAATATTCCGCTCGCGCCCGGTACCGGGGAAGAAGGATTCTTGTACATTTTGGATAACGTTGTTTTGCCGATTTTGGAAGATTTCAAGCCCGATTTGGTCATCAATTCGGCTGGGCAGGACAACCATTATACGGACCCGTTGACGAACATGAACTTTACGGCGCAAGGATATGCGAAGTTGAATGAAAAATTGAATCCCGACATTGCCGTTTTGGAAGGCGGCTATTCCATTGAGGGTGCGTTGCCGTACGTGAATTTAGGCATCATTTTGGCAATGGCTGGTTTGGATTACTCCCATGTGCGGGAGCCGGATTATGATCCGCTGAAGCTCAGGCAGCCCGCGGAGATTACCGATTACACGAAAGAACTGTCCGATACGGTTTTGAAGCTTTGGAAAAATAAAGAGGAGATTCAACGGAAGCTTGTGGCAGGAAAAGACATCATCGAAAAACCGCAGCGGATTTATTATGACACGATAGGATTGACGGAGCGGCAGACGAAGCGTTTCCATTTGTGCAGTAAGTGCCCCGGCGTGGACACGATTGAATCAAGGAACGACTGGGGCAACAGCTTGTTTGCCGTCTCCATTCCGAGAACAGCCTGCCCCGCCTGCGTTGACAAAGGATACAAAATATACCGCGAAACCCCGCAGGGAAAATACCAAAAAATCTATCTGCAAGACAAAAAGAACGACCACTACGAATCAAAATAACATGGGGATACGGGACATGCTGAGGCGGGACATGGGGACAGGTTCCGCGTCCCAGATGTTTGGAATGTCTGACAATGGGATGGGTTTCCTGTCCCCTTTTCCCGTCGATGTGTAATGCTAAAATTGCAACTGCAATAAGATGGATTATTATTGAATGAAAACCATAATGGTCGTGTTTTCTATTTTTTATAATTGGCATTATTCAAGCTGCGAAAATATGCCTGAGAATGTTTGAGAATGAAGTGTTTAATCAAGATTGACATATTCTAAGCTGAGTAATCACATCATTTTTTGTTACTTTCCGACTATTTACAATTTATTATAAAAGATATAAAATTCCATCGGAAAACTTATTTTGTTAGATTCATATAACAGAGAATAATTTATATTTAGATGGCATAAATATAACGAGCTAATTAATTAATTTTTATGTGCCCCACATAAATATATGTTTCTTAATA
>CALKIU010000110.1 GCA_937995745.1 uncultured Bacillaceae bacterium | reverse complement strand
AAAAAGACCGTGAATTTGGACAAACCTCCCTTAGCCAACCCCCTTGTTTTTGCCTCTCAACCTGTGGCGGTTATCAACATATTGGCAAGTTTTCCGGGTTCAGCAACGATTTTTCAATATGCCGGAAAAAATTTGAATATGCCGGCAAAATTTCCGTTTTACCGGCGGAAAATCAAATGTATCGGCGAATTCGAAAACGGCGGAGAGGTGTCCCTGCGCCCCGAGTGCAGCGATCTTTCCCCTTCGCTGACGCGCGCCTTCAACCGGTCAAACGTTTCACAAACCGTTTGGCCGCATGGGAGAGAGGCACATTTTTCAAATAGATGATGCCGATATGCCGTTTCGGAATTTCCTCTTCCAGTTTCAGTTCCAGCACGTCTCCCCGCTCTAAATATTCCATGGAAAATTCTTTGATCACGCAAGAAACGCCCAAATTGGCCTTCGTAAACTCCAACAGCAAGTCATAAGAGCCTAATTCAAAAACGGGGGACACTCGCAGGCCTTTTTCCTGCAAAAATTGCTCGATGTACAACCGGGAATTGGACTTTTTTTCGAGAAAAATCAACGGTAAATCTTGCAAGTCTTGCAAACGGAGCACCTTTTCCGTCAAATGGCGGAATTTTTTGCCGCAGACAAAAATATCCCGGATTTCTTTGCTCGGCACAATTTCCAATTGCTCATCTTCAACAGGAAGATTGCAAATGCCCACATCGGCCTGGCCCGATTTGATGAAATCGCATATTTCCAGGGTCGTTCCGTTCAAAATCTTCAACTGGATGCCCGGATAGGCGAGATGAAATTCTTTTAAATGGGGCAGAAGAAAATGGCGGGTGATCGTATCGCCGACGCCGATGCGCAGTTGGCCCGTTTTTAACGATTTAAACTCCGAAATTTTGTCTTCGGCGGCGCGGATCATCCTGAGCGACGAGCTGACGTGCTCGTTCAACAGCTTCCCTTCATTCGTCAGGACGACGCCTTTTGACGTCCGGTAAAAAAGCTGCACGTCCAAGCCTTTTTCAAGTTTGGAGATCGCCTGGCTGACGGCCGATTGCGTCATGTATAATTCCTCCGCCGCCTTGGAAAAACTTTTGTTGCGGCAGACAACATTGAAAATCCGGTACAGATCCAATTTTTCAATCATATTAGTTCACCTTATATCAGATATAATTAATATTAATTTTACTTATATCCTTATTAAAGGTATAGTAAAATAGGATAAAGCAAAAATTTAATAAATAGAGATTCCTCAATCCCCGGTAAAGATCTGCCTGATGCTCCGCCTGATGAAAAAACCCGCCCGCAACACACGGATGACATCCGGAGGGCACACGCCGGAAAAATATCCCCGAAATTCTACCTTGCAGCCGGGGCGCACTGCCGGTTGATGGAGGAAAATATCAGCCTTGCTTCATCAATAGTATACTCTTATTCAGAGGAGCGATAAAATTGGAAAGAGCAGTTGGAACCGTTGTGCGCGGCCTGCGCGCGCCGATCGTCAATCAAGGGGACGACATTGTGCAAATCGTTGTGGATACCGTATTGAACGCGTCAAAAGCGGAAAATTTCCCCATTGAAGACCGCGACATTGTCACCATTACGGAATCAATCGTGGCCCGTGCCCAAGGAAATTATGCAACCGTTGATCATATTGCTGCTGATGTTCGCGAAAAGTTCGGAACAGACACAATCGGCGTTGTTTTTCCCATTTTCAGCCGGAACCGTTTTGCCATCAATCTGCGGGGCATTGCCCGGGGCGTTAAACATATATATCTCATGCTCAATTATCCTTCGGACGAAGTGGGCAACCCTCTTATCGACATCGAAGACCTCGACGAAAAAGGCATCAATCCGTGGACGGACGTTTTAACGGAGGAAGAGTTCCGCAAGCATTTCGGCATTGTCAAACATCCTTTTACGGGCATAGACTATGTACAATATTACAAAGAAATTGTCGAAGGAGAAGGGGCAACCTGCACCATTATTCTCGCCAACCATCCGAAAACGATCTTGCAATATACAAAAAACGTGCTCGTTTGCGATATTCATTCCCGCTTCCGCACGAAAAAAATCTTGAAAAACGGCGGCGCGGAAAAAGTGATCGGCCTCGATGACATTTTGACAAAACCCGTGGACGGCAGCGGCTATAATGAACAATACGGCCTGCTCGGTTCAAATAAAGCGACGGAAGACAGCGTAAAGCTTTTTCCGAACAATTGCCAGGAAATTGTCGACAATATCCAGGCAAAATTGAAAGAAATGACGGGAAAAACCGTCGAAGTGATGATCTTTGGCGACGGTGCTTTTAAAGATCCGGTCAGAAAAATTTGGGAGCTTGCCGACCCTGTCGTGTCCCCGGCATACACAAAAGGATTGGAAGGCCGGCCGAATGAAGTCAAACTAAAATATTTGGCGGACAACTACTTCGCCCATTTAAGCGGCGAAGAGCAAAAGAAGGCGATTATGGAATATATCAAGAGCAAGAAAGGCGACGACATTGACGCGATGGAATCTTTGGGAACGACGCCGCGCCAAATCACCGACCTCATCGGTTCCCTGTCCGATTTGACTTCCGGAAGCGGCGACAAAGGAACCCCGTTCGTCTATATAAAAGGGTATTTCGACAGTTATATCGAGTAAATTCCGGAGGATGCCTGCCTGATGCGGGCATCCACTTTTATCGGCAAAAACAGAAAAGGCCATGTTGCAGGCTGTTCAAGCGATACAAAGCATCCGTTCCCGGCGGCAACAGCGAGACAAAAACTTGCTTTCGCCCAAAGAAGAAGGGAACGCCGAAAGATAAAAATCCGTCCAAAGAAGAAAAAGGCGCCAAAAGATAAAAAAGAGAAGCCGCCCTTTGCGAGAAGGCGGCTTCTTTCATGCGGTTTTCTGGCCGCAAATTTCGGCAGCCTCTCCATTCATGCGGCTTTAGTTACACTCTCCGGCAGCCGGGGAACCTGTCTTGAGAAAGCCGGACCGGGGCGATTGGCCGCTTTTTCCAAAAACAACATTGGCCATTGGGGGCGGTTATTGCCCCCGGGGGGTTCCGGACAGAGCTTGCGGCCGTTTGGCGGTTTCCGGCGCGTCAGGCTCTTCTTTGTCTCCCCGCAAAAATTTGATGTCGAATAGTCCGGCTTCCATGGCGGAGCGGATGGCGATGTAAACGAACGGTCCCAGAATCAAACCGGTCATTCCGAAAAAGACAAAGCCAAAGTACATGGACAAAACTGTCGGCAAAGCGGCGAGGCCGATCGAGTCGCCCAAAACTTTGGGCTCGATGATCCTCCGCAAAATGAGGAGGACGGTGGCCAGCACGATCAGTTCAATGCCCTTGTTCATGTCTCCCAGCATCATCGCCAAAAGCCCCCACGGCACGAGGACGATGGCCGGGCCCACGTAAAGAGGGATAATGTCAACGACCCAAATGATGATTGACATTACTAAAGCGGCTTTCGGTGAAATGAAGAGAAGGCTGACGTATGTGATGACAAAAACGCCGATGCTGAGAATAAATTGCGCTTTCCAGTATCCTAAAAAGACTTCCCCCATTTTTTGCGAAATGTGGCGGAGTTTGTCCGCTGTTTCCGGTTTGAAAAGATTGTAAAACGCCTGCACGATTCTCGGAAAATCAAGGCTGATGAGAAAAGAAGCGATGAAATAAATCAGCATCACAAAGATTAAATTGGGAATCGATTGCAGCCAGTCGCCGAGCAAATTAACAAGTTTCGTCGTGATTTGCAATGCGGACTCCGTCAAATTTTCGGATTGTTTCTTCATTTCGGAGATGATCAAATCCCCTTGGGGAATTTCATCCACAAAGCGGTTGAAGCGTTCGATCATATTGTTGATAAACTTTTGAATTTCCAGCGCATATTCCGGTATTTTTAAGACCCAGTCATAAATGGTTTTCGCCACTTTTGTGAAAGATATATATAATGAATAAGCGCAGATGGCAATAAAAGTGGTGAAAACGATCGTCACGGGAAGCACTCTTTTTTTGACGCGCATTTTCTTTTTCAGCCATCTGATTAGCGGTTCAAAAATGGCAGCCGTTAAAAGGGCCAGCAAAATCGGCAAAAAGGCGGAAAAATACACATAAAGGAACACGCCGGCTGCCACAAGGACAACTGCCAGCACCAGCCGCTTCACGACAAGCGTTCTTTCCATATCATCCCTCTTTTCCTCTTCTGCTCATAGCAAGATGTCAAAAACTCCCATTTATATGAACAAGCCGGGTACTGCCTGTCAGTTCATTTTATTCATACTTGTTGCCGTTTCATGCAAAAGGACGCAAATTGGAAAAGCGTTTCATCGGAATGTTGCCTGATTTTATGAAGCCGTTTTTCCAAAACAGAACGATTCTCCGGACGCCCGTCCACTGCGCAAAGACGGGGTTCGGCTGACAACCGGCTTTTACGCGGCAACAAGAAATATATATCCGATAGTAATAAGCAACCGGCCGGGAAGTCAAGCAATACATTGCGTTCCGGGCCATTTTTTTAAAGGCGCTGTTTGTGCGCATTTGAATAGGATATATTAAATAAACCTAAAGGCGGAAAAAATGGATGAATCTTGATCTCAAAATCTTGTCCGGAGTGTGGATTCAAGCCGCCGGAACGGTTCTCGCCGCTCTCGGCGCCACCCCTTCCCTGCCGGCGGGCGAACAAACAAAAACAAACTTGTCCTTGATCGGAAACGTCAAACAGGCAATGGGAAACGCTTTGCTTGCGGACACTGAAAAAACGGTCAATTTCATTAAAATCGGGGAGGAGCTGCAGGCCGCCGGAAATTCAACCGTCGTCGCCGGAATCCTCCTTCCCGTTCAAGAAGAAACAAAAACGACATTCATCATACAGGGGAACTTGCTGCAATCTTTGGGAAATTTGACGGCTTTGGCGGATTTATTGCCTGAAGAAAAATCTTTCAGCCGGCTGCTCCATATTTGCGCTTCTTTGCTGCAGGCCATCGGCAACTCCCTGCAGGCCTTGTCGGGAAAAATGGGGCAAAACGGCCAACAAACGGTGAATTTTGCCGGTTCTTGGATTCAAGCGACAGGAGCGGTGCTGGAAGCGCTCGTGCAAACCCGCGAGCTCAGCCGCAAACCGCCTGTACAGAAAAACGAGCACCATTCGGCCACGGCGAATGGTGCTGTTTTCATGCCGCCGGAGATGCATCGGCAGTCCGATGTTTACCCGCCCCGAGGGGAAATTCCGTCCTGCGGCAAACCTTGGTTCCGGCGAGCCGGCAAAGAGAAACGGGGTCAGACATTCGGCGCCGGCCGCTCATCGGCGCTCGCCCCTTTCAAGCCGGATTCCGCTGTCGGCAGCGCGTCTTCTAAAACTTGTCGCGGGCATTGCGCAATTCGATAAATTCCGCGAGCGTCTCCGCTTGCAGGAAAAGATTGATTTTTTTCTCCCTGCCGATCGTGGTCGGAAGTGTCGGCTCTCCTTTGGCCCGCAGATGCCGGACTTCATCGAGGGCCTTGGAAATATCTTCGTTTTCCGGCTCCATTTTTTGCGCAAAACGCAAATTGGCTTCCGTATATTCGTGCCCCGGGTATACTTTTATATTGCCGTCGAGACGCTTGAATTTCTGCAGCGTTTCAAATTGGGCCCCGTAGTCCCCGGTAAAAACCCGGCCGCACCCGGCTGAAAACAAAGCGTCTCCGCAAAAGAGGTGGCCGCCCGCCAGATAGCTGATATGACCGTGCGTATGGCCGCCCGTTTCGAGCACTTGAAACGTTTGGCCCAACAGTTCGAAGGAATCCCCTTCCCGCACAATTCGGTTTGCAAGAGGCGCCGTTTCTTCCGGCCCGAAAACGGGAGTTTCCGGATATTTCGCCAAAATCTCTTTAACCCCGCCGGTATGATCCCCGTGGTTATGGGTCAACAGAACCGCCGCCAAATGAAGGCCGTTTTGTTCCAGGTGAGCGAGCACGCCGGCAGCTTCGCCCGGATCGATTATTACAGCTTTTGTTCCTGTTTCAATGCACCAAATATAGTTGTCGGAAAAAGCTTTGATTGGATGAATCTTCACGACAAACACCCTCCTTATTTCCTGCCGCAATCCGGTTTGCGGCCAGGAATGCCGCCTTGCATATTTCTTTTTTATGGAAATGCCCTATTCATTATCATAACACGAAGAGGGAAGATGGACATGAATGAAAATCATTGAGCGGTTTTAATGCTCATAAACTGCGGTTTGCGGCGTTCCTTTTGGATATGCTGCACGGACAAGAGGCATGAAATTCGAAAACCGGGCAATCACGGAGGCTATCAAAAAAATCTATGATTCGGCTATTCATCATGTCTGCGGTTTTGTTGCTGTCGGCCGGGACAACCATCGGCGACGCTTCAAATCGGACAAAGAGATCACCGAAAAAAGGAGGAAGATATTTCCATCCATACAAAAAGAAGATTTGAAACCGTCCGTCATGGAATTGTGGAAAGCAATGAGAAAATGGCGGGTCAAATTGTCTCCCTGTTGGCGAAATCATTGGCCAACGGGGCGACGCAAGAGGAAATTCGCGGGCTGGGATGGGCGCTGGAAAAATACATGATCGCCGTGAAACAATTTACGGAGGAATGAAAACCGACCCGGCTTCAAGCATCAAAATATAAAAAATCCCGCACATTTCCTTCAAGCCCATCGATGGGGGAGCGGCCGCATTATAATCAATTTGCGGTTGCAAGTTGAAAGGACCTTTTTTAAGGCACATCCATATGGCCGTACTCGAACATCTTGATATACCGGGGACGAAGCAGATTGTCAATATCCTCTTCTGTAATCTTTCCTGATTTGAGCGCATCCTTAATTTTCTCTTCTGTATAATATTGCGGCGCCCAGTCAAGCTCCACGCCTGTACCTGCTTTCACAGCACCTACCGTATCATGGATGGCGCGCCGGTCGCTCATCACCCAGCCCTTGAAGCCCCATTTTCCCCTTAAAGCTTCCTGGAGCAGTTCAGGGTTGTCACAAGCATAGGTGCCGTTCACATCCGGGAATGAGCACATTACGGAAGCGGGGTTTGCATCTTTAACGACCATTTCAATTGGTTGCTTTCAACGATAAAATCAATCAAATCTCCGTTTGCGCCCGCATAGGAATACACAATCGCAACATCCGGCAACGAGTGGATGGGGATTTTTGAAAACTCTGAAATTATAGTGTGTCTTCTTGAGGGTTCGCGGTAATAAACAACCTCATGTCCCGCATCGATGTATCCCAAACATCCAAAGATTCCCGATTGAAAGCCATCCACATCATATGTATCTGTTTTCGTCACTTCACGCGCGCTGTGAATCTTGTTGTTAAAAGCCACCAGGACACCTTTTCCGTTTGAATCCGGATGAACGGCGACCCTTACCGCATTGATTAAGTTCAATTGGGCATCGGAACTGAGCGCTGTATATGGCCGCTGGGCGCCCACAAGGACGATGGGTTTCGCGCTGTTGACCGTCAAGTGCAAAAAATAGGCAGTTTCCTCTAACGTATTTGTTCCATGAGTAATCACCGCCCCGTCAAATCGTTTTTCGTTCAAATAATCTTCCATGACATTTTTCAATTTGATCCAGTGGGTTCCTTTCACTTGTGTGCTGCTGACATTGTCAATCTGCAGCACTTCTATTTCAGCCATTTCTTTTAACTCCGATATGTTTTCCAAATAAAAATCTCCCGGAATCAACCCGGATTGATAGTCTTTTAAATCCAACCGGTTGTGCCCCTTTGCAGAAATGGTGCCACCCAGTGTAATGAGCAGTATTTTCTTCATGTTCTCCCCCCTGTTCTCAGGCTTATCTCTGTCTATTTATGAAAACCCTTCTGTTTTCACAGATCCTCTTTTACTTGTGATACGGCTGGCCTTTCATAATCCGGAACGCCCGGTACACTTGCTCGGCCAGAATGAGGCGCATCAGTTGGTGGGGAAAGGTCATTTTGGAAAAAGAGAGCCGCATGTCGGCCCTTTTCAAAACATCCCCGCTCAACCCCAAAGAGCCGCCGATCACAAAAACAATTTTGCTCCTTCCGTGGGTGGCCAATTTTTCGAGAAAACTAGCGAACTCTTCCGAACTGTATTGCTTCCCTTCGATGGCAAGGGCAATCACATAAGCATCGGGGCTGATTTTTGACAAAATTCTTTGCCCTTCCTTCTTTTTGACCATCTCCATTTCCGCATCGCTCAATTCTTCCGGCGCCTTTTCGTCAGCCACTTCAATGATGTCGATTTTGCAATAGGCCGACAATCTTTTCACATATTCAGCCATTCCCTGCTTCAAATATTTTTCTTTCAGTTTTCCGACTGTCACAAAAGAAATATTCACAGCCCATCCTCACTTTACAAACAAGATATCCACAATAGTTATCCACATATCCACAAAATCTATCCACATATTGTGCGGGATCATTCGTTCCCCACAATATATTCAGCATCGTTTTGACAATATTCACAGGCTGTTGATAACTGTTCCCCTTCCGCTTTCATCAGAACGGGAAACGTCTCATACTCGTCAATAATGACGTCCATCGCCAGTTCCACATGTTCTTTGCAGCAATAAATCAGCATTTTTTCCCTCCGAGCACTTTGTTTTCAGTCCAATTATTCACAAGATCCACAATACATATTAACATGTTCTCAATGCCGGCAAAAGTTTTTGTGGATAAAACGGCTTTAAATCCTGGAAAACGGCAAACAGGCGGGCCATTCCATCCGGTGTCTCCGGCAAAAGCACCTGCAAACAGAAACGGCAAAAGCCTGCCGCACCCATTTCGCTCCGTTCCAAAACACGCGTGCAAACACTCCGGCTTGCCGCCCCCGCTTACCGGATGCAAACATGATTTTTACCTGCAAAAAAAAAGGCAAGAGACCTTTTTCAGCCTCCTGCCCGTCTAACGAACCGCACGTTTGTCAGAATGAATTTCCGGTCAGCTTCATCGTCGTCTCCCGGAGCTTTCCGTTCCGGTAGAATTTGACCGTCATGTTGTCGCCGATTTTCTTTTCAATGTATAAATGTCTTCTTAAATCGATCACATCGTTGATTTTTTCGCCGTCCAGCTCGACGATGACATCGTATGCCTTCAAACCGGCTTTGTCTGCCGGTGAACCGGGTTCAACCCTGCGGATGGCGACCCCGTAATTCACATCTTTCGGCAAATTTAATGCCTCGCGTTGATAATAAGCGGGAATTTCGTTCACGGACTGCAATTCAATTCCCATGTACGGGCGTTTCACTTCACCGTATTTCTCCAAATCCTCAATCACGGGAATGGCGTAATTAATCGGAATGGCAAGACCGATTCCTTCCACCGCCTGGGTGGCGATCTTCATCGAATTGATGCCGATCAATTGGCCGCCGATATTAATTAAAGCACCGCCGCTGTTTCCCGGGTTGATGGCCGCATCCGTTTGAATGACTTCCGCTTGCCAGTCAACGATCCCGTCTTGATTAATGTCAACGGGAATGGCCCGTTCCAAACCGGAAATGATTCCCTGCGTCACCGAACCGGAAAATGTCGCCCCGAGCGGGTTGCCGATGGCGATTACCGGCTCGCCTACTTTTAAGGCGTCAGAATCGCCGAATTCCGCCACGGTATCAATGTTTTTTCCGTCAACGGCCAAAACGGCCAAATCCGTCCAAATATCGCCGCCGAGCACTTCCGCAGACAGTTTCGTTCCGTCCAAAAGGGTGACTTCGACGGAATGGGCTCCTTCAATCACGTGATAGTTTGTCACTATGTATGCCTTATTTCCCGCTTTTTTGTAAATGACTCCCGAACCGGTGCCGACTTCCCGGCCGGTGTCTCCCCAAAAACTGGTGGATTGTATATTGCTGATGCCTACAACCGCATCGGCCACTTTATCGACAATTTCCGTTATATCCGTCTTGACATTCAACGACACATTTTGCGTAATCGTCGATTTCTTGCCGTCAGAAGGTGTTTCCCCGTTCTCCTGACCGGCTGTTTGCACTACATAAGGCAAAAGCCCCATATCGGATAATACAGGCAGGGATGCGATGACGAGCACTGCACCGAGCAAAAGTCCGGCCAAACTTGCCAAAAAATAGCCCCGCTTGTTTCTCGATTCTTTTTTCCGCGGGTCATCATACCCTTGATCATAATATCCCAACGTTCACACATCCTTTCCTGTGTAAAACAAAATCGGTTTCGAATCCATTTTCAACTATACAATTATATAATTATTATAAACGCAATAACGAAAAAATTTAACAAACGAGCCCGCCGGCCAAGATATTTTTAAACATATTTTTCCCAGAACGCCGCAATAAAAACGGCGAATCGTTCCCCCGCCGCATCCGGGCCGCTTTTAAAAAAAAAGCCAGGGCTTGCATCCTGGCCTTCTCGCAAAACAAATATCAATCATTTCCCGGGAAATGTACTGTCAAAAATTATACTGCCGTAAGAGGTGTGGGGATTTTCGGATCGGTGTCATAAAGGGCAAATTGTTCCCCGAACATGAATCCCCTGCTTTTTAACATTTGTTTGACTGTCATGTTGGCCAGTTCTTTCATATTGTTGTCCTGGCTCAGATGGGCCAAGTAAATCTTTTTTGTCCGCTCGCCGATGACGTCGCTGATGGCAAGAGCGGCATCTTCATTGGACATATGTCCCACATCGCTTAAAATTCTTCTTTTCACGTTCCACGGATATTTCCCCATCCGCAGCATTTGCACATCGTGGTTTGTTTCAAACACATAGACGTCCGCGTTTTTGATAATTCCTTTCATTCTTTCACTGACATATCCTGTATCTGTAATAATTACTACTTTCTTGCTATTCTTGTGAAAAATATAAAACATCGGTTCGGCGGCGTCATGGGAAACGCCGAAAGATTCTATATCAAGGGAACCGAAACTTTTGACCGATTCCATCGGAAAGACAAATTGCAAATCTGAGGGAATTTCCCCGATTAATCCTTTCATGGCCGCCCATGTTTTTTCATTGGCGTAAACAGGGATTTTATATTTTCTCGCCAAAACGCCGACTCCTTTTATATGGTCGCTGTGTTCATGGGTTACCAAAATGCCGGACAAGTCGCGGATATCGCGCTGGATTTTTTGAAAAAGAGCCTCCATTTGTTTTCCGCTCAAGCCGGCATCGACAAGAAAGGAATGTTCGTCCGTCTCCACATAGACGGCATTGCCGGTGCTCCCGCTCGCAAGCACGCTTAACCGTAAAGACATGCAACTCACTCCAAAATCTTTTTCTCTACATTCTCCAATTCAACAATCTGTCCTTCGACAGCATTGACGTACAGATCTTTTTCCCCGTTCAAGACAACCCGCCACACAGGGGTCAATACTTGGGAGGAGGAAAGATGGACAAGCGTGTAATACCCTTCTTCAATTTTTGTGATTTTGCTGCCGGAAGGAATTTTTCCGTTTTCGTACAAAATTTCGATCGCTTTGATCGGCTGCAAAAGCGTCTCTTCATCGGGAAATTCCTCGAAATCTTCCAACAGCGTCTGCCTGTAATAAACAATTTCATTGTCTTCGTTTAAATAAAACGTTAATTCGCCGTTCATATTGTTGAATAAAACTTTGTCATTCACCTTCTGGTAATACGTAATCGTGTTGTTCACCGGATCCCGTTCCCAAAAACTGTACTCTTCTCCGGCGATCACATTGTTTTTCAGAAACGCTGCCAATTCATTCGGGGAAAAATTGGCCGAAATTTTATACGGTTTTTCCAAATAAGATTCTATGACCGTATCATTGATAATCGTGACGGACTGTCCGTTCAATCGCCCCTCCGCCATTTCCGCGAGCTCTTCTTTCGTAAACCGTTTCGGAGAAGCCGTCAAATATTTCCCCTTCGACACGTTTTTCGGAAGGGAGACAATTTCTATCTCATCCGCGCTTAGCTGGCTTTCAATCGTCGCTTCGGAAATATAATCGTATTGGCTCGATTTGTATAGTTTATAAAATTCATAGCCCAAATAAATATTTAACGCCAAGAAAGCAATGATGAAGATCGTTTTGATTCTCGCCCAGTCCATGTTTATCTCTCCCCGATTCTGGAGGGGAATGACAGCCATTGATCCCTGTATTTATAATACCAGGCAGGTTCCAAATAAAGGAGTTTTCCCTCCACATGATTGGTCATTTTATAACCGAGGACAAGGTCTTGCAAATATTTGGGCTGGAAACCTTCCCGTTTGATCAGACTGTTGTAGACTTCCAATCCGGAAGGCATCCACACTTCCTCTTCCTCGATCTTGCCGCCGAGGGAGAAATTGTTGCGCATATATTGTGTAACGCTCGTTTCCCCCCAGCTTAAATAAATTTCCGAAATCCCGTTCGTGCTGAAAATCGGATATCCTTCGGGATGATGCAACCGGAACAGGATGGTTTTTTCAAAAATATCGATATCCGCATAGCGGTAATTTCCCGTCCAGCCCCCGTGTCCGTTGATAAAATCGATGCTTTGCGACAACAGGCGATCGGTGTTCATCACCCCTCCTTTAGATTGGGCGGGGTTGACGTAATGGAGCATATTTGCTTTAAAATTGATGCTTAACAGCGTCGATTCATCGTAATATTCTTCGCCGGAAGATGTTGCGTTTCTTTTGACAAAATGCGGGTCATTGAAAAGGGCGTTTTTAAATTCTTCCGCCGGCAATGAATCCATTAAATAACTGTACCGTTTCATTTTCGTTGCCGCCGTGCGGACGAGCAATTTGTTGCCGTTTTCCAAAGTCACCATTTGGTGCGGATAAAACTGTCCGCTCTGGACGGAAGGAAGGTAAAATTGTTCCCGAAAGTTGGCTACCAATGAAGCGGGAACTTCCGACCGGTAGACGGTGAGATTTTCCGTTGAAACAAAATAGACATATCCGTGCGATTTTGTCAGATGGTTCGTATCAATCACCAGCCGGTCAAAATCAATCGTGGAAGTGTTTTTATCCTTCACTTCCGCAAACGTTCTAAAAACTTTCATCGGGACAGAGGCGGGGAACACAATTTCCGTCATGCCGTTTCGGTAAATAAAGTCATAAATGTCTTCCAATTCTCCGGAAATTTCTTCAAAATGGTCATAGCCCCAGCGGCTGATTTCCTTCATCATTCTTTCAATCAGTTCGCTGTCCAATGTTCCATAATGGACGTTGGAAAAATGACAGTACACCTGTCCGGGGAAAACGATCTCGTTAATCGCCCGCTCTTCACCGCTTAAGGAAACGCCTTGAACCGTCTTCTCGTCTTCCAGCACCCTGTAGTTCGGCTGGTAAGTCCAAATCGTCCAAGTGAGCAGGCTGCTCAAAATAATCAACAATATTAAGATGACCGTTTTAATATGTTCCAACGTCATGACCAATCATCCTCATAGGAAGAGTTGTAAGGCAAACTGAAATAAATCGTCGTCCCGTGTCCTTCCGTACTTTCCGCCCAAATTTTTCCGCCGTGGGCCTCGACCACTTCTTTCGCGATCGCCAATCCGAGGCCCGTTCCGCCGAGTTTTCTTGTCCGTGCCTTATCAACCCTGTAAAACCGCTCGAAAATTTTCTCGAGTTTGTCTTTCGGAATGCCCACTCCTTCGTCGGAAACGCTGATCACAATCTCCCCTAATTCCTGAAGCATGCTGAAGACAATCGTTCCGCCCTCGGGAGAATATTTCAACGCATTGGAAATAATATTATCCAACACTTGCGTCAATTTGTCTTTGTCAATTTCTGCATAAACCGGGTAATTCAGCAGCCTCCGTTTAAAGATGACATGCTGTTCTTTCGTCATTTCAAACCGGTCGATTACTTGGTTGTAAAATTCCACAAGATTCACCCATTCTTTATGAAGGGTGTAATCTTTGCTGTCCATCCGGGAAAGTTGCAAGAGGTCGTTTACAAGCCGGATCATGCGCTCGGTTTCATTTTGCACCACTTGCAAAAATCTCGGGGCAATCTCTTTGTCTTTCCATGCTCCGTCCACCAGCGCCTCCAAATAGCTTCTCATCGTCGTCAACGGCGTTCGGAGTTCGTGGGAAACATTGGCGACAAATTCCCGCCGTTCCATGTCCACTTTTTCCTGCTCCGTAATATCATGAAGAACGACAATCAACCCGTTGATAAAGCCGCTGTCTTTCTGGATGACGGAAAAATTGGCCCGCAAGAAATAAGGATTCTTTTCGTTCCCCAAATCGAGAATGATGGAATCGGTCTGTTTCAAAAGGTCCTCGTACGAATATTCGTCGGCAATGCCGAGCAATTCGTTGACCGGCATCGACAAGCTCGTTTCACGTGAAACTTTCAGCATGTCGAGAGCCTGTTCGTTGATTAAAATGACCCGGCCCCTTCTGTCCGTGGAAATGACTCCGTCCGTCATGTAGGACAGAACGGAAGAGAGTTTCCTTCTTTCCCCTTCCATCGTCGCTTGGGCCTCTTGCAATTTCTTCGTCAAAACGTTAAACGTTTGGGCCAATTGGCCGATTTCATCATCGCCATAAACTTTTACTTTTCTGGAAAAATTACCTTTACTCAACGCAAGCGCATGCCTTCTCATGTCGGATATGGGTTTCGTGATCGTCCGGGCCAGAAGAATCGTCAATATGGCCGTAATGCCGAATGACATGACCGTGCCGGTGGCAAAAATATTGTTGATCGACTTCATCTGGGTATAGACATTTTCTTTTTTCGCCGTCAAATGGATGGCGCCGATGACATCCCCGTTGTGGAGAATGGGCCTGACGAGAATCCAAACCCGGTTCCCTGTCTGCGGGTCGATTAATGTTTCATCATCGCCGTCGAGGTCGGAGGTGGCGATGACCCGCCAAATAAATTTGTCTGTCGTTCTTTGGCCGACGATGCCCTGGTTCATCGGGTCGGAAGTGCCGATAATTTTCAGCGTGCTTCCTTCAATCACTTTGACTTGGGCAATGTCGGCCGTCTGGTTGAAATCCCTCAGCAAATGGTACACGGCCTCTTCAAGTGTCGGATCTTCATTGGGATTGCGTTCTTTCACCATTTCTTCACTGACATAATAGGCCAACAGATCGACCCGCTCCTGGATGGATGTCTCGAAGTTTTCCAATAACGTCGCTTCCAACTGGCGAACAAAATAGGCGCCGATAATTTGCAAAACAAGGGTAATCAATAAAGCAAATATCAGCACCAGCTTCACATGGATGGACCGGAAAAAACCTTTGATTTTCATTATGATCCATTACTCCTGTTCAGGATTTCGCAAATAATAGCCGACTCCTCTTCTGGTGATGATCCATACCGGATGGCTCGGGTTGTCTTCTATTTTTTCGCGGAGGCGCCGCACCGTCACGTCGACCGTCCGGACATCCCCGTAATAATCGTAACCCCACACCGTTTGCAGCAAATGTTCCCTCGTCATAACCTGGCCGATATGTTTGGCCAGATAATGCAAAAGTTCAAACTCCCGGTGTGTCAATTCAATCGTTTCGCCCCGCTTGGTGACCATGTAAGCATCGGGATGAATGACAAGGGAGCCGACTCTGATTTCTTTCGTTTCGTTTTGTTCCGCCTGGGAAGACATCACTTGATGCCTGCGGAGATTGGCTTTTACCCTGGCAATCAATTCTCTCGAGCTGAACGGCTTCGTCACGTAATCGTCCGCCCCGAGTTCCAGGCCGAGCACTTTGTCGATTTCCGAATCTTTCGCTGTCAGCATAATGATCGGCATATCGTATTTTTTCCGGACTTCGCGGCATACTTCCATTCCGTCCAGCTGCGGCAGCATAATGTCCAGCAAGATTAAATCAGGCTGAATCTCCTCCACTTTCCTCAACGCCTCGTGTCCGTCGTAAGCACAGTGGACTTCGTAGCCTTCTTTTTTCAAGTTGAACTGCAAAATATCGGCAATCGGCTTTTCATCATCAACAACTAGAATTTTCTTATCCATGTCCTTTCCCCTTTTTGCGACATTTAATTATATGAATGTAAACGAAATATGGCTCTATCTCTTCTGGTCTTTTTTACCCACCGTTTTCCTCGTTTGCGCACACTGACAGTGAAATCTTGCAAAACACAAGAATGGGACAACCCGTGTAATTTGGGTCACTTTCAAAAATATGTCCCCAATTTACTTTAACATTTTATCATGACTAATTCATCTTTTTGCCGAAAGAATAGGTTTTTCAACCCGTTTTTCTGCATAAAAAAAGGCCCTCCGCAAATGTGAGAGCAGCTCCTGCTTGGGAAGAAATTCCTGCATAGAATTTTTTCCGCAGCAATGATTTCTATAAGCAAGTGCCTGTTCCCATCTTACGGACAGCCTTATTCTTTTGACCAATTATAAATATTTCATCGGATTTTGGAGAACACCGTTCTTGTAAATCTCAAAATGCAAATGCACGCCCGTGGAGTTTCCGGTGGAACCCATGACCCCTATCTTTTGGCCTTTTTGCACTGTTTGCCCGACACGGACGCTAATCGTTGCCAAATGGGCGTATACCGTGCGGAATCCGTTGCGGTGGTCGATAATGATCTTTTTCCCGTAGCCTCCGTCCCAGCCGGCAAATACAACAACCCCGTTGTCAGCCGCTTTAATCGTGCGGTTATAAGGTCTGGCAATGTCGATTCCTTTATGGAATTGGCCCCAGCGCATGCCTTGGTAGCTGGAAATATAACCGCCGTAAGTCGGCCAAATGAAGCTGCCGGTTCCTCTGGAAGGGATCACTTTTGTTCCTTTTATCACAATCTTGTCGACCGGTTCTTTGATGATTTTTTCTTCCAGGGCTTCTTTTTTGATTTGTGTTCCGTTCGCCAGGGAGATCTTATAAGTGACTTCTTTTAGTCCTTCCTGGCCGTTCCGTTGAACTTTCGTCGTTCCTTTGAACACGGAAGAGTCGTTCTTCACTTGTGTTTTATATGGAATTGTCTCTTTCTTAAAGACTTCTTTCTCCGTAATCACTTCGACAAGCGGCGCGTAAGCAGTTACATTTACCTTCTGGCCGATTTGCAAGACGGAATCTTCTTTCAAGCCCGGGTTAACGGCAAGCAGCTGCTGAACGGTCATCCCGTGCTTGCTGGCAATCGTGCCGAGAACGTCCCCTTTCTGGACTGTATATTCTTTTTTCTCCAACGTTCCCTTCAACAAATATTCGACTGCTTCATCAACGTCCAACACTTCGTTTGTCGGTACGACTTCCGAAGAATATGAAACCTTTTTGGACAGTTTTACGTCTAATAGGCGAGACTCATTTTCCTTTAAAGGAGGCAGCTTTCCTTCTTTCAAAGCCTCCTTTGTTTTTTTCAATTGTTCCAGTTCTTCTTTGGAGACAAATCTGTGTGTCAACGCTTCAATGACTTTGTCGGCTGTTTTTTTGTCGAGGACATAAACAGCCGCTTTGCCGTCCAGCACGATGGCTGTGGCTTCTGCTTCAACGGCCAGTTGCTCATCAAGTTTCTGGATGACTTCCCGATCATTTGTTTTTGCCTCGGAGCCGACCTGTTCCGGAATGAGTGTCAAATCGCTCCCGACCGTAAGCTTATATTTTTTATCCATCTCATCTTTAAATTCGCTAATCTTTTTATCTTTTAATTTCTCTATAATATCTTTGTCTGAAATCGTGCCGACATATTCATCTTCCAAATAGACATAGTAGACTGTATTGTTGTTCTTTTTGGAACTGTCCGCTGAAACCCGGTCAAGAGACGCCAGTCCGAGTGAAACGGATGCGAAGACAACAACAGACACAGCCGTTTTCTTTATATAGCCGGCAGTTTTTCCGGTCAGCCGCTCCAAGGCGCTCTTATTGCTATACATACTCCCCCTCCTAAAACTGAAAACCGCAACAGGGCCAAAAAACCCGTTCCATTTTCACACTTCTATACTTTATCACAAAATATCAGGAGGAAGATTGATAGTCTTCATAATGTAACATAAATGTATAAAAAGAGTCATATAACGTCTATTTTTGTTAAAATCCATCGTCACAATTTGGCGAATATTTGACAAAATCCGCGTTTTTATTGATTTCTTGGGACTTTTCGCACATAGAAATTTTTATAATTTTTTCACAATTTCTTGCAATGTTTATCCATAAATTGGTTGAATTATTACATTTATATAACAGTTTTGTTACAATAAGCGCTGTATCCATTCTTTTCAGTGAACAAAGTAACTTTTCCCCGTAAACTCTGTCCCCTTTTTGCAAAAGAATATGTAAAAATTGCCGGCGGTTGGCGGCGACGTTCAGAGAAAAGCTGTCCATGCACAGGCGGGGACAGTTTCCCAAAGAAATGGTTCCGGCCATTTCCGGGCGCTTGCGGAAAAAGAAAATGCAGTCCCCATAAAGGACTGCATCTTTAGACCTTTTCACCGGACGGCCATATGCGGGGCCTTCCCTTTGTTCCCGCCTGTTCTTATGCGCCGGGGGGAATGGCGGCATCATCAAAACGCCTTTCCAGATTGACAAACTTGTTGTATTCCTTGATAAAGGCAAGGGAAACGGTGCCGGTCGGGCCGTTCCGCTGCTTGGCGATAATAATTTCTATAATGTTCTTATTCTCGGAATCTTTGTTATAATAATCGTCCCGGTAAAGAAAAGCGACGATATCCGCATCCTGCTCGATGCTTCCCGATTCCCTGATATCCGACATCATCGGCCGCTTGTCCTGGCGCTGTTCGACGCTCCGGGAAAGCTGCGATAAAGCAATGACGGGAACTTCCAACTCCCGGGCCAGCTGCTTTAATGAACGGGAAATTTCCGAAACTTCCTGCTGGCGGTTTTCCGCATGGCGGCCGCTTCCCGTAATGAGCTGCAAATAATCGATGATGACCATGCCGAGCCCTTTTTCCTGCTTCAATCGCCGGCATTGGGAGCGGATATCTTGCACTCTAATCCCCGGCGTATCATCGATGTAGATGCCCGCATTCGACAAACTGCCCATCGCCATGATCAATTTGCCCCAATCTTCTTCCGTCAGCGTGCCGGTGCGGAGCCGCTGGGAATCGATGTTTCCTTCGGCGCAGAGCATCCTCATCACAAGCTGTTCCGCCCCCATTTCCAAACTAAAAATGGCCACATTTTCGCCGGTTTTTGTGGCGACGTTTTGGGCAATATTTAAAGCGAAAGCCGTTTTCCCCATGGACGGACGGGCGCCGACGATGATCAAATCGTTGCGCTGAAAGCCGGCCGTGATTTTATCCAGTTCGACGAAGCCCGTTGCCAGACCGGTTACATCTCCGGCCCGGTTGTGGAGCATTTCGATATGATCGTACGTCCGGAACAGAATATCCCTGATATTTTGAAAACCGCCGGTATTTTTTCTTCCGGCCACCTCGAGGATTTTCTTCTCCGCTTCGTCAATTAAAACATCCACTTCATCTTCCCGCTGGTAGCAATCCTGGGCGATGGAAACAGCGGTCCGGATGAGACGTCTCAAAACGGATTTTTCTTCAACGATTTTCGCATAATACTCAATATTGGCCGCCGTCGGCACAGAAGTCGCCAACTCCGTCAAATAGCTGACCCCGCCGACATCCTCGAGCAATTTGGCCGCCTGCAATTCCTCCGTTACCGTGATTACATCCACGGCCTTTCCTTCATCGGCCAATTTGAGCATAATGTGGAAGATTCTCTGGTGGGCGGTGCGGTAAAAATCCTCAGGCTGCAATATTTCCGCGGCCGTCGTCAGCGAGGAAGGTTCCAAAAAAATGGCGCCCAACACCGCCTGTTCAGCCTCTATATTTTGCGGCGGAAGCCGGTCCGCCAATAATTCATTCATGCTGCTGCCCCCTTTCCCTGATGGAAGAAAGTTGCCAGACCATCATGGCACAAAATCTATGAACAAATGTCAGATTGTTAGAACTCTTATGCTCCGGGTCTGCGATAAAAACTTCCCGGAACGGCGCTTTTACCGGTGTCTTGAAAACGGAAACCTTTCCTGATCCGTTTGCGAAAAAGGACAGAAAAAATGTGATCTGCGCACGCGGATCACATTTTTTCACCACTGATTCTATTGTATCACGTTTTCTATTAAAATAGCTTTGGCAATATTAGTTTGCTTCTTTTACGTGAACGGTCAGCGTCGCGTTCACTTCCGGATGAAGTTTGACGGGAACTTTCGTATAACCGAGGGAGCGAATGGCATCAGGCAGTTCGATTTTTCGTTTATCCAAATGAATATTATGATCTTTCTTTAACGTATCAGCAATTTGTTTGCTTGTCACCGAACCGAAGAGACGGCCTCCTTCGCCGGCTTTAGCGGAGATTTCAACGGTGATTTTTTCAAGTTTCTCCTTCAACGCTTTTGCATTTGCCAGCTCTTGGGCCGCTTCTTTTTCTTCTCTCCTCTTCTGCGCTTCGAGTTTGCTGATGTTGGCCGGCGTCGCTTCAACGGCCAGGCCTCTTTTCAACAAATAATTGTTGGCATAACCGTCGGCGACATTTTTGATTTCACCTTTTTTGCCTTGTCCTTTGACGTCTTTTAAAAAAATGACTTTCATGTCTCCTGTCTCCCTTCTAAGTAATCGTCAATCGCCTTCTGCAGCAGCTTTTCCGCTTCTTCAACCGTCACGTCGTGAAGCTGGGTTGCCGCATTCGTCAAATGTCCACCGCCATTGAGTTTTTCCATGATGAGCTGCACATTTATATCGCCCAAAGAACGGGCGCTGATTCCCACCGTATCTTCGGAACGTTTTGAAATAACAAAGGAAGCGACAATCCCGTTCATCGTCAACAGCGTATCCGCCGCCTGGGCAATCAACACTTGGTCAAGAATCTGATCGGGGCGTCCTTTGGCAATGCTTATGCCGTTTTTGTATATGTAGGAAGACTCGATCAATTTTGCCCGTTGGATGTACGTTTCCATGTCTTCCCGGAGAAGTTTCTGCACGAGTACCGTATCGGCGCCGTTGGCACGGAGATATGAGGCTGCATCGAACGTTCTTGAACCGGTTCTGAGCGTAAAACTTTTTGTATCGACAATGATCCCGGCCAGCAGCGCGGTTGCTTCCAGCATATCGAGATTTCCCCGTTTCGGTTGGTATTCGAGAAGTTCCGTAACCAGTTCCGATGTTGAAGAAGCATAAGGTTCCATATACACGAGAAGCGGATTTTTGATAAATTCCTCGCCCCGGCGGTGATGGTCGATCACAACGACATGCTGAACTTCTTTTAGCAGTCTTTTTTCAATGACCATCGACGGCTTGTGGGTATCAACAATGACAAGCAGCGTATCATTTGTGCACTTTTCCAAAGCTTCCTCAGGGGAAATAAAATGCGAATGCAACTTTTCGTTTTTCTTAATTTCCCGCATTAAACGGGCAACACTTTTATCCATTTGCTGAAAATTTATGACAATATATCCTTTCCGATCATTTATTTGGGCGACTTTTAAAATTCCAATCGCCGAACCGATGGCATCCATGTCCGGGTTTTTATGGCCCATGATCATGACTTGGCTGCTTTCTGTCACAAGCTCTTTCAAGGCATGGGATATCACTCTTGCCCGCACTCTCGTCCGTTTTTCAACGGGATTGGTTTTGCCGCCGTAAAACTTCACTTTTCCGCTCGCATGTTTGATGGCGACCTGATCCCCGCCCCGGCCGAGAGCCAAATCGAGGCTCGACTGGGCAAGCGCGCCAAGTTCCGGCAGGGCGGTGACTCCCGACCCGACGCCGATGCTCAATGTAAGAGGAAGATTCTTCTTGGCCGTGATTTCCCGGACATCGTCGAGAATGGCAAATTTATTTTTTTCCAGTGTTTGCAATATCCGCTCGTTAAATACGGCCACAAAGCGATCCGAGGAAAATCTTTTCATATAAATGCCATTTTTTTGCGCCCAATCATTCAGAATGGAAATGACGAGACTGTTAATATTGCTTCTTGCTTGATCATCCATTCCCTGGGTTAATTCGTCATAATTATCCAGGTAAATAATGGCTATAACTGTTTTTTCCTCTTCGTACAACTTCTCAAGTTCCATCTGCTCCGTGATGTCAAGGAAATACATCAAATGTTCTTCGGGACGGTGGGTGACCTTATAACTCCGATCACGGTAAGTGACGATCTCCGTTTCCGTCCCCTGTTTAATCATCGGAATGAGAAATTCTCCCACGTCATGCAATGATTTTCCGGCCAAAGTTTCTTCGCCAAAGCAGAAAGACAAATAAGGATTCGCCCATTCAATGTAATAGTCGCCGTTGTATAGCATAATGCCGATGGGCAATTCCGTGAATGCTTCCTCACCGACCTTTTTCACCCGGTAAGAAAGCGTTGAAATGTACTTTTCCACTTCCTCCTTCTGTTCCGCATCCCGTTTATAAAGGAAATAAAAAGGAGGAACAAACGCAAATACTCCGACAACTGCCAAAATCCAGTTGTAATATGCCACCGCTCCTAGCAGTCCCACTGTTATGGCAATCAGAATCAGAAGGAGGAAGCGGTCCTTTTTATTGTCCAAATAAGAAGGCATAATGTCAGCTCCCGAATTTGTAGTCAGCCAAAATTGCAAAGAAAACTTATGCCTCAGTGGGTGGTTCCATCTGTTGGTAAACGGACTGTTCAAATTATTTTATGTGAATATCCGGCCTTTATGTTTGTTTCGCCGGATTTAGTGCTATGTTTTCAATTTTTCCCGCAGACGAAATCCTAAGTCAATTATACCCAATATCCTGACAAGAGGAAGGGAAAAAGCCGGAAAAATGAAAACCGCCGCCGTGATCAACACAGGA
Organism: uncultured Bacillaceae bacterium; assembly: GCA_937995745.1. Classification (GTDB taxonomy): domain Bacteria; phylum Bacillota; class Bacilli; order Bacillales; family Cytobacillaceae; genus CALKIU01. The sequence goes on along the minus strand of CALKIU010000110.1, from coordinate 45,901 downwards.
ACGGCCACCGGCTGGTTTTTTACATGGAAAAAGTAAAAAATGAACGACAGTCCTTGAATAAACATGAGCAATTGCAAAACGAACGATAAATTCAAAACGGCCGCGTACAAATAGCTTTCCTGCTCCAAAGGAACGAAGAGCGAGATCAGCAGAACAATTAAATAGTACCATAAAAGGCTTCTCGGCAACACCCACTCGCGCAGCGGCTTCCACTTCGGAACATAGGGAAGAAATCTCGATGCAATCGGAAAAGAAACGAGCTGGATCATCAAAACGTATGCAAACGATATAACCACAAAGAAGCTTGGGATTAATATTTCCGCAATTTTAATGAGCTGCCCGATCTGTTCGGCAAGTTCCTCTTTGCCCACCGTTCCCGGCAGTTCCACAATATCCAATGACCGGTGGAACCTTTGCTCCATTCCTTGAAGAAGATCTTTTATGATATTCGTGTCAAAAAAGACGATGGAAGCGATATATTGAATGACAAGCACGACGAGGAAGACGAGAGAACCGGCAATAAACCCGGCCATCCTGGTTTTTCTTTTCCTGATAAAATCCCCAAGCGTCACGCCTGTTAATCCGTACAAAAACGCAAAAGACAAGCCGGCAAATCCTCCTGCCAAGAAGCCCGACAAGAGCGAAACTGCCAAAAATAGCGCCGCGTCTTTCCGTTCATATTTGGCGGAAAAAAGAATAAAAGGAAGAGCGAGAAAAAAGCTTGCCATGAAGCCCAAAAATGGAATATATACAGTCAATACGAGCAAACCGATAAAAACAGCAAGGAGGAGGCCTCCTTCTTTCAATTTGCGATCATCCATCTTCATACCTCCCGGTTTAAAACCACATACGTGAACATCATTTTCAGCGCGGCAGCGGAAAAATTTCTCCAACGGCGCTGCAGTCTTCTTTGAGGGAACGGGCCCGTCCCGACAGAATGATTTTCTGCCACTCCCTGTCCGGATCCGCCGTTGGTGATTATGTATAAACGGGCCGGTTTCAACTTGGTTATAAATAAGCCGGAGAAGAGGACCACAACCGCCTGAAAACATAGCCATTATTTTAACTCATTCCCGCAAAGCATTGCAACTCCGCAGGCAGAAGGAAAGTCCTGAAGGAAAGACCTCCAGAACAAAAGGACCCCCTTCCGGAAAACCGTCCAGTTCAACAAATAGCGAAAGCGATATCCCCGGGCAAAGTCGCAAAACGGACGGAAGCCATTGCAATGTATAAAAAAACAGTTGGACATACATCCAACTGCTTTTTCCCAGAATGATTATTCTCCAGCGACATACGGCAACAAAGCCATTTGCCGTGCCCGCTTAATAGCCACCGTTAACTTCCGTTGATATTTTGCGCTTGTGCCCGTTACACGGCGGGGCAAAATTTTTCCGCGCTCAGAGATGAATTTTTTCAGCAATTCCACATCTTTATAATCAATATGGGTAATTTTATTCGCCGTGAAATAGCAAACTTTGCGGCGTTTTTGCCGACCTCTGCGTGCTGCCATGTCATTCCCTCCTTTGAATCAAATGATTGATTGCCGTACCAAATATTTAAAATGGAAGGTCATCATCAGATATATCGATTTCTCCGCTATCTGCGAACGGATCGTCGTCAATACGGGTATAGCCTTGATTCTGGTTGCCATAACTCTCAGGTGGTCGATTCTGATTTGAATCTCCAAAGGGATCCATCGGTTCTCTCGGGACGCCATACCCGCCGCCAGTACCTCCTCCAGATGCGCTTTTAGGCTCAAGGAATTGCACGTTTTCCGCCACAACTTCCGTCACATAGACGCGTCTTCCGTCTTGCGCTTCATAACTGCGTGTTTGAATCCGTCCGTCCACACCGGCGAGACTGCCTTTCCGCAAATAATTGGCCACGTTCTCTGCCTGACGGCGCCAAACCACACAATTAATGAAGTCAGCGTCCCTCTCCCCCTGCTGGTTGAGAAACGGCCGGTTGACCGCAAGGGTAAAGGTTGCCACCGGAACTCCGCTTGGCGTATAACGCAATTCCGGATCTCTTGTCAATCGTCCTACCAACACTACACGATTCAACATCAGAATCCACCTCTTTTTCCGGCGAATGTTTCACGTGAAACATTCGCCTTCAACATGGGTAAACATTAATCTTCTTCTTTTACAATCATATGGCGGATGATATCATCATTAATCCGTGCCAAGCGGTCAAATTCTTGTACCGCCTTCGGTTCAGAATGAACTTTCACAATATGGTAAATTCCGTCGCGATATTTTTTAATTTCATAAGCGAGACGGCGCTTTCCCCATTCTTTGGATTCAATAATTTCCGCACCGTTGTCAGTCAAGATGGAATCAAAGCGTTCCACCAATGCTTTTTTCGCCTCTTCTTCAATGTTCGGACGGATGATGTACAAAATTTCATATTTTCTCATCACATTCACCTCCTTTTGGTCTAAACGGCCCTCTTTTCAGAAAAAGGGCAAGGAGCAATATCCATTACTCACAGACAGTTATTATAACATACAGAATGGGCGGAAGCAATACGTTTTGCCGCTCCGCCTCGCTTTTTGTCATGAATGTTCTGCCAATCCTCTATCTTGGACAAAAAATATGGGCGGCAAACGCCCCGTTCTTCTTTTCTTGGCAGGAAAAACAAGACGCCGCCGGCTCTTTGTCATTCAAAAGACAGCAAATGCCGGCGGCGACCATTCTTTTTCCCGTTCGGTCCGGAACTTCCGGTCAAAAGAATAGATAACTCCAAGGAAAAAAGGATCCTTTACACATTAAATCGGAAGTAGATGATATCTCCGTCTTGGACGACATAGTCTTTTCCTTCAAGACGCACTTTTCCCGCTTCTCTGGCGGCCTGCATCGAGCCGGCGGCCATCAAATCTTCATAAGAAACGGTTTCCGCGCGGATAAAGCCTTTTTCAAAATCAGAATGTATGATGCCCGCGCATTGGGGAGCTTTCATCCCTTTTTTGAATGTCCAGGCGCGGACTTCCTGAACACCGGCAGTGAAAAATGTGGCCAGTCCCAACAATTGATAGGATGCGCGGATCAATTGATCGAGACCAGATTCCTTGATGCCCAATTCCTGAAGGAATAAAGCTTTCTCTTCCCCTTCCAGTTCGGCGATTTCCTCTTCTATCTTGGCGCAAATGACGATAACTTCCGCTTGATCTTTGCGGGCATATTCTTTCACTTTCTGCACATATTCATTGGCATCCGGATTGGCAATGTCCTCCTCGCCTACATTGGCCACATACAGCACCGGCTTGATTGTCAAAAGATGCAGCCTTTTCACGTACGGCATTTCTTCTTCCGTAAATTCCACGGTGCGCGCCGGCTTTTCCTGTTCAAAAGCTTCTTTCAATTTTGCAAGGGCGGAATATTCCATGACCGCTTCTTTTTCCTTTTGTCTTGCCAGTTTTTCCACCCGTCCGATCCGCTTTTCCACGGTCTCCAAATCAGCCAAAATCAGTTCCAGATTGATCGTTTCAATATCGGCAATCGGGTCGACTTTTCCGGAAACATGGGTGATATTTTCATCATCAAAGCAGCGGACGACATGACAAATGGCGTCCACTTCCCGAATATTGGCCAAAAATTTATTTCCCAATCCTTCCCCTTTGCTGGCGCCTTTCACAATTCCGGCAATATCCGTAAATTCAAACGTTGTCGGAACGACCCTTTGCGGTTTAATCAATTCGGCCAATTTCTGCAGGCGCTCATCCGGAACTTCAACCACACCCACGTTCGGATCAATGGTGCAGAAAGGATAGTTGGCCGATTCCGCCCCCGCCTGGGTGATTGCATTAAATAAAGTAGATTTGCCGACATTGGGCAAACCGACAATTCCAGCTGTCAAAGCCATTCTCGTCACTCCCTCTTTCTCTCTGCCTCCCGGTAAGAAAACACGGTCAACTCAGGTTCGGCATTTTTCACAACTATGCGGTTCATGCAGCAATGGATCGAGATATTCGGACCGTTGGATGAAGCAGCATGACCGCCCCTTCCCGGAACAATCTTCCGGTTACAAATCCGATGTATGAAACAGAAAAAACCGGCCAATTCATGCCCTGCCGGCCCGGTTCCACAACATAACACAAACTTTGCAAAAAATCCGGTCAAACCTTAAACCATTATAGATTTGTAAACCTAAAAGCGCAAGCATTCCGGTTAAGAGTTCCCAAAGAGACACCCGGAAAATCCTTCGATATCATCGAAATAAAAAAGAAGCATAAAGGGATCACCCTTCATACTTCTCAATCACTTTTTTCATTTTCCGGATAAATTCTTTGCGGGGAAGCAAAACACTGTGCGAACATCCTTGACATTTGATGCGGATATCCATTCCCATACGGATGATTTTCCAACGGTTCGCTCCGCACGGATGGGGCTTTTTCATTTCCACAATGTCATACAAATCGAATTCCTTGTCAGTCAATGAGATCGCTCCCTTCCTTCAGACTGTTTCATCTGATCCCGTAAAACATCTCTAAATCTATTTATACTACAAAAACCGTCCCGCCTTAAAGAATTGCCTCCAAAATCATAAAAAAAGACATCCGGAATTTTTCATGTCGTCTATGTATAGATTTCCTGTTTTTTCCGTATACTAATACCAGAAAGTTCGCAATATCCAAACGCTTTGTCAATGACAGCGAAAAAGCCGGAAATTTTCCGCCGGCCGCCGCATACCATTTGAAAAGGCCGGTTTGAAAAACTTTTCGCGCACATAAATCTTTTTTTGTTTTAAAGAACTTGCAGACACCGCCCCATCATTATTCCGCAACCCGGCAAAATGTGAGGAGGTTAACCGGCAGCCGGCACCGGTCAGCTGTGATCCTTGCAAAACCCGCACAAATGGCTGCCTCCGGAGAAAGCCAATGCATTAAAGGAGAGAAGGCAATGAATCTGAAATCGGGAGTCTTTCAAAAAACAAGCCAACCGCACCTAAAAATCTACCACGACGAAGATAAAGCTTCCCACAAAATAGCCGTCGAACTTGTCTCCATGCTGCCGGCAAACATAGAGGACCGGCCGATCGTTTTTGTCTGCATCGGAACGGACCGTTCCACGGGGGATTCACTAGGTCCCCTTACCGGAACGATGCTGAAAGAAAAAGATATCTTCCCTTTCCACGTGTACGGCACGTTGGAAGACCCCATCCACGCCGTCAATCTTAAAACAAAACTGGAGGAAATCAAAAAGAAATATAAAAATCCCCTCATCATCGGAGTGGACGCCTGTCTCGGCAAAATCAAAAGCGTCGGCTCCATCCAAATCGGAGAAGGTCCGCTGAAGCCGGGCGCCGGTGTCAACAAAGACCTGCCGGAAGTCGGCGATTATCATATCACGGGCATTGTCAACGTCAGCGGGTTTATGGAATTTTTCGTTTTGCAAAACACGAGATTAAATCTCGTCCTCAATATGGCCAAAGTGATTGCGGACGGAATTCACAAAGCGAGCCTCATTTACCATCCGAAATACTCTTGGACAAACCTTAAATTGAGCCGGGAAAACCACTCGGGCTGATTGAATGGCGGCCATCTGCCGCACTCCAAAAATAAAAAGACGGATGCGGCCAAGGTGAGCCGATCCGTCGCGGGAGGCGGGTGCGAAAAACCCGGATGTACAGCTGTCTTTAGGCTTCTGCGGCAACAACCTGTCATACCTGTTCAAAAACGGCCATTGCTGTTCTTTTTTTATTTTTTACCCGAAATAAGGGGCCCCGTAATATATGATCGCTACGATGAAAGCCACTACGAGAATGCCGGGAAGAAGATTGGCGACGCGGATTTTTGTCAAACCGAGCATATTTAAACCGATGGCGACGATCATGAGCCCCCCCGCCGACGTCATTTCCGTGATGAAACTGTCCAGCAGTTCTTTCGGCACGAACGCATCAATTTGCGTGGCAAAAAGAGCAATGGAACCTTGGTAAAGAAAAACGGGAATGGCTGAAAATACGACGCCGATACCGAGGGAAGTCGTCAAAATCAAAGCCGTAAAACCGTCCAAGATGCCCTTTGTATAAAGAACAGAATGGTCCCCTCTGATTCCGCTGTCCAATGCTCCGATGATGGCCATGGCCCCGATGCAGTACAGGAGAGTAGCCGTCACAAACGCTTGTGAAATACCGCTTTCCCCGTTACCGTTACCGATCTTCTTTTCCAAGCGGTCGCCGAGCCGGTTCAACTTTTCTTCCAAATCATAATACTCGCCGATAATGGCACCAAAGACGAGACTTAAAATGACGACAAGAAAGTTTTCTGTTTGCAGCCCCATCTGCAATCCCAACAGGATTACGGCTAAAGCGATCCCGTGCATAACCGTTCCTTTTAACCGCTCCGGTATGCGGCGAAAAAACGTTCCCAAAAAACTTCCTATCAAAATAAGCAAACAATTCACAATCGTTCCCAATAAAAACATACCATCCCCAACCTCTGACTTTTATATCATAATTTTTACTTTACCACAAAGATATTGTGCGGAAAATTGTCATTTCCCTAAAAAAGTTCCGGACGTCTGCATCCGGCCCAAAAATTCGACGCATAAAAAAACACCGCACAAACGGCAGCATGCGGATGGAAAAAGGCCGGCGGCAATTTTACAGAAAAAAATAAACCACCTTCAGATGGTTTACCCCTTCACGGAACAATCGGTTTGTCCCCGATTAAAGATATTTTCCGGCCTTCCTGCTTTTTCCCCTGGAAATATCTGCGCACTTGGAAACACCCGGCGGCCTTCACCCTGTCAAGTCCTTGCCGCATGAAGCAGTTCAATAATGCGCTCCAAATCGTCTTTTGAAAAGAACTCTATTTCAATTTTTCCCCGTTCTTTATTTTTATATTGCTTAATATTCACTGTCGTGCCGAATTTTTCCCGCAATACCTCTTCCTGTTCGCGGATGAACACGCTCTTTTCCGGCTTCGGCTTTTTTGTTTCACGTGGAACATTGGCGTTTAATTCTTGGACAAGTTTTTCCAGTTGGCGGACATTTAACCCTTCTTTTATTACTTTTTCGGCGACTTTCATCATTTTGTCTTTCTTTTTCAATCCCAATAACGCTCTGCCATGTCCCATGGAAATTTTTCCTTCAGAAATGAGTTCCTGTATGGCAGGGGGCAAAGTCAACAAACGAAGGTGGTTGGCAATATGCGGCCGGCTTTTGCCTAGTCTCTTCGCCAATTCCTCTTGGGTAAGATTGAGCCGTTCCATCAATAACTGGTAAGCCGAGGCTTCTTCAATGGGAGTCAAATCTTCCCGCTGCAAATTTTCCAAAACCGCCATTTCCATCATTTGCTGTTCGGTAAGGTCGCGGACGACGACGGGAACTTTTTTTAAACCGGCTTCTTTTGCCGCCCGGTACCGTCTCTCGCCGACGACAATTTCATATCCTTTGATGCTCTTTCTGGCGATGAGCGGTTGCAAAATGCCGTGTTCCTCAATCGATGCCCTCAATTCGTCAATCGATTTTGGGTCAAAACTTCTCCGCGGTTGATAAGGGTTCGGTCTGAGATCTTTTATCGGAATTTCCTTCACGACCTCTTCCCCGTCCGGTTCCATCTGGGCAAAAATCGCATCCAGTCCCTTTCCCAATCCTCTAGCCATTCACTGCCACTTCCTTTGCCAATTCTAAATACACTTCAGCTCCTTTTGATTTAGGGTCATATATGATAACCGGTTTCCCGTGGCTCGGAGCCTCGCTTAAGCGGACATTTCTCGGAATAATCGTTGAATACACTTTGTCTTGAAAATATTTTTTTACTTCCTCGATGACCTGCAGCCCCAAATTTGTGCGGGCATCCAGCATCGTCAACAATACGCCTTCAATCTGCAAATCATTGTTTAAATGTTTTTGCACAAGGCGGACGGTATTGAGAAGCTGGCTTAACCCTTCCAGCGCATAGTATTCGCATTGGACGGGAATCAGAACCGCATCGGAAGCCGTCAATGCATTCAATGTCAACAGCCCCAAAGATGGAGGACAATCAATGATGATATAGTCATATTGATCTTTTATATCTTCCAAGGCCCTTTTCAAGCGGACCTCTCTGGAAATGGTCGGAACGAGTTCGATTTCCGCGCCTGCCAGAGAAATGGTCGCCGGAATGCAATACAAATTCTCCACTAAAGTCATGCGGACGACTTTTTCCGCTTTCACGTCATCTACAAGAACATCGTAAATGCATTGATCGATGTCTGCTTTGTCAAGCCCGACCCCGCTTGTCGCATTGCCTTGCGGATCGATATCCACCAGCAACACCTTTTTTCCGATGTAGGCCAGGGAAGCACCCAAATTCACCGCCGTTGTCGTTTTTCCGACGCCGCCTTTTTGGTTGGCGATGGAAATAATTCTGCCCACCGTTCATTCACCTGCCTTAAATCTATAAAATTTCCCTTCTATGTTCTTGACTTGCAAACCAATCCGGAACATTCGAAATCTCTTAAACTATGTAATCATGTAATCTATTTTATCATGAAAAAAGGAGAAGTTTCACTTTTTCTTAAGTCTTGTCAAATATAAGCCTCAAATGGACTTTTTTTTCGGCGTTTTTTTGCGCAAGTCCGGCTGTATTTCCCATACGGGCAGTGAAAATTCTTTTTTATTTCCCGGGGAATTAAAGCCGGCATTTCGGAATACACCGGTCAAACAATGCCAAACTAACTATAACACAAGAGTTGAAAACTGCAATAACCGAAACCGCATTGAACGCCGGTCCCCTTTTCAACGGGAAGTTTGCGGGCGCAGACGGGGATTTCCCGGCCGCTCCCGGGAGGCGCCGGTCTCCAGGCGCAAAAAAAGAGAGAAATTAAACGCCATGTTTAATTTCTCGTCCAATGAAAATTAATGTTTCGGTATTCTGATCGTAACCTGGTAATAGTCTTCAAACTCTTTTTCTTCCGTGTCAAGCTTGATGCCGTTATCCGTTACCATGGTCAACGATTTGCGGATTGTATTCAAGGCGATTCTCATATCCCGGCTGAAAGCTTTTCTCTTCGGTCTTGGTTTCGGCTTTTTCTCCAGGAGCTTGGCCACCCGTTCTTCGGTCTGTTTCACATTTAAATTTTTTTCTATAATCTCATTCATCAATTTGATTTGCTGTTCGGGATTTTTCAATGGAAGCAGCGCTCTGGCATGCCGCTCGGTCAGTGTTTTATCGAGCAAAGCTTGCTGGACTTCTTCGGGCAGCTTCAACAGACGCAGTTTGTTGGCGATCGTGGATTGTCCTTTGCCCAATCTTTGTGCAAGAGCTTCCTGTGTTAAATTGTGCAGTTCCAGCAATTTTCCGTACGCCTTCGCCTCTTCGATCGGAGTGAGCTCTTCCCGCTGCAAATTTTCTATGAGGGCGACGGAGGCCGTTTCCGTATCGGTCATGTTTTTAACGATCGCCGGAATCGTGTCCCAGCCCAATTTCTTGACGGCTCTCCATCTCCGTTCCCCGGCCACGATTTCAAATTTGCCGTCTTCATATTCCCTGACAACGATCGGCTGAATCATGCCATGGGTATGAATGGTGCGGGACAGTTCGTCTATTTTGCTTTCGTCAAAAATTGTCCGAGGTTGAAACCGGTTCGGGATGATGTCAGAAACAGGAATTTTTTTTATTTCCTCTTTGTTTATTTCCGAAACATTGTCTTGCTCCTGCTGCGCTCCGGGCTGACTTTTTTCGCCGAGACCAAAAAAGCGCGAGAAAGTTTGCCTCATATCGTGCACCACCTCTATCTAAACTCCCGATGGACGGCCATCAAGTCGCAATAGTCGTTATAAAAATTATGCCACAATTAAAAGAGAATGTGAAACACCCCTCATCCGGAAACAAGGAAAAATTGTCACCGCCGCAAATGCTTGAAAAACAAATCCGGGCGAATCGGACCGGCTCGCCCGGATTACATAAGCGGCGATTTATTCGGAATTCCCGGTTTGCGGGGATATTTTTTCGGCGTCGCTTTCTGCTTTTTGATCATAATGATGTTCCGTTCGCTGTTTTCAATGGGGAGCGTAAATGAATGGATGTGTTCCACTTTTCCGCCGAGAATGGAAATCGCTTTTTTTGCTTCATTGAGTTCTTCACGGGCATTTGCCGCCTTCATCGCAATAAAGGTGCCGCCGACTTTCACCAACGGCAGGCAAAGTTCACATAAAACCGGCATGCGGGCGACGGCGCGGGCGGTGACCACATCGTATTGTTCCCGGTGTTCGCGCTTTTGCCCGAACGTCTCGGCCCGATCATGGACAAAAGAGACGCCGTCTATTTGCAATTCGCTTGCCAAATGGTGCAAAAAATGAATCCGTTTGTTCAATGAATCAACAACGGTCACTTGCAAATCGGGAAAGGCAATTTTTAAAGGAATGCTCGGAAAACCGGCTCCGGCCCCGACATCGCAAACAGAGAGGGGCCGGTTGAAATCAAAATAGAAAGCAGCCGTCAACGAATCGTAAAAATGCTTTAAATACACTTCCGGTTTTTCCGTAATCGCCGTTAAATTCATTTTTTTGTTCCATTCGACAAGCGTTTCGTAATAGATGTTAAATTGTTCAAGCTGCCGGGGCGTCAAATGAATGTTTTGTTCTTCCAGTTTTTGGGTGAATTGTTCGGTATTCATATTCATCCTTCCTTGTCTCCCGGCCTCATCCTTCATTGGAAGATACCCGGGCGATTTTTCCATGTTCAAGGTAAACAAGCAAAATGGATATATCCGCCGGGTTGACTCCGGAAATCCGCGACGCCTGGGCGATGGTAAGGGGCCGGACTTTTTTCAGCTTTTGTCTCGCCTCCGTGGCCAATCCGTGAATGGCATCATAATCTATGTCTTCGGGAATTTTCTTGTTTTCCATTTTCAAGAGACGCTCCACTTGCTGCAGCGACTTCTCAATGTACCCCTCATATTTGATTTGAATTTCCACCTGCTCGCTCGCATCCGGGCTGAGCGGCGTCTTTCGGGGAGCAAACCGGAGCACATCTTCATAAGAAATTTCCGGACGTTTCAACAAATCGGAAGCGCGGATGCCGTCTTTTAATTCGCTGCTGCCTATCTCCCGCAAAAATGCCTGCACTTGTGGAGACGGTTTGATGATTATGGAACGGAGGCGTTTGATTTCTTCATGAATCGCCTCTTTTTTGGCGAGGAATTTTTTGTACCGCTCCTCGCTGATCAACCCGACCTCATAGCCTATTTCCGTCAAACGGAGATCCGCATTGTCATGCCGCAGCAGCAGGCGGTATTCGGCCCGGGAAGTCAACAGCCGGTACGGTTCATTCGTCCCTTTTGTGACGAGATCATCGATCAACACACCGATATAAGCATCGGAACGCTTTAAAATGACTTCGCTTTGTCCCCTGATTTTACGGACGGCATTAATGCCCGCCAGAAGCCCTTGTGCGGCCGCTTCTTCATATCCGGATGTTCCGTTGATTTGGCCGGCGGTAAACAAGTTTTTGATTTTTTTCGTTTCCAACGTCGGCCACAGTTGGGTGGGAACGATGACGTCGTATTCAATTGCATACCCCGGCCGCATCAGTTGGGCATTCTCAAGACCCGGCACCGTGCGCAGCATTTGATGCTGCACTTCTTCCGGCATGCTTGTCGACAAACCTTGCACGTACACTTCATTCGTATCCATTCCTTCCGGCTCGAGGAAAATTTGGTGCCGCGGCTTGTCGCTGAAGCGGACGACTTTATCCTCGATGGACGGACAATAACGGGCGCCGGTGCCTTTTATCATCCCGGAAAACATCGGGGCCCGGTGGAGGTTTTTATTGATGATCTCATGGGTTTCTGCGTTCGTATATGTAAGCCAGCACGGAAGTTGTTCTGTCCGAAATTCTTTCGTTTCATAAGAAAAGGCGAGCGGACCTTCATCTCCCGGCTGAATTTCCGTTTTGCTGTAGTCAATCGTCCTGCTGTTAATCCGCATCGGCGTCCCCGTTTTAAAACGGACGAGCTCAAATCCGAGTTCTTTCAGATGATCGGAAAGCTTGATCGAAGGCTGTTGATTGTTGGGGCCGCTCGAATATTTTAATTCGCCGATAATGATTTCTCCCCGCAAAAATGTCCCCGTCGTCAAAACGACCGCTTTTCCGTAATAGCGGGCTCCCGTTTTCGTGACGACGCCTATACACGTATCCCCTTCCACAATCAACTCTTCGACCATCGCCTGCACCAATGTCAAATTCTCCTGGTTTTCCAGCGTTTTTTTCATTTCCCGCTGATAAGCGACTTTGTCCACTTGGGCCCGCAAAGCTCGGACGGCAGGACCTTTGCGGGTATTCAACATCCGCAGCTGAATATACGTTTTGTCAACATTTTTTCCCATTTCTCCCCCGAGGGCGTCAATTTCCCTGACGACAACGCCTTTCGCCGGCCCCCCGACCGAAGGGTTGCACGGCATAAACCCAATCGTGTCCAAACTGATCGTAAGCATCAACGTTTTCGCACCCATCCGGGCAGCGGCCAATCCCGCTTCACAGCCCGCATGCCCCGCGCCGACAACAATCACATCATAACTTCCGGCATCATAAGGCATATTCTTCCCTCCTTTTATGCATTCCAAACAAAAACGGAACGGCACCGTATAGCCTTTTGTTTTTCCCTTTTACTATTTTCCGAGACAAAATTGGGAAAACAATTGATTAATTAAATCTTCATGGACATTTTCTCCGATGATTTCCCCAAGCAGTTCCCAGGAGCGGGTCAAATCAATCTGGACAATATCTACCGGCATGCCCGCCTCCGTGGCCGCCAGGGCGTCTTCCACAGCCTGCAAAGCCTGATGGAGCAAAGCGATATGGCGGCTGTTTGATACATATGTCAAATCGCCGCCTTCGATTTCTCCGGCAAAAAACATGGACGCAATCGCTTCTTCCAGTTCATCAATGCCTTCTTCTTTCAACAGCGACGTCGTGATGACTTTTTTCCCTTTTGCCAATTGTTTTACTTTTTCCATGTCAATCTTTTGCGGCAAGTCCGTTTTGTTGACAATGACGATCACATCCATGCCTTCCACGGCTTCAAAAAGGCGTTCATCTTCAGGTGAAAGTTTTTCCCCGTAATTCAGCACGAGAAGGATTAAATCCGCTTCCTGAAGCACTTTCCGGGAACGTTCCACGCCGATCCGTTCGACGATGTCTTCCGTCTCGCGGATGCCCGCCGTATCAAGAAGCCTTAAAGGAATTCCCCGCACATTGACATATTCTTCAATCACGTCTCTCGTCGTTCCGGGAATATCGGTTACGATCGCTTTATTTTCTTGCGCCAGACTGTTCAGCAAGGAAGATTTCCCCACATTCGGCCGCCCAATGATCGCGGTGGACAGTCCTTCCCGCAATATCTTTCCCTGTTTGGATGTTTCCAAAATCTTTTTAATTTCCCCGCGGATGTAACGGCCTTTTTCCAAAAGCATGTGATGGGTCATTTCTTCCACATCATCATACTCCGGATAATCGATGTTCACTTCGATTTGTGCCAATATTTCCACGATTTCCCGGCGCAGTCTCCTCACCAGTTTTGACAGCCGTCCTTCCATTTGTCCCAAAGCGATCGTCATCGCTTTATCCGTTTTCGCCCTGATTAAATCCATCACCGCTTCCGCCTGGGACAGATCGATCCGTCCGTTCAAAAAAGCCCGCTTCGTAAATTCCCCCGGTTCTGCCAGTCTTGCCCCTTCCCTTAGAACAAGCTGCAAAACCCGGTTGACCGAGGCGATCCCGCCGTGGCAGTTTATTTCAACGACATCTTCCCTTGTGAACGTTTTCGGCGCCTTCATTACTGAAACCATGACTTCTTCCGCCGTCTCGTTTGTTTCCAGGTCGATGATTTTCCCGTAATGGATCGTATGGCTGGGAACATCTTTCAGCCTTTTCCCTTTGCTTCCCCTGTACAATTTGTCGGCAATCGCTATCGCTTCCGGACCGCTCATTCTCACAATGCCGATCGCCCCTTCACCGAGCGGCGTGGAAATGGCTGCAATCGTATCCTGCTCCATCCTGCCCACCTCTTTCCGTTCAAAACTTCCTATCTTTATTTTAATGGAACCTCCCCTGTTCCATCATTCATCTCCCCTTTCGTGCCGGTCCGCACCGGGATCGTGCCGGCGCACGTCCTTGCCGGTTGCGTAAAAAAATTTCCCCAATTTATTAAAATAACATATGCCCATCCGGTAAAAAAGTCATACGAACCGGCAAAACTTACATTATCCACATTTTTCTCAATATGCATTATTTTAGCTTATCCACATGTGAATAACAATAACAGAACAACCGGCTTACCCACAACCGATCTTCTCTTTTTGTTCCTCTTGTGGATATTTTTTTGGCGAAAAAAAAAAGTCTCATGCCGAAGGTCGATTCCCCCGCATGAGACGGTTTTGAACGGCAAACTTTTTCGCAATCAGGCCGCACATTTCTATTCTCCGTTTTTTGCCGGCGCTATAACAATGTGACGGTGCGGTTCCACACCATCGGAGAAAGTTTTCACATGCTCGTGATTCATCAACGCGGTATGAATGATTTTCCGCTCATAGGACGGCATCGGTTCAAGGACAACTTTTTGCCCGGTGCGGAGCACTTTTTCCGCCATGCGTTCGGCGAGGTGGACCAATGTCTCGTTTCTCCGCTGCCGGTAATTTTCCGCGTCAAGCATGACGTACAAATATTGATCCGAATGCCGGTTTACGATGAGCTGCGTCAAATATTGCAGCGAATTTAATGTTTGTCCCCTTTTTCCGATCAAAAGGGCGATTTTTTCACCGGACAACAAATAAGTGACCTGCCTGCCTTCCGTTTGCACTTCCACTTTTGCCGGAGCGCCCATTTTTTCACTAACCGCCAGTAAAAAATTTTTTCCTTCTTCAATCGGATCGATGATTTTTGTCACTTTGACAATGGCCGGACGCGCTCCAAAACCGAAAATCCCTCTTTTTCCTTCATCAATGATGGATACTTCCACTTTGTCCCTGGTCGTGTTCAGTTCCTCCAAAGCGGATTGTATGGCATCTTCCACCGTTTGGCCCGTAGCGGTTACTTGTTTCACTTTTTAGCTCCTCCTGCTTTACCGGCATCTTGTATTTCCGGTGCTTTCACAAAATATGCTTGCCCTATTCCAAAGAAGTTTCCAATTACCCAATACAAAGCAAGGGCTGACGGGAACGTAAAGGCAAAAACGACGATCATGAGCGGCATCAGATAAAGCATCATTTTCGCCTGTGGATTTTGCGCCGCCGCTCCCGACATGGCCAGTTTTTGCTGGGCGAATGTGGTCAAACCGGCCAGAATGGCGAGGATCGGATCCGGAGACCCCAAATCAAACCAGAGGAACGTATCCTCGGCAATCACCCTTGTCCGGGTAATGGCGTGGAAAAATCCGACCAAGATCGGAATTTGAATCAATATCGGCAAACATCCGGATAAAGGATTGACGTTATATTTTTGGAATAGCGCCATCGTCTCCTGCTGCAGCTTCTGCTGGGTGACCGCATCTTTTGAGCTGTATTTCTGCTGGAGTTTCTGCAGTTCGGGCTGAAGCGCTTGCATAGCTTTCATGCCTTTCATTTGCTTGATGTACAAAGGCAAAATGATCAACCGGATAATGATCGTTACGATAATGATGGAAATCCCGAAACTTCCTCCCGCTTTTTCGGCAAACCAGATGAGCAGCTGGGATAAAGGATAAACGACAAATTCGTTCCAAAATCCTTCACTTTCCGCTGTAATCGGTTGGTCGTATTCTGTACAGCCGGTTAAAAGAACAACAATTAAAAACAATCCGGATAATAACGCTAGTTTTCGTTTCAAGCACCTTTTCCTCCTTACAACGCCTGATCTGCATCGAATGATATGTAAAATATTTTATCTTAATCTACGGATTTTCTATACAATCAAGTGTATTGTATCATCTTTTCTGCCGGTTTGCTTCAGAAAATCAAAGAGTTTTAAAAATTAGTTTTTCCGGTCGACTGCAGGAGGTTTTTTCGCAAAGACCCTCGACAGTTTCAACACATGGATGAGGCTCTTTTTCACTTCGAAAAAATCCATTTCCGCCGCCGGTTTGCGGGCGATAATAATATAATCGTATTCCTGTTTCAAGTAGTCTTCCAGTTCTAAAAAAGACTGGCGGATGTATCTTTTGATTCTGTTCCGGACAACCGCTTTACCGAGCTTTTTGCTGACGGATATTCCGATGCGGAAATGTGTTTGTCCCGGTTTTTTTAAAAAATAGACGACAAATTGCCGGTTGGCATAGGAACGCCCCTTCTTAAACACTTCTTGAAACTCGTCATTCTTTTTTACCCTGTATGCCTTTTTCATCAACGGCTCACCTGCAATTCTGCTGCTGAATTTTCGGCCGGAACCAACCAAAGTCTTTGTTCTTTCCGGACGCCGTTTCCATTTCCGGTTGCGCAAGCGGACACAACTTTTATCAGAAAAAAGACCACTGACATTTCAGTGGCCTATGCTGATAATACTTTTCTTCCTTTTCTGCGGCGTCTTGCCAGCACCTTGCGTCCGTTCTTCGTTGCCATGCGGGCGCGAAAACCGTGAGTTCTCTTTCTTTTAATCACACTCGGTTGATACGTTCTTTTCATATATGACACCTCCCCCGAGGAATGAATTTCATAGACAGTCTGTATAATTATAATTAAAGGAAAATGAAAATGTCAACCATAGACAATATATGCCATTCCTCCGCTGGAAGCGGGTTTTGCGGCGGGATGAAGGATCGACCTGTTTTTTCAAAAAATCAACGCCATCAAGCCGAAAAAATATTTGCCGAAACATTCCCGAGTGAAAAATGAAAAGGGCCCCGCACCTTGCCTTCCTCTCAAATCAAAATGCGGCATTTTCGCCAGAAGATCCCCGCCCCCCGGGAGAGTCTTTTGGCAATGGACATTTGACCGGTGACGAATTTCTTTTCCGGCCCCCTCAACGGCCTCCCTCGCCCGCGCTTTTTACTCGCAAACACGATTTGGCCATAGGCGGGAACCTCTTTTGCGTTCCCGCTCTTACCTTTCCTCTTTTCGGCGGGACTTTCTTCATCCCCCTTTGACTACAGACGATGAACTCTATTTCTCTCAGTCTTTCATTTTTCTTCAGCCGGTAACTGTTTGTTTTTTCCCTTCCCGCCTATCCGCCATTCCCTCTCCCCATTCATTCACATTTGCCTTTATCACCATGTGAGTAACTTCCGCTAAAACCGACATTTGTCCACAACCTTTATAGACAGATTTTTCACAGATTCAGAGGTTGTGGACAATCTTTGTTAACAATCTGTCAAAGTTGTGGATAAATTGATAAAAGCCATTGCAACACCTGACATAATCTGATATTATAGTTGTGTTTTCAACCTGAATATCTCTTGTGGGTAAGTGGTTTATCCACAAAATGTGGATATCTTGTGGATAGTTTATTCACTCTTGTTTATAACGATTATCCACAACCTATGAATAATGTCGAAAACGATCCTAATCCCCTGATCATACAGTTTTCCACAACCGACAATTTTTATTCATAGATATGTCCGAAATTCTTGAAATATGAATGATAATCTGTAGCCAGATGAGAAAAAGGGCCACCTGCTCCATTTTAGGAAGAGAAAAGGAGGGACAATCTTTTGAGGAACATCGCCGACCTTTGGAATAAAGCTCTCGCCGTCATCGAAACAAAAATCAGCAAGCCCAGTTTCGAGACATGGCTGAAGTCGACAACGGCCCACTCGTTGAAAGGAAACACGCTCATCATTGTCGCTCCCAATGAATTTGCGAGAGATTGGCTGGAAGAGCGGTATACGAAATTAATCACGGAAATTTTATATGACATTACCGGAGAAGAAGTGAAAGTCAAATTTATTATCCCGCAAAGCCAGGCGGAATTTGATGAAGAAGGGCTACTTGAAACGAATAAGACGAGCAAAAAGGAACAGTCGGATCTGGCCTCCACCATGCTGAATCCAAAATACAAATTTGACACGTTCGTCATCGGTTCCGGAAACCGTTTTGCCCATGCCGCATCTTTGGCGGTGGCGGAAGCGCCGGCAAAAGCTTATAACCCCCTGTTCATTTACGGCGGCGTCGGCCTCGGAAAAACCCATTTAATGCATGCCATCGGCCATTATGTTCTCGAGCATAATCCGTCCGCCAAAGTCGTATATCTCTCATCGGAGAAATTTACGAACGAATTTATCAATGCCATCCGCGACAACAAAGCTGTGGAATTTCGCAACAAATACCGCAAAGTGGATGTTTTGTTAATAGACGATATCCAGTTTTTGGCCGGAAAAGAATCGACGCAGGAAGAATTCTTCCATACGTTTAACACCCTTTATGATGAAAACAAACAAATTGTCATTTCCAGTGACCGTCCTCCGAAAGAGATTCCGACCCTTGAGGACAGATTGCGCTCGCGGTTTGAATGGGGTTTAATGACTGACATCACTCCTCCCGATCTGGAAACAAGAATCGCCATTCTGAGAAAGAAAGCGAAAGCGGACGGCCTTGATATTCCCAATGAAGTCATCCTGTACATTGCCAATCAGATAGACTCAAACATCCGCGAATTAGAAGGAGCTTTGATTCGCGTCGTTGCCTACTCTTCATTAATCAATAAAGATATTACGGCCGAATTGGCAGCTGAAGCGTTGAAAGACATTATTCCGAGCTCCAAACCGAAAGTGATTACGATTCAGGACATTCAACGCGTGGTCGGGGAACAGTTCAACGTCCGGCTGGAAGATTTCAAAGCGAAAAAACGGACGAAATCAATCGCCTTCCCGCGGCAAATCGCCATGTACTTGTCCCGTGAGTTAACGGACTTTTCCCTGCCGAAAATCGGCGAAGAATTCGGCGGGCGCGACCATACAACCGTCATTCACGCCCATAATAAAATTTCGCAATTAATCAAATCCGATCCGCAGCTGCAAAAACAAATTGATGAAATTATCGACATTCTTAAAAATTAAATACTGTGAATAACTTTTAATAACTTGTCCCCGCTCATGCACAGCCTGTCCACATGTGGATAGGCTGTCTTTCCTGTTGAAAGCGGGGTTATCCACATGTTAACAAGTATTATTATTACTATTACTGTTATTTTTTTTAAAAATATTAAATAAAAATTAAGTGGAGGATACACTATGAAATTCAGCATTCAGAGAGAACGCCTCGTTGAAAGCGTGCAAGATGTCATGAAAGCCGTAACGAGCAGAACGACGATCCCGATTTTGACGGGAATTAAAATAACAGCCGCCGAACAAGGTGTGACATTGACAGGGAGCGATTCGGACATTTCCATTGAATCTTTCATTCCCAGGGAAGAAGACGGCGATGAAATTGTAGAGGTGGTGGAACCGGGAGCGATCGTTCTGCAGGCAAAATATTTAGGGGAAATTGTCAAAAAGTTGCCCACCGATTATGTGGATTTTGAAGTTCAAAACCGGTTTCAAGTCATCATCCGTTCCGGAATGTCGGAATTCAATTTAATCGGACAAGACGCGGACGAATACCCTCTCTTGCCGCAAATTGAAGAAGACCATGTTTTCAAAATTCCGAGCGATTTATTGAAAAATGTCATCCGGCAGACCGTTTTTGCCGTTTCCACGACTGAAACCCGGCCGATTTTAACAGGGGTAAATTGGAAAATCGCTGACAATGAACTTGTGTGCGTGGCCACTGACAGCCACCGCCTCGCCTTGAGAAAAGCGCGGATTGAAGGCGATGCCGGGCAAACGTACAACATCGTCATTCCCGGTAAAAGCTTGAACGAATTGTACAAAACATTAGATGATACAAGCGATCCGGTGGAAATCGTCATTACGGAAAACCAAATTTTGTTTAAAGCGAAAAACTGGCTCTTCTTCTCACGTCTTTTGGAAGGAAATTATCCGGATACATCGCGGCTCATCCCGACCGACAGCAAAACAACGGTTGTCGTGAAAACGAAAGACCTTCTCCACTCCATTGACAGGGCTTCGCTGTTGGCCCGGGAGCACAGGAATCATGTGGTCAGATGCACGACGATAGACGAGCGCACCCTCGAAATTTCGTCCATCAGTCCGGAAGTGGGAAAAGTGGTGGAAGAATTGCCGTGCGAATCGATTGAAGGCGAAGAGTTAAAAATCGCGTTCAGCGCCAAATATGTGATGGAAGCATTAAAAGCTTTGGAAGGAACGGATATCAAAATCAACTTTACGGGAGCGATGAGGCCGTTCATTATCCGGCCGATTGGCGACGAATCCATTCTTCAGCTCATTTTGCCGGTAAGGACGTACTAAACCCGGTTTTCGGCAAATTCAGGTTTGCATACCCGCTTCATAGAGGAGCACAATATCCGGTCATCCAGCTCCGGTATTCATGACCGGATATTGCGCCGCCCAAATTCCTTCTTTTTATATCGGAAAACTTATATTTTTACATAAAATGCCTTCATTCGTGCATTCCATTTGTAGTTCAATCTGCGCCGCCACGTGCATTTCCCCCTCCGGAAACATCAACGAGAGATGATTCATATTTCAAGCCCGTGCTGTTTCCGTTAAGCAATTGGCCTATACGCCTGCATAAATGATACAGAATGTCAGCCGACTGCCCGCCGGAGACGGGTTGGATCCATTCCGGCAAACCGTCAGTTTGTCTGTCTTCGTGCAGGTTGTTATTTTGTTTTCGCGCTCAATGTTTAGTAAAATATAAGAAACAGACAACGAGGAAAGAGTGAAAACATGCCGAAGTTCATACAGATTCACAGTGATTACATAACTCTCGGCCAATTTTTAAAGCTGGCGGATATCATTGATTCCGGCGGCATGGCCAAATGGTTTTTGCAGGATCATCCGGTTTTTGTCAATGGTGAAGAAGACCGGCGCAGGGGAAGAAAATTGCGTCATGGAGACAAGATAGAAATTTCCGGTTACGGAAGCTTTATTATAGAACAAAAATAAGTTCGAATCCGTTGTACTGCCGGATCGGCGTTCAAGCCGGTTCCGGCCGGCCTTTACAATCCGCGCAAATCATGGGCTGTTTGGGCTTGGGTGCCCGTTGACAGCCGGATGCCTGTTTCTTTGCGGAATTTTTTTATGTACCTGTTTTGGAAAAGTGTAAAGGATGGATGAAATAAGAGGATGTATATCGAGCATTTAATATTGAAAAATTACCGCAATTACGAACATTTGGACATCGAATTTGAAAACAAAGTGAATGTCATCCTCGGCGAAAACGCCCAGGGAAAAACAAATATGCTGGAATCCATCTATGTTTTGGCGATGGCCAAATCGCACCGGACGACAAATGATAAAGAACTGATCATGTGGGATGCAGATTATGCTAAAATAGAGGGCAGGGCTCAAAAAAGGCATGGCTCGATCCCTATGTCTTTAGTCATATCAAAAAAAGGAAAAAAAGCAAAATTAAACCATATTGAACAACGAAAATTGAGCCAATATGTCGGAAATTTGAATGTCGTTATGTTTGCGCCTGAAGATCTCCAGCTGGTAAAAGGGAGTCCGCAAGTAAGGCGTCGTTTTATTGATATGGAAATAGGCCAGATATCTCCCGTCTATTTGCACGATATGAACCAGTATCAAAAAATTTTGCGTCAACGAAACAGCCTTTTAAAAGATTTGCAAGCCAACAAATCGGCTGACGGGATTGTGCTCGATATATTGACAGAACAGTTCATTGAAACAGCTGTCAAAATTGTCCGCAAACGGTTTGAATTCATCAGCATGCTGGAAAAATGCGCCCAACCCATTCACAAAAGCATCTCCCGCGGGTTGGAAACATTAAAAATCAAGTATAATTCCTCTCTTGATGTATCAGAAGAACAAGATTTGACGAAAATGATAGAAGTATTCGAAAATAAATTTGCTAAAATGAAAAAGAGAGAAATTGAAAGAGGAATTACGTTGTTCGGGCCTCACCGCGACAATCTCCTCTTTTATGTGAACGGCAGAAATGTGCAAACCTTTGGTTCGCAAGGCCAGCAACGGACAACGGCCTTGTCTGTGAAACTTGCCGAAATTGATTTGATTTACCAAGAAATTGGTGAATATCCCGTTTTATTATTGGATGATGTCCTTTCCGAACTGGACGATTACCGGCAGTCCCATCTGCTCAATACGATTCAGGGAAAAGTCCAGACTTTTGTCACGACGACAAGCGTCGACGGCATCGATCACAAAACACTGAAAGAAGCGTCAACTTTTCATGTCCGTGACGGTGAACTGGAAAGAATTCAGTGATAGTTTATTCTTTTTTCAACAAAACATGCTCTATGCAATCACGATTATTTTTTTTCCAAGCTTTTGGCGAAAGGAAGTTCACCGGGAAAGAAAATGGCCCGTTTATGCTGCGCAGAATGCGTTGGAATGCAGAACGAAACAGCTCGGAAAAATGTTTTTACGTTTAGCATTACCGACTTGACCTATCCGTGTTCAAGTGTTTCGATAGATAGATTCGGAAAGCAGTCAAATAGAAAGTGTAGGTGATTGTATTGGCAATGGAGCAGAAAGCAGTTCGGGAACAACCGTATGATGAAAACCAGATTCAAGTGTTGGAAGGTCTCGAAGCGGTCCGCAAACGGCCGGGCATGTATATCGGCTCCACCGGAAGCAGAGGGCTCCATCATTTAGTGTGGGAAATCGTTGATAACAGTATCGATGAAGCTTTGGCCGGTTACTGTACAGAGATAGAAGTAACCATTGAAAAAGATAACAGCGTCATTGTCAAGGATAACGGCCGGGGGATTCCCGTCGGCATTCACCCGAAAACGGGGCGTCCCGCAGTGGAAGTCATCATGACCGTTCTCCATGCCGGAGGAAAATTTGGCGGCGGAGGATACAAAGTGTCCGGCGGTTTGCACGGAGTGGGCGCCGCAGTCGTCAATGCCTTGTCCCGAGCCCTGGAAGTTTTTGTCCACCGTGACGGCCATATTTATTACCAAAAATATGAGCGCGGCATCCCTTGCGACGATTTGAAAATCATCGGTGAAACAGACCGCACCGGCACGACGACCCGCTTTTGGCCCGATCCGGAAATTTTCACGGAAACGATTGAATTCGATTATGAAATTTTGGCGACGAGAATCAGGGAACTGGCTTTTTTGAATAAAGGCCTGAACATTTCCATCGAAGATAAACGGGAAGGGCAAGAAAGACGGAACGAATACCATTATGAAGGCGGAATCAAATCGTACGTTGAGCATCTGAACAAGAAAAAAGAGGTGCTTCACGGCGAGCCGATTTTCATAGAAGACGTGAGAGACGGCATCAGCGTGGAAGTGGCGCTGCAGTACAATACCGGTTTTACCGAAAATATATACTCTTTCGCCAATAATATCCACACTTATGAAGGCGGCACGCATGAGGCCGGTTTTAAAGCCGCGTTGACCCGGGTTATCAATGACTACGGCCGCAAAATCGGCCTCCTCAAAGACAATGAGCCGAACCTGACCGGGGAAGATGTCCGCGAAGGATTAGTGGCCATCGTTTCCATCAAACATCCGAATCCCCAATTTGAAGGTCAAACAAAAACAAAACTGGGCAATACGGAAGTGCGGACCGTCACCGATTCCATTCTGTCCAATCATTTGGAGAAATTTTTATTGGAAAATCCGTCCGTCGCCAGAAAAATTGTTGAAAAAGGCATGATGGCGGCGAGGGCGCGGATTGCAGCCAAGAAAGCGCGGGAGTTGACAAGACGGAAAAACGCCCTTGAAGTGTCCAATCTTCCCGGCAAACTGGCCGACTGTTCGTCAAGAGATCCGTCGATCAGCGAACTGTTTATCGTCGAGGGAGATTCGGCGGGCGGTTCGGCAAAACAAGGCCGGGACCGCTATTTCCAAGCGATCCTTCCGCTGAGGGGAAAAATCTTGAACGTGGAAAAAGCCCGTTTGGATAAAATCCTCTCCAACAACGAGGTCCGCGCGATCATCACAGCCTGCGGAACAGGAATCGGCGAGGACTTTGATATTTCCAAAGCCCGTTACCATAAAATCGTGATTATGACAGACGCCGATGTGGACGGCGCTCATATCCGCACATTGTTGTTAACCTTTTTCTACCGGTATATGAGGCCGCTCATTGATGCGGGTTACATTTATATTGCGAAGCCCCCGCTTTATAAGGTTCAGCAAGGAAAAAGGGTCGAGTACGCGTATGATGAGGAAGAACTGGAGAAAATCCTCGCAAGCATGGGCGATTCGCCGAAACCGACCATTCAAAGATATAAAGGTCTCGGGGAAATGAATCCCGAACAGTTGTGGGAGACGACGATGAATCCGGAAACGAGGACGATGCTTCAAGTTACGCTCGATGATGCCATAGATGCGGATGAAACGTTTGAAATTTTGATGGGTGAAAAGGTTGAGCCGCGGCGTGATTTTATCGAGAAAAATGCCCGCTACGTGAAAAACCTGGACGTCTGATGAAAAAAGGATAGCTGGCGCGACCACTATCCTTTTTCGCTGAAAGGCGCACCAATTGCTTTTTCCTTTTAGATGCCGGTTTATTTAAGAAGGAGGTCAAAGCATGTCTGAGACACCGAATTCGAATGTGAAAGAAGTCAATATAAGCGAGACGATGCGGACGTCATTTTTGGATTATGCGATGAGCGTCATCGTCTCCCGGGCCCTGCCTGATGTCCGCGACGGGTTGAAGCCGGTGCACCGCCGCATCCTTTATGCGATGTATGATTTGGGCATTACCGCCGACAAGCCGTATAAAAAGTCGGCCCGCATCGTCGGGGATGTCATCGGTAAATACCATCCCCACGGCGACCAGGCTGTATATGAAACAATGGTCAGAATGGCCCAGGATTTTAACTACCGCTATCCCCTTGTGGACGGCCACGGAAACTTCGGGTCCGTTGACGGCGATTCGGCGGCGGCGATGCGTTATACGGAATCGCGGATGTCGAGAATCGCCATGGAGCTGTTGCGGGATATCAATAAAGAGACGATCGATTTCCAGCCGAACTACGACGGCGAAGAGAAAGAGCCGGTCGTGCTTCCGTCCCGTTTCCCCAATTTGCTCGTCAACGGAACGCAGGGGATTGCCGTCGGCATGGCGACAAACGTTCCTCCTCACCAACTGGGGGAAGTGATAGACGGATTGTTGGCGCTCAGCAAAAATCCCGATATCACTGTGGCCGAGTTAATGGAATATATTCCCGGACCGGATTTTCCGACGGCCGGTTTGATACTCGGCAGAAGCGGCATCCGCAAAGCTTACGAAACGGGGCGCGGCTCGATTACGATCCGGGCCCGGGCCCAAATTGAACAGGAAAAGAGCGGCAAGGAATCCATAATCATTACGGAAATCCCGTATCAAGTGAACAAGGCGAGGTTGATAGAAAGAATTGCCGAACTCGTCAGGGAGAAAAAAATTGAAGGCATTACCGACCTCCGTGATGAATCGGATCGGCGGGGCATGCGGATTGTCATAGAATTGCGCAGAGACGCCAATGCAAAGGTCATTTTGAATAATTTGTACAAGCAAACGGCCTTGCAAACGAATTTCAGCATCAATATGCTCGCTCTTGTCGACGGAGAGCCGAAAGTCTTAAACTTGAAAGATATTTTGCGGCATTATTTGGACCACCAGCGGGTCGTCATCCGGCGGAGAACGGAGTATGAACTGCGCAAAGCGGAAGCAAGAGCCCATATTTTGGAAGGGTTAAGGATTGCCCTTGATCATATAGATGCGGTCATTAATCTGATTCGCAGCTCGCGGACGACGGATATTGCCCGCCAAGGCTTGATGGAGCGATTCGGTTTGACGGAAAAACAAGCTCAGGCGATCCTCGACATGCGCCTCCAGCGGTTGACAGGTCTGGAGCGGGAAAAAATTGAAGAGGAATATCAAGGCCTCGTCAAGCTTATTGCCGAACTGAAAAGCGTCTTGGCTGATGAAGAAAAAATCTTGGAAATCATCCGCAAAGAATTGACGGAGATTAAAGAGCGCTTCAATGATGAGCGCCGCACGGAAATCGTTGCCGAAGCGGCGGAAGATTTTGAAGATGAGGACTTGATTCCCCGCGAAAATATTGTCATCACTTTGACGCATAACGGATATATCAAGCGCCTTCCTGTTTCCACTTACCGCACGCAGCACCGGGGAGGCCGCGGCATCCAGGGAATGGGAACGAATGAAGACGACTTTGTCGAACATTTAGTGACGACGTGCACGCACGACACTATCCTTTTCTTTACCAATAAAGGAAAAGTATATAAAATCAAGGGTTATCAGATTCCTGAATTTTCTAGGACCGCGAAAGGAATACCAATTGTAAATCTGCTTGATTTTGATAAAAACGAATCGGTGAGCGCCGTCATCCCCGTGGAAAAGCTCGTGGAAGACTGGTATTTATTCTTTGCAACCAAGAACGGAATATGCAAACGGTCATTGTTTAAAGAATTCGCCAATATCCGAAACAACGGGTTGATTGCCTTGCATTTGCGCGAAGGGGATGAACTCATTTCCGTCCGGCTGACGAATGGGAATAAGCACATCATTATCGGAACGAAAAAGGGAATGCTCATCCGCTTCCATGAGACGGATGTCCGGCCGATGGGCCGTCCGGCAACGGGGGTAAAAGGAATTTCCCTTGACCCGGATGACGAGGTCATCGGCATGGACGTGCTCGAAGAAGATTCCGAGGTGCTCGTTGTCACCGAGCACGGCTACGGAAAAAGAACAAAAGCGGAAGAATACCGCATCCAAGGACGGGGCGGAAAAGGAATCAAAACATGCAATATAACGAGCAAGAACGGAAATCTGGTGGCGATGAAGGCGGTCACGGGCGATGAAGATCTCATGCTCATTACAACGAGGGGGCTTCTCATCCGCATTGCCGTCAGCGATATTTCCGTTATGGGAAGAAATACCCAAGGTGTTAAGCTCATCCGCCTTGGCGACGGTGAATCCGTGTCGACCGTGGCCAGAGTGGTGGAAGAGGAAGAAAAAGAAGAAAAAGAAGAAACAAAGGGATGTCCGGAGGAATAACCGCTTTATGAACAGCTGCAGCATCAAGGGCTGCAGCTCTTTTTTTACCTTTTTTCCGGAAAGTGGAATGAATGATGATATTTGTCAACAATTGTGCAAAAACTGTGAATAAATTTTCAAAAAATTTTAAACCTTATTGCGGAACATATCCGTTGTCATGTAAAATAGTAAAAAAGCCCTATTCCCAAGGGGTGATCCGATTGAAAATAAAAGTCGGCCAATTAAAGGAAGGTTGCGTCCTTTTGGAAGATGTCTACTGCGGAACGAGCGCTCCTTTAGTGCGAAAAAACACGGTTGCCACTAAGGAAATAATTGAAATATTAAAAGCGTACTTAGTCGAAGAAGTAAATGTGCGCGGCACGTTGGCCAACGGGGAAAAGTTTCTTCCGGCCGGGGAAGGAAACGGGGATATAAACGGCGAAGAAGGGGAAATTCTCCGTTTTGCCCGGTTGTTCAGGGAAACGGTCATCGGGTTCCAAAATGAATTTTACGATTGGCAATCAGGGTTGCCCGTTAACGTATCGAGAGTAAAATCGATCATTTATCCCCTTTTGGAATGGGAAGGGACAATTTCATTGAAAATGTTGCAGCGCATTCCTTTCAGTTATGAATCTTTTTTCGAGCATACGATAGGGATCACGCTGATATGCGCTGTTATGGGCAAAACGCTCGGTTACGGCGAAGAGGATTTGCAACAGCTCATATTGACGGCGTGTTTGTGCGACTGCGGAATGGCGTTAATTCCCCCCGATGAATTTCAAGCATTATCAACGAGCATGCACAATCAAGCAGTGGATCACCCCTTGCACAGTTATCAATTGCTTAAAGACAATTGCTTGTTGTCCGATGAAGGAAAAATGGCCATCGTCCAGCATCATGAACGGTTGGACGGCAGCGGCTATCCTTTCGGAGGCCTGTTCAGGAGAATTCATCCGTACGCTAAAATGATCGCCATCGCTTGTGAATTGATTAAAAAACTGGCTTCCGCCAAATTGTTTCCTTCTTCCCGGCAGCATTTCATCCGGCTGTTGGAAGAAATTAAAAAAGAGTCTTCCGGAAAATTGGATGCGGACCTCATCCAAACATTGCAAAGGAAGATCCAATATTCGGTCCGGTGAAGAAAGGCACAGGGGAAAAAAGCCGATTTGATTGCCGGCAAATCATATTGATTTTGTATAAAAATAATGATATATTTATTAAGTCATTTTTAGATCATAATGATTGTTCGCTTCATGCAGAAGGCGGAGTTGTCCCCGGAGCGGGGATTGCCATTGGCATGCGGGCCTATAGCTCAGCTGGTTAGAGCGCACGCCTGATAAGCGTGAGGTCGATGGTTCGAGTCCATTTAGGCCCACTCATTTCCATGATCAAAAGCAAGGGGTTCTTCCGGCAGGGAGAGGAAAATGCCGGAGACGGCTTGTTTTTTGGATGGAAGCAGATTCCGGAGGAGCGGCAGAAGAGCATCATACAGGTGCTCTTTTTTGTATTATTCAGGTATAATGTTGTTAAAATAATTGCAGCCGTCTGCTTATCAAAGCATTTTCCCATTATTCCCACCGGCCTATCAAATATTGGTAAACAAGAAACGGCCCTTTCTCAAGGGTGATTTTTAAGAAGGTTTCGATAAAAGGGAAATCTTTGGTCGGCATCGTTTTTACAAGCTCGCTCCACCATTCTGTTTCATAGCGGGCAATCATGCTTAAGTTGTACAATAGCAAATAATGAATCAACAGTTCGTGAAATTCGAGAAGCCCGCTGTTGAAAAGCGGCATGGCGAAGCGCTTTTTTTTAAAATCATATTTCAGGGGCGCATAGTTGTTTCTCACTTCTTCTTCCAACCGGAACATAAAGCTTGAATCGTCCGCTTCCTGCAGATGTCCTTGGAAGGCCGATTTTTGAAAGAAAAATTCGGCAAAGCGCCTTTCCGTCATGTGATAAGAATCAAGGACGTCGGCGGAAAAATAAAGGCGGTTGTCCGCAAGTTTCACCGGAGAAAAGGTCGGTGTTCCCTCGAGGCGGAAAAACATATCGTTCAGCTCCGGAATTTGCCTGAGTAAATCTTTCATCGTTATTTTCTTTCCTTCTGCGTGCCCCATCTGAAAAAGATGGCGGGACATATGGGGGAAAAGCCCGTTTTTTTGAATTTTCACTTCATCTTCAAAAAAACGGTATTGCTGCTTTTTTCTTTTCCGCGTCGATACCCCGTGGGCGAGCACGGCTGTCGTTTCCGGATAATCCGGATCCGTTGTCAAGATGCATGCTTTCATGAGATGAATGAGTCCGTAAAAAATCAGAATGGGCTGTATGATGAACGGGGAAAGGGATGCTTGTTCGTAATAAACTTTGCCGTGCTCCAAATAATAAATAAACGGATAGCAATTTTCATAGCTTTTTAATTCCGGTTGATTCACTTGTTGATTTTGATAGCATTTATGTAAATACTTTTGTGTGTCTTCGGCTGAGAAAAACAGCGACATTCGGGACCAGTCGAAAGCAGGCACGATGATACCCCCAAATGACAAAAACTTGATGCAACCTTCATTCCTTGACAGTATTTTATCCAATTGGTAACCTACTAATAATATTTTCGAGTCCAGGAGGCAAAAAAAATGTGGGAAAATAAATTTGCAAAAGAAGGATTGACGTTTGACGATGTATTGTTGATTCCGGCCAAGTCAGAAGTCCTTCCCAAGGAAGTTGATGTACGGACGCAATTGACAGAAAAATTGAAACTGAATATTCCGATTTTGAGCGCCGGCATGGATACGGTAACGGAATCGGAAATGGCCATTGCCATCGCGCGGCAAGGCGGTTTGGGGATCATCCACAAAAACATGTCCATTGAAGAGCAGGCCGATCAAGTGGACAAGGTGAAGCGCTCCGAGAGCGGGGTCATCACCGATCCGTTTTTCCTGACGCCGGAACACAGAGTTTACCATGCGGAAGCATTGATGAGCAAATACCGGATTTCCGGGGTTCCCATTGTAAACAATGAAAAGGAACAAAAATTGGTCGGCATTCTGACAAACCGCGATCTCCGCTTCATTCAAGACTATGATATTGCGATTGAAGAAGTGATGACAAAAGAAAATCTCGTAACGGCTCCCGTCGGCACAACCTTGGAAGAAGCGGAAAAGATTTTGCAAAGACATAAAATCGAGAAACTTCCTCTTGTGGACGAGAACGGGGTATTAAAAGGGTTAATCACCATTAAAGATATTGAAAAAGTAATCGAATATCCGAACTCTGCCAAAGATGCTTCCGGTCGTTTGCTGTGCGGGGCAGCTGTTGGTGTGACAAAGGATACGATGGACCGCGTCGAAGCGTTGGTGAAAGCCCAGGTGGACGTGATTGTCATCGATACGGCGCACGGCCACTCAAAAGGCGTGATTGACACCGTCAAAATGATCCGCGACGCATATCCGGATTTGGATATCATTGCCGGAAACGTGGCCACGGCCGAAGCGACAGCGGCCTTGTATGATGCAGGCGCGGACGTCGTCAAAGTAGGAATCGGGCCGGGCTCCATCTGTACGACGAGGGTCGTTGCCGGCGTCGGCGTTCCGCAAATTACGGCCATTTATGATTGTGCGACAGAAGCGAGAAGACGCGGCAAAACGATCATCGGCGACGGAGGCATTAAATATTCCGGAGATATTGTGAAGGCTATTGCCGCAGGAGCAAATGCGGTCATGCTCGGAAGCCTGTTGGCCGGAGTTTCCGAAAGCCCGGGGGAAACGGAAATTTTCCAAGGCCGGAGATTTAAAGTGTACCGGGGAATGGGTTCTCTTGGCGCCATGGAAAGAGGCTCAAGCGACCGCTACTTCCAGGAAGACAACAAAAAACTTGTTCCTGAGGGCATTGAGGGCCGCGTGCCTTATAAAGGGCCGCTGGCGGATACAATCTATCAATTGGTCGGCGGACTGCGCGCCGGCATGGGCTATTGCGGAACAAAGAATTTGGAAGAATTGAGAGAGAAGACCCAATTCATCCGCATCACCGGCGCCGGATTGAGAGAAAGCCATCCGCACAATGTCCAAATTACGAAAGAAGCGCCAAACTATTCAATTTCCTAATTCACGTAAATATTTCCAAAGGCTGTTCTTTGAGAAAAGGATTTCTTAAGGGACAGCCTTTTTGTGGCTTCTTTTTGGCTAAAAGGAGGAAATGGACGTCTAACTGTGACAAATATCAAACACACCTATATAATTACCCGTGATTTTGATATAATTAATGTCGGTGCATAAAATAGTTGGAGGGCTAACTGTGAAAAAGAGCTTGGTAAGAAAGTATTTATTCGCTTTAATCGCATTTGTTTTGTTGGCGGGGACGGTTTATCAGCCGGTTCGGGCGCAGGCGGCGGCTCCGATTGATACGACGGCGGAAGCGGCCATTTTGGTGGATGCGAAAACCGGAAGGATTCTCTATGAAAAAAATGCCGACAAGCTCATGGGCATTGCCAGCATGACGAAAATGATGACCGAGTATTTGCTCCTCGAGGCCATTTCGGAAGGCCGTGTGAAATGGGATGATACATATACGATTTCTCCGGAACTTGTGCAAATGTCCCGCGATCGGGCTTTAAGCAATGTTTATTTGCGGGCAGGCGGATCCTATACCGTCCGTGAATTATATGAAGCGATGGCGATCCATTCAGCCAACGCGGCCACAGTGGCGATCGCAGAGATCATTGCCGGCACGGAAGCAAATTTCGTCAACATGATGAATAAAAAAGCAAAAGAATTGGGATTGGAAAAATACTACTTCGTCAATTCAACAGGTTTGGATAACAGAAGCATGAGCAAATACTTCGACAGTTTCGTCGGCGATATTGACGATGAAAACGAGATGTCGGCAAAAGATGTTGCCAGACTGGCTTTTCATCTGTTAAAAGATTATCCGGAAGTATTGGAAACTTCCAGCATACCGATCAAATATTTTAAAGATGGCGATCAGAGAATGGATAACTGGAACTGGATGCTGGAAGGTTACGGAGACCCGCAATATGCCAAGGATGCCCAAAACTACCAGCAGTTTGTCTACAGAGGCATGGACGGCTTAAAAACAGGCAGAACGGCGTATGCCGGTTCATGTTTCACCGGAACGGCTGAAAGAGACGGGCAGCGTTATATATCCGTGGTCATGAAAACGAACAATAACCACGAACGTTTCCATGAAACGAGAAAAATCATGGATTACGCATTTAATAACTTTACCGTCGAAGAATTTGTCGGCAAAAACAAATCTGTTCCGGGCAAAGAAACACTTCCGGTAGCAAAAGGGAAAGAAAAGCAGGTAAAAATTGTTGCCAAGGAAGCCCTCACCCTTCCTGTGAAAAGAGGAGAAGCACAAGATTATAAAGTCGTTCTTAAATTGGATAAAAGCAAATTGAACGAAAACGGCGAGTTGACCGCCCCGGTGAAAAAAGGCGAAAAAGTGGGAACCCTGACCATCGTTCCTGTTGATGAAAAACAAGCCGACCTCAAATTCCTGACAAAGGACGGAGAAAAATATATTACCGTTGATGTGGTGGCCGGAGAAGATGTCGAGAAAGCCAACTGGTTTATCTTAATGCTGCGAGGAATCGGCGGATTCTTCAGCGATCTTTGGGGAAGCATCACATCCACGGTAAAGGGATGGTTTGATTAATTTCTTATTCCGGCCGTTAGCCTGAATAAAAAATATGAGTGAAAATTAAGTCTCTTGTCTTGACAAGAGACTTTTTTTCGTGTTTATTTTTCCTTAGGATTATTTTTGAATTCCGATATGATTAGTATACTTTAAAGAATCGGAATCAAAATGATCAGACTTGTAATTTTGTTTCATAGAAACAGAATCAGTATTTGTGTATAATAATTAACGTGCCTATTTTAAGAATTGTAAAAAAAGTTTTTTCGCCAAGGTTTAACAAAGGTTTAACAGTCTTAGCGAGGTTATCAAAGGGGGATTTGAACATGTCTGGAACAGAACAAAAAAGCCGTCCGGTCATCGAATTTAAAAAGGGCGGCGTCATCATGGACGTAGTGAATGCCGAACAGGCTAAAATTGCTGAGGCGGCCGGAGCAGTGGCAGTAATGGCGCTGGAAAAAGTGCCTTCCGATATTCGTGCGGCCGGCGGTGTGGCCCGCATGGCAGATCCGCGCATCGTTGAAGAGGTGATGAAGGCGGTCTCCATTCCGGTAATGGCGAAAGTCCGCATCGGCCACATCATCGAAGCACGCGTTTTGGAATCCATGGGTGTTGATTGCATAGACGAAAGTGAAGTCCTCACTCCGGCGGACGATCAATTCCATATTAACAAGCGGGACTTTTCCGTGCCGTTCGTGTGCGGATGCCGTGATCTCGGCGAAGCGGCCCGCAGAATCGGGGAAGGCACCGCTATGCTGCGGACAAAAGGCGAGCCGGGAACGGGGAATATCGTTGAAGCCGTCCGCCATATGCGCAAAGTCAATGCCCAAGTGCGCAAAGTGGTCGGCATGAGCGAAGACGAGTTGATGACGGAAGCCAAGCGTCTCGGCGCACCTTATGAAGTGCTTTTGGAAATTAAAAGATTGGGAAGACTGCCTGTGCTGAACTTTGCGGCCGGCGGTGTGGCCACTCCCGCGGATGCGGCTTTAATGATGGAATTGGGCGCGGACGGCGTCTTCGTCGGTTCAGGTATTTTTAAATCGGAAAACCCCGAAAAGTTCGCTAGAGCGATTGTGCAAGCGGCGGAAAATTATCGGGACTATGAATTGATTGCCGAACTTTCCAAAGGTCTCGGCGCCCCGATGAGAGGCATCGATATTGCCACTTTGCCGCCGGAAGCGCGCATGCAAGATCGCAGCATGTAAAAAAATATGACGGCACTCAACTTGTCAGGGAGTTGTCCGTAAAAAGAACCGGATTTTTTCCTGAAACAGGAAACGAGCGAATAAAGTGGTTGCTTTTTAACCATAATTATAGTAAGTTAAACTTAAAAACAGCATGATCGGAAAAGCGATGAGAGGAAATAGTAGCAAGTGTCTCCAATCTTCAGAGAGCCGGTGGGCGGTGCGAACCGGCGGTTGGGCCTTGTGAATCCGTCCTCGAGCAAGGCATGGAACGCCTTAAAGCCGTTGGATAAGAGCTGGGGCCAGTATATGCCTTCGGGTAAAACCGTTATCCAATTGAGTGAAAAGCGTCATGCTTTTAATAAGGGTGGCAACGCGGGCAACTCCCGTCCCTTCTTGTGGGACGGGAGTTTTGCTTTTTGGGGCGGGGTTTTCGGGAGACGGCCCCGGGGATCCCATTCTCCGGCTTGGACATGATCGTCCGGGGGATTTGGCTGTTTTTTTAAAAAAGCAATGAAAGAATCTTGCCTATAGACGATCAAAAATTTTTAGGAGGGATTGACTGTGCTTGACAGGAAATTGCTGCGCGACAATCTGGAGGAAGTGAAAAAGAAGCTGGAGCATCGCGGCGAAGATTTGGGCGATTTGGAGAAATTTGAAGAGCTTGACTTGAAAAGGCGGAAATTGATTCAAGAGTCGGAAAAGTTGAAAGGAAAGCGGAATGAAGTTTCCCAGCAGATTGCGGTGCTCAAAAAAGAGAAGAAAGATGCGGATCATTTGATTGCGGAGATGCGCCAGGTCGGGGAAAGAATCAAGGCATTGGATGAGGAATTGCGCGCTGTTGAGGATGAATTGGACAACTTGATGCTCAGCATTCCGAATATCCCCCATGAAAGCGTTCCGGTCGGCGATTCGGAGGATGACAATGTCGTCCACCGCACATGGGGCGAGCCGACGAAGTTTGATTTTGAGCCGAAGCCCCATTGGGAAATTGCCGCCAATCTGGGAATTCTTGATTTTGAAAGGGCCGCCAAGGTGGCGGGAAGCCGGTTCGTGTTTTACAAAGGTCTTGGTGCCCGCTTGGAACGGGCGTTGATCAATTTTATGCTCGATCTTCATACGCAGGAGCACGGATATGTGGAGATGCTGCCGCCGTATTTGGTGAACAGGGACAGCATGACGGGGACGGGGCAATTGCCGAAGTTTGAAGAAGATGCGTTCCTCGTCGAAAAAGAAGATTATTTCTTGATTCCGACGGCGGAAGTTCCCGTGACCAATTACCACCGGGACGAAATACTGGACGGCGAAAAACTGCCGTTAAGCTATGTCGCTTACAGCGCCTGCTTCCGCTCCGAGGCGGGGTCTGCGGGGAGAGATACGCGGGGGTTAATCCGCCAGCATCAATTCAATAAGGTGGAACTGGTGAAGTTTGTCAAACCGGAAGATTCTTATGAGGAATTGGAAAAATTGACGGGCCATGCGGAACGGGTGCTGCAGCTGTTGAATCTTCCGTACCGGGTGATGAATATGTGCACCGCCGACCTCGGTTTTACGGCCGCCAAAAAGTATGATTTGGAAGTATGGCTGCCGAGCTATAACACGTACCGGGAGATCTCTTCTTGCAGCAACTTTGAAGCGTTCCAGGCGCGCCGGGCCAACATCCGCTTCCGCCGCCATCCGAAGGCAAAACCGGAATATGTGCACACATTGAACGGTTCCGGCCTTGCCATCGGCAGAACGGTGGCCGCGATTTTGGAAAACTATCAACAGGAAGACGGTTCTGTCGTTATTCCGGAAGTCCTCCGTCCGTATATGGGAAATTTGGAAGTCATAAAGTAATCGGTCCGGGTCCGGGCGGACAAAACGGGACGGAGTTTACTCCGTCATCAAGATGATTGACGTTCCGCGATTTTGATGCTATAGTGGAATTTGTCATGCGGAGGAAAATCCCAAGTCCGGCAGGAAAGGTGCCGGGCGATTTGCCGTCGGTGATTCAACTGGTCTTGAACCGCAAAATCAATCAACACGCATAAAACGCATAAAATTGGAGAAACAAAAATCCACTGCACAAACGGCAGTGGATTTTTTTTGTCTTCGTTCGGATTGACGGTGTCTGGCGGCAGAGAGTGCGCAAAATATAACATTTTTTCCAATTAAATCTGACAAAGTGCCGGTTAAAGTGTTATAATATTCTGAAAAAGGAGGGGATTTAATGGAAAAGGAGACATTAGTTGCCATACAGGATGAATATCCGGATGATTTTGCCTGGTGTTACGGATGCGGACGGTTAAACAAGGACGGCCACCATTTCCGCACTTTTTGGGACGGAGAAAAAACCGTCACCGTTTTTACGCCGGAAGAGAAGCATATGGCTTTGCCGGGCTTTGTCTACGGAGGAGTCATTGCTTCTTTGATTGACTGCCACGGCACCGGTTCGGCCGCGCTGGCCTTGCACCGAAAAAACGGCCATCAGCCCGGGGACGGAGCCGAGCCGCCCCGTTTTGTCACTGCCTCGCTCCATGTGGACTTTTTGAAGCCGACGCCGCAGGGGGTTCCGCTGAAAGCGGTCGGGGTGGTGGAGGAAATTCATCCGAAAAGGTGGAAAGTGAAAGCGGAAGTGTATGCGGAAGACAAGCTTTGTGCGACCGGCGAGGTGGTGGCCGTCGTGATGCCGGATACTTTTTTGAAAAGCTGACGGACCGGCCCGTTTGTGTTTCCGGCGGAAAGAAATGTTTATGTATTTAAACAGCAGGACTCCTGGCAAGGGAGTCCTGTTTTGCCTTTATGCCCGTTTGACGACATCAAAATTTTCGGTGATCAGGAGCCAGTTTTGCGGAAAAGAAAGTCCGAGCTTCCAATAGCTGACGCCGCGCAAATTCAGTTCTTTAACGAGGTTGAATTTCGCCTGGATGGAGCGGGCGTCTTCAAACCACACTTCATGGCGGCGCCCTTCGCTGTCGGTGTAAAAATAAAAAGGCGCTTGCGCATTGTAGTCGTACTGGATGGCCACATTATACCTTGCGGCGCGCCGGATCGCTTCCTGCGGGCTCAAGGCTTCCGCGACGGTACCTTCCTGGAACGGCAGCGTCCAGTCATAGCCGTACAAGTTTTGCCCCATCATAATTTTCGAAGCGGGCATTTCTGTTAAGGCATATTCAAGGACGTCTCTTACCGGTCCGATGGGCGAAACGGGCATCGCCGGCCCTCCGCTGTAGCCCCATTCATACGTCATGATGACGACAAAATCGACAATTTCTCCGTGGGCCCGGTAGTCGTGGGCTTCGTACCATTCTCCTTTTTGTTCGGCGCTCGTCTTCGGGGCGAGGGCTGTCGAGATGAGCCATCCTTCCGCTTTGAAGCGATCCCGCGCTTTTCTTAAAAAGGCATTGTACGCTTCCCTGTCGGCGGGGC
Source organism: uncultured Bacillaceae bacterium (assembly GCA_937995745.1). GTDB lineage: Bacteria > Bacillota > Bacilli > Bacillales > Cytobacillaceae > CALKIU01. The sequence goes on along the minus strand of CALKIU010000110.1, from coordinate 8,697 downwards.
GCAAAAATTCAAAGTCGAAGTGGATGTCTTTGAAGCCGTATTTTTTTGCGGCGGCGACAATGTTGTCCAGAAACCGGTTTTGCACGGCCATATCGTTGAGAAGGATGCGCCCGAGTTCATCGCTGAATTGATCTTCTTCCTGGTTGGTGATGACCATCATGAGGACGACGTTGTTGGCTTGGGCGATGGCGGGAAAATCATCCATGAGCGGTTCTTTCAACGAACCGTCCCGCTGCGCCTGGAAACTGAACGGAGCGAGATAGGTCAAATAGGGCGATGCATCCCGCGCGCTTTCCACCAGACCGGGAGCGACCTCCGTGCCCCTGGGCTCTACGTAGGCGTTGATTTCTTTGGGCACTTTCGGACGGGGAGGGATATATAATCGGAATCCGACCGGCAATACTTGATTAAGGGCAAGGCCGTTGATTCGCGCCAATTCCTGATAAGGTACATTGAATCTTGCCCCGATGGAAAACAAACTGTCTCCCGGTTGCACCCAGTAGAAGCTGCCGACGATCGGAATGACCAGGGCCTGGCCGACAACAAGATTATTCGGATCGGGGATTTCGTTTGCTTCCACGAGATCTTCCACCGTCGTTCCGTATGCTTGGGCAATGCCGAACAAGTTTTGGTTTGGCTGAATGACATGGATTTGCATCCTGATTTTCCTCCTCTTTTCAGCTGCGCACTATCAAATTTTTATGACTGAAAAACGGACGGTATGACGGAATTTCACGGGTTGTTTTCCTTTCCGGTGTTGCTCTGTACAAAAAAATTTCCTCCATTCTTCAGGAAAAGGGACTGGGAACGAGCCGCTTTTCCGGAGGCTTGTTTTTGCGCAATGGGGGCCATTCTTGCCGGCCGAAAGCTTCACTTGAAAAGCGGACAAACCAGTCCGTAAATAATGAACTGTCCGCATTTTTGTGCCATACTTTCAATGAGGAAACTTCGCCAAACTTTTTTAAACGAAGAAATTTCAGGAAAGCGGGGGATCCGATACCTTCCGTTCGATTCCAAAAAGGCTCTTTTTGGTGCGGGAAATAGTGCGGAAGCGGGGTGAAAAGATGGGCGATATGGAGAAAACCCGGGCGGAGCGGGATGAATTTTTTATGAGAGAAGCGATAAAAGAAGCCAAAAAGGCTTGGGCGAAAGAGGAAGTTCCCATTGGCTGCGTGATCGTTTTGAACGGGGAAATCATCGCCCGGGCCCATAATTTGCGGGAAAGCAAGCAGCTGCCGACCGCCCATGCGGAAATTTTGGCCATAGAAGAGGCGTGCCGGAAGACGGGTTCCTGGCGATTGGAAGGGGCCGAATTGTATGTGACGCTTGAACCGTGTCCGATGTGCGCGGGAGCAATCATCATGTCAAGAATCAAGCGGGTTGTATACGGAGCGTCTGATCCGAAAGGAGGATGCGCCGGAACATTTATGAACCTTTTGGAAGATGAACGGTTCAACCATCAAAGCGAAGTCGCTCCCGGCGTTTTGGCGGATGAATGCGGCCAGCTTCTGACCGATTTTTTTCAACAGCTGCGCCAAAAACGGAAAGCGGAAAAAGCGGCCAAACAACATTTGTCCATGCAGCAAACGGAAGGTCATGAATGATTGGATCTGTATGTAAATTTTGAACGGCTGCGCCTCTTCGTTGTATAATGAAAGTGAGGAACACGATGGAGATTGACATAATTTGGCGCAAGCGATTCATTGCTTTTTGTCCGCAAAACCTGTATACTTGTATTTGCATTGATTGACAATGCAATTGAATAACGGTAGCAAATTTGCCGTGCTAGGCGGGGAGGTAGCGGTGCCCTGTACCCGCAATCCGCTCCAGCGGGGCTGAATCCCTTCCCGAGGCTGTTTGCTTGTAGGGCCAGCCTTGAGTAAGTGGTGTTGACGCTTGGGTCCTGCGCAATGGGAATCCACGAACCATGTCAGGTCCGGAAGGAAGCAGCATTAAGTGGACGCTCCCATGTGCCGCAGGGTTGCCTGAGCCGAGCTAACTGCTCAAGTAACGCTTATGAGCGGCAGTCAAAGGAAGGTGCACGGCAGTTTACCTAATAATAAAACTCATCCTGTTCAGGGTGAGTTTTTTTGTTGTATATGTGTAAAAATCGGCCCGTTTTACGCTATAATGATAAAAGCGGATCTTTTTTTATTTTGCGGGAAAAATAGCTGTCAGAGGGTTGGAAAGGAGGGCGTGGAATGGGCTATCAAGCATTATATCGCGTTTGGAGGCCGCAACAGTTTTCCGATGTTGTCGGTCAGGAACATGTGACAAGAACGTTGCAGAACGCCCTGCTTCAAGGAAAAATTTCACATGCTTATTTGTTTACCGGGCCCCGCGGTACAGGGAAAACGAGCGCGGCAAAAATTTTTGCCAAAGCGGTCAACTGTGAACGGGCGCCGGTCAGTGAACCGTGCAACGAATGTCCCTCTTGCAAAGGCATCACCGACGGTTCGATTGCCGATGTGATTGAAATTGACGCGGCTTCGAACAACGGTGTTGATGAAATAAGAGATATCAGGGAGAAAGTGAAGTTTGCCCCGAGCGTTGTAAAATACAAAGTGTATATCATCGATGAGGTTCATATGCTTTCGATCGGCGCGTTCAATGCGCTATTAAAAACGCTTGAAGAACCGCCAAAACATGTCATTTTTATTTTGGCGACAACGGAACCTCACAAAATCCCTCTTACCATCATTTCCAGATGTCAACGTTTTGATTTTAAAAGAATACCCGCGGCGGCGATAGTGGACAGAATGAAAAGGATCACCGAAGAGACGGGTGTCCGCTGCGAGGAACAGGCTTTGAACATTATTGCCAGAGCCGCCGACGGCGGGATGCGGGATGCGCTCAGTTTACTGGACCAGGCCATATCCTTCAGCGACGATTATGTCACGGTGGAGGATGCGTTAACGGTCACCGGCTCCGTTTCGCAGAGTTTGTTATCGGACTTGGCCCATGCCGTCGAGAACAGGGATGCGGCCGCAGGATTGGCCGCATTGGAACAGTTGATGGCGGAAGGGAAAGATGCGGTCCGGTTTATTGAAGATTTTATCATGTTTTACCGCGACCTTCTTTTGTATAAAACAGCGCCGAATCTGGAGGAATCGCTCGAGCGGGTTTCCCTTAACGATGACTTCCGGGCCCTCGCTGACAGAATGGAATATGAGGAAATTTATAAAATCATTGAAATATTGAGCAAAGCGCAGCAAGAAATGCGGTGGACGACGAATCCGAAAATTTTTCTTGAAGTGGCCGTCGTCAAGCTTTGCCATCGGGAAACGGAAAAGAAGCGGAAACTTCCGGAAATTGACAGCTTGCTGGCGAGAATTTCCCGGCTCGAAGAGGAATTGGAGCAGTTGAAACGGAATGGTATAGCTGCACATCCTCAAGAAAACGCGGCTTCCGCGCCGAAAAGGGCGAGAATGGCAAGACGGGGCTATCAGGCCCCTGTGGGAAAAATCAATGAGATATTAAACGAAGCCACAAGGGCCGATTTGAACAAAATCCGCGGTTCCTGGGGCGAATTAATGTCCCGGTTGATGCCTTCCCATGCCGCTTTGCTTAAGGAAGCGGAACCTGCCGCCGCATCGGCGGAAGCGGTCGTCATCAAATTTAAACATGAGATCCATTGTCAAATGGCCATGGAAAGAGCCGATTTTTTAAGCACAATAAGGAACTTGCTTCTGGAAATGACCGGCTCCCATTTGCAGATCGTAGCCGTGCCGGAACAGCAATGGCTGTCGATTCGGGAAGATTTCGTCAAAAATTACCGCCAAGGCGAAGCAAAAAAACCCGAGTTTGTGCGCCCGGCCGAGGAGAATCCCGTCGTTACGGAAGCCGTGAAATTATTTGGCGATGATTTGATAGAAATAAGAGACTAATTTTTGGAGGAATGAGAATGATGCGTGGAATGGGAAATATGCAACAAATGATGAGAAAAATGCAAAAGTTGCAAAAGCAAATGGAGAAAGCCCAAGAAGAGCTGAAAGAAAAAACGGTTGAAGGCACAGCCGGCGGAGGCATGGTCACCGTCGTTGCCAACGGGGAAAAAAGAATTTTGGAAGTAAAAATCAATGAAGAAGCGGTTGATCCGGAAGATGTTGAAATGCTCGAAGACCTTGTGCTTGCGGCAACGAATGATGCCTTAAAAAAAGTCGACGAACTGGTTGCTTCCACAATGGGCCAGTTTACAAAGGGCATGAATCTTCCGGGCCTTTTCTAGGGGGAAGCATAAATGCACTATCCTGAACCCATATCGAGGCTGATCGACAGCTTTATGAAACTGCCAGGTATCGGTCCGAAAACGGCCGTTCGTCTGGCCTTTTTTGTGTTGACGATGAAAGAAGATGCCGTTTTGGAATTTGCAAAGGCACTGGTCGACGCAAAAAGAAATTTGACTTATTGTTCCGTTTGCGGGCATATTACGGATAAAGACCCGTGCTATATTTGCAGCGATGAAAGACGCGACAGGAGCATGATTTGCGTCGTTCAAGACCCGAAAGACGTCATTGCCATGGAAAAAATGAAAGAATATAACGGTCTGTACCATGTTCTTCACGGCGCCATTTCTCCGATGGACGGCGTGGGGCCTGAGGACATAAACATTCCCGATTTATTAAAAAGACTTCAAGACGAGACAGTGAAAGAAGTGATCATGGCAACAAATCCGAATATTGAAGGAGAAGCAACAGCCATGTATATTTCCCGTCTCATAAAACCGTCGGGCATTAAAGTGACAAGAATTGCCCACGGGCTTCCCGTCGGCGGTGATTTGGAGTACGCGGATGAAGTGACGCTGTCCAAAGCCCTTGAGGGAAGAAGGGAATTGTAAACAGTTCGCTTTCCTTGTATAAATCAAATAAACTTCTTTTATTTTTTAAATGTTTCAAATGGAGTAAATAAAGTTGTTGCGGGAAACATGGTTTATTAGGGATAAGGAAATACCCTGTAGGCCATGTTTTTTTATTGGGATGTTTAAGGTGAAAAGTAATAAGGGATAGGGCTGAAACCCAGATAAATCAATGGAGATAAGGATTAAATGGAAAACAAAATGGATAGGAGAAATGGACATAATTCTCCCTACCCCCTCTATAAACCTTTTTTCCATGAAAAAATCAAAAATGCAACTACTTTAATGAGTCCGGTTCAAGGATAGAGGGATTAAATGGAAAACCAGAAGAGAATAACAAGCTCGCATTCTCAAGGGTTTGAGGGGTGTTGGTCAAAGGAGTTTATTTGAAAAGGGAAAGGAGTTTGTTAGAGGTGCATATAGTGAGGATTAAGGAAAAAGGGGTAAGAAAAATAGGAAAAATTTTGCAGGAATTCAGGCGATCATTAGTTGTTGTAAAAGTAAAATAAAGTTGTTGTAGTGGAAGAGATAAGGAATCAGCCAAATCATTTTGTTAATAAGACAAGAACTCTGTGTGTGTGCGAGATAGAAAGAGTGCTGAATATGACTCAGTCCAACGCTTCAAGGCATCTAAACAAATTAAAAACTTCAGGTGTTATAACCAGTGAAAAGAAATCGCAATAGGTCTATTATAGAATAGATAATAAGTTTATTGAAGAAAATAACCGACTGTATGAATGTATTAAAAACAAAACGGTTAAAAATACACAATTGCAAAGAGATGTAGAAAGACTTAATAAAATAAATATAAAAACAGTAACTTTACATGTGAGCAACTATGGGAAGATAAGATTCAGGTGCGGGAATGATTGGAGCAAGCAACTTCTTTGAACTTGCATCTGCAGTAGCAATTGCGCTCTTTGGTCTGGAATCTGGAGCCGCTCTTGCAACAGTTGTAGGGGTATTGGTTGAAGTCCCAGTCATGCTTGCGCTTGTTAGAATAGCCAACAATACAAGGCACTGGTTTAAGCAGACTGATAAAAGGAGAATAACAAACATATGAAAAAGAAGGTTGCATTTGTATGTGTCCACAACTCTTGCCGTTCTCAAATGGCAGAAGGTTGGGCAAAAAAATTAGGAAGTGAGGTATTGGATGCATACTCGGCAGGAACAGAAAATTACCCTGAAGTGAAACCACTGGCAGTACAGGTAATGGAAGAAGCAGGAGTGGATATGAGTGACCATCATCCGAAACTATTAAGTGATATTCCAGCGGAAGTAGATATATTAATAACGATGGGATGTAATGTAGAATGCCCTTATGTACCATGTCAGCATAGAGAAGATTGGGGACTTAGCGACCCGTCTGGCGGACCTATAGAGGATTACAGAAAAACAAGAGATTTAATTAAGGAAAAAGTGGAGGATTTAATACAGAGAGTAAAGAACAACCAGATTTGATAAGCAGAATAAAATTAATCTAATAAAAGAGTGCAGTGAATTTAAAAGATGTGAGTAACCGGAAAAATACCTTGAACTGTGTAAAAGGTAAGGGGAGAATATATTGTCAATGATATGTGACTGGTTAAATGACCAACTATTAAAAATGGAATAGCGTTCAGAACAAATAAGACTTCTCGTAGAGGAAGTATTTGGCTTATCTATTAATGATAAAGCAGATGGAAGTATTCACTTTTTTATATACGATACAATAAAAATATTTATATTCTTATCAGCATTAATAATTGTCATTTCCTATATCCAGAGTATTTTCGCCAGAGAAGACAAAGAAGATTCCCGGAAGAGTAAAAGGTATTCAAGGGAATATATTTGGGGCATTACTTGGGACGATAGCCCCCTTTTGCAGTTGCTTCAGCATACCAATTTTTATAGGTTTTACATCGTCCGGTTTGCCTTTGGGTGAAACCTTCTCTTTCTTAATATCTTCACCTATGGTAGATTTGGTATCATTGATGTTGTTAATGTCATTTTTCGGTCGTGACATTGCCATAGCCTATGCTGCAGTAGGCTTGATTTTGGCAGTTGTCGGAGGAACTTTAATAGAAAAGTTTAGACTTGAAAAATATGCAGAAGTATATGTAAGGGAAACCGACGATGTTGATGCAGAAGTGCCTGAATGACTCGCAGGAAAAATATCATATTCAAAGGAACAGGTCAGAGATATTATCAAAGGGGTTTGGCTATACGTATTAATCGGAGTAGGTACAGGCGAAGCCATTCATAACTGGATTCCCCAGACAGTCATAGAAAAAGGTGATTGGAGAAAACAATCCTTTTGCAGTGTTGCTTGCTACTATAGTGAGTATTCCAATGTATGCTGATATATTCGGTACTCTGCCAATAGCCGAAGCATTTTTTGCAAAAGGAATGGACTTGGGGACAATAATGTCGTTTATGATGGCGGCAACAGCCCTGTCCTTGTCTTCTTTATTTATGCTCAGCAAAGTAGTAAAACCAGACTTTTAGCAATCTTTGTGTCCATTGTAGTAGAAGATATTAAAAAATATTTATAAAGGATGGGGGTTTTTATTATGGGATGTTGTGAAACCAAAAGAAATAATACCTGCTGCAGTACGAGTTGCGGGTGAGAAGAGCAAGATTATGTAGCGGAAAAGAAAAAAATAATAATTGATTTGATGTATTTGGATTTAAGTATATGTACAAGATGCCAGGATACGGAAGACAGTCAGCGGAAAATTCATAAAGAATAACAAGTGAGTATTCCCAAGGGTTTGAGGGGTGTTGGTGAAAGGACTCTATTTGAAAAAGGGAAGGGGTCTGTTTTGGGTGCACATCCCTTTTAAAAATTGTCAGCCAAACATTGTAAATGGCTTTGTTGAGTATTTCAGGTGGGGGATATAAAGATGTTTTTTCGGAAAAAGGGAAGTCTTCGCAGGGAATTTGATGAGTTGCTGGTAAGGGAGCTGAAGCGTCTCGGGACCATCCGGGCCAACCAAAAAAAATTGCTTGGGAAAAGTTTTGAACCGTCGGAAGAATTGATTTGCGAAGCCAAAATAACGGAAGCAAAATACTACTTTCTTTTAAAAGAAGCGAAGAACAGAAAGCTGAATTTAAGAAAATAAACGGAATCCCTCGAAACCAGGTCTTTTTTATGAACTTGTACATATTGTTTTATAAAAGGATCTGGTGGGGGGATTTTTTTATGGAATTGTTGAAATTCATCGCCATCATTTCAGGGTTTTTAATCTTGTTATTTCTTATCGGTTCGCCTGCAAAATTGTTCAAACTGCTGGGACATGGCGCCGTCAAGTTGTTAATCGGGGCATTGCTCTTGTTTTTTCTTAATGTATTCGGTCACCGGTTTGGCATTTATATCCCAATTAATTTGATGACTTCCGCCGTTGCCGGATTGTTGGGAATTCCCGGTCTGTGTGCCTTGGTTGTCATAGAGACATGGATTGTGTGAACTGTTCCCGCTTAATTTTGTTTGAAGCGGGAGTTGTTCTGTTTCATGGAATAGCAATTTTAGAACTCCGCCTTATTGTTGGGCTTACAGCCCTGCATGCGATTGAAACGGTTTTTGTTTGAATAGGTAAAATTTGCACCAAAATAGATAAAAATATTTAAAGAAAAATAGTTGACTCGCGGATGGATTAATGATATTATTTATTTCGTCGCTGCGAGGCGGCGAAGAATTAATAAAAAGTTATTGACAATAATATTTTAAGATGTTATATTAAGAAAGTCGCACATAAATAGTTCTTTGAAAACTAAACAAATCATACGCCAACGAAGACCGGCTGTAAATGCAGCCAAACAAACGAGCAGTTCAACTTTTCATGAAATTTTATGGAGAGTTT